>CAVBFD010000001.1:0-84637 GCA_963594655.1 Candidatus Methanomethylophilaceae archaeon
CCAGCACCACCTTCCTCTGCACACAGAGATACTGGTAGATTTCCCTCACATCATCTGACTTGGAGAAGATGAAAGCATCGGCGCTCTGTTCCAAGTTCAACTTAATGTAGACTTCATATTGCTTGCTGAATTCATCGACAAGCGTAGTCTTTCCCACTTGTCTCGCTCCACGCAATACAAGGGGCTTACGGTTCTCCTTTTCGCTCCATGTCTGGAGTTGCTCTGTCAATTGTCTGTAAATCACGCCTCTTCCTTTTTATTCCAACGATGCAAAGATACTGCTTTTTCCTAAAGCATAGGCAAAAACAGATGGATTTTTCCCTAAAACATAGGCAAAACAGTAGTCCTCCCCGATAAACGAACCGTTCTCCATGCGCTTTTATACTATTTTCCTCCCCAAACGCCTTTATCTCGTCCCGAACGTCTTCTGGATATTTTTCCAAGGTCTTCGGGATTTCTCCGCCTGACTTCACGGGGTTTTCCGTCTTAGCCGCTGCAAAGTTACGACAAAAGCGGCGGTGGGACGCATGTTTTTCGCGCCAAAATAAAATAAAGTGCATAACGCTCACATTACCAATACGTTGCACGTACCGTTTTCGGAACGGTCGCTTTGCGGCCTACGTGTCATGTGTCATGTGTCATGTGTCATTTTCAAAAATGAAAAAATGAATTTCACTCACGTACCTTATTAATAAATATTTATATATAATGTATAATAGAGATTCATCCGCCCCAAAATCCTTAATGACACATGACACATGACACATGACACATGACACATGACACGTTCCGGCGCACCTTGCGGCGCTTCGGGTGAAACGAGAAATATCATGTCTGTGTTATGTGCGGTAGACATTTTTCCGTAACTTTGCAGTGGAAATCAAACCCACGGTGCGAAATATGATACAGGTATCAGAAAATGTCCCCTAACCATGGACAGGATGACGAAGGAGCAGCGTAGTCGCTGTATGGCATCAATACACAGTAAGGACACCAAGCCCGAACTCTTGGTGCGCCGCTACCTGTTCGCCCATGGATACCGTTACAGGTTGAACCACCCACGGTTGCCGGGACATCCCGACATAGTGATGCGCAAGTACCGCACGGTCATCTTTGTCAACGGCTGCTTTTGGCACGGTCATGAGGGTTGCCGCTACTTCAGAATGCCCCAAAGCCGAGTCGATTTCTGGCAAGCCAAGATAGAGCGCAACCAAACACGCGACAGGGAGGAGCAACATAAACTGGCCAGTATGGGGTGGCACTGCATCACGGTCTGGGAATGTCAGTTGAAACCAAAGGTAAGGGAACGGACGCTACAGGCGCTGGAACGTACACTGAACCGCATTTTTCTCGAAGACCACAGGGCCAAACGGTACACACTGCCCGAAGACGAGCCGATGATGGCGGCTGAACCGGGTACGGTAAAACCGTAACGGATGATACCGTCAGTCCGTGTACAACAGTTCAAGACGTTCCTCAAACCGTTCGGGATGCCGTTTGAGTTCGTCCGCCACCTCGGTGAAGGGTCGTGTGGCGTCCAGATAACGCAGTCCATGGGCTGTGGGCAGGTGTTGCGGAGTCATGTAAGACTCACCGAAGTAACAGACGAGAGCGTCGTGTGTGTCCACAGGCGCGGGATATTCCGTGTCCTCAAACGGTAGCCACACCTGTCGGCTGTATGATCTGCGCTGCCGTATGCACCTGTGTGAGCTGTATTTGTAAGACAGGACAGACACCCTCTCCGACTTGTCGGCATCCACCATACGGAACAGAGCCTCGTAAAGGGCGAACGCCTTCCTGTAGTCCACGAAACGGTAGAGGCACTTCGACAAGACGGCTACAATGCCTTTGCCTACTGTCTTCACTTCCTTCATGTCCGTCAGGTAACCGCGCAACGACTTCTTGATAACCAGGGTGGCGGTACGGTGGAAGAAACGCAGAATGGGATTTTCGACGAATCCATCGAGAACAAATATATCGATGTCAATGCCGCGGCAGTACTCACTGTTCAGTTCATAGGGACACAGGGCTGTGGAGTCCGTGCGTCTGAGTTGGGCGTGTCCGCTATAAAAACCCTTGTCGGAATAGGTGGTCTGCAGGAAGTAAGGACGCTGAAACTCCTTGTCCGCCACCGCCACCAACTTGTCGTAGTCCTTGCGCAGCATCACAAAGTCGATGTCATCGTCCCATGGGATGAACCCACGGTGGCGAACCGCGCCCAACAGGGTGCCGCTGTCCATAAAAATCTGTAGGTCATGCCGCTTGCACACGTCCAGCAGTTTCCCTGCCATCTCCATCTGCAACGCCCATACCTGTTTCATCTCCCTTGGTATAGTGTATCCACACTTCGTTTCCGTCTCCAGATTCATCCTTATCGCCGGTTTGTCTACAAAGGTTCTACTTTAATTCCAATCAATTCACGATGTGACCGTGCCGCTGTCCCAATCACGAAGGCTGTTGGATGAACGGATTTCTTCCCTCCTTCCATCTGCCCCACAGGAACACGATCCTTTTCTTCAACTTGTTCCCTTTGGCCTTCGACTTGTATGGGGGCATCGGGTACTTCGCAAGGTCTTCCTCGCTGATTGTGCTTAGTTGCGTCATGCATTGCCGCACATATTCACTTATGCCTTGGATAACAGGCTGTTTCTTCCATTGTTCAAACAGGACATCGCCATATCTCTCAAGGATGTTGGCGGCGTCAAGTTCCTTGCGCTGGGACCTGAACGCAAAATGGGCGATGACGGTACTGCCGCAGAAACAGTTGGACTTACCCTCCAGGGTCGGTTTGACACACGACAGGAACTCTTCGTCATCGCCGGTAACAACACCGTCGAACGCTTTCATCTGTTCTCCAAACCAGGCTATTGAGTTGATGGAGAAGCGTGTGATGCCCATCGGATAGTCTTTACAGTATAAGTCTTCCCATTTCCCGGGCTTGAGGTAATTGTCCAGAAACCAATTGTGAAGTTCCAAGGCGAACTTGCCACTATGCCATAAAATCTTGCCGAACGATTCGGCCCTTTGGTATCTTACCAGATTCAACTTGCCCTGTATCTGAAACAGGTATGTTGTCTTTGCGTTGTTGATGACCAAGGGGGAGACCACAAAGTATTCGGGGTGGTCTATGCGGAATTTCACGATAGTCTCAAAGAAATTGGGGTCCAACCAGATTATGTCATCGTCCAGTTTTATGTATATGGTATTGTCCTCCACACATTGCCTGTAGAAAGCGTTGATGGAATGGATGCCGTCTATCAGGTTGTCCGGTTGCCAGACAAGGTTTATCTTGTCGTATTTCCCGGCAAGCAGTTCAAAGAACACAATGTCTTTCTTGTCCAATGTGTTTACCCAGATGTCATACCTGTCCACGATGTCAGAACAGATGACTTGTGGAATCAGATACTGCATGTATCTTCTTCTTCCGGCTGCTGTGTTGCAAACGATTTTATATGTACCGTACATTACATGTTGAGTTTTTGAGATTTATTCACCCCTTGAATCAGCGCAATTTATCGAGGGCGGCGGCAAAGGCCTTCTTGAAATAATGTCCGTCGTTGAGGCGTGACTTCTCCTCCATCGCCGCGCGCTTGAACTCACTGTACTGCCGGGGAGTCATACGGCGGAGGACTTCCGGAATCTCCCGGAGTGAGCCGACCGCTATCCCCAGTTTGTTTTCGAGGATGAACGGAGCCATGGCCGACTCCTTCCACACGATGACCGGCAAGCCGGCGCGGAGATAGAACGATGTCTTGTGGGGGTTGTTGATTCGCAGGTAACTGCCCCACACGCCCGAACAGCCGTCCACGGAATCACCGTCCCACACGAGTCCCCAGTCCGAATTGACCGTACGGATGAACTCGTCCGACCCTACCGGTCCATGGTATCTTATGTTCTTCCAGTGCTTGTCGGCCCCGTGTTCCAGTCCAGATCCGTAGAGGTCCATGTGGCAACCGTCGAGGCAACCGTCCGCCTCGTAGATGAAAGCGCACTTCCTCCGGTTGATTCCACCTGCAAAGACGATGGACGGCTGTGCGCCCGGTTCGTGTGCGGCTGACGGTTCACCGGCGGACAGGTAATCGAAGATGTCGAGGTTGACAAGGGGAATCCTGCACCCATGGTCTCTCAGCCAGTCGTTCATCCGCTGGTTATGCACTATAATCGCGTCCGTATGCGACAGCCGCCTCACTTCCTGGTCCGCAGTCAACTTACCGCGGCGGAACGTACCCAAGTCGTGTATCAGGGTCACGACCCTCGCTCCCTTGAGGTGGGCTATCCGGCATTGGACCACATAGAACTTCTTGAAAGGGTACTGTATGAGCAGCACGTCGCCCTTGTGGATTCTGAGTGCCAGTGCTGCCACACTGAACAGCTTCCGGAAGAAAGTGGCGACCTTGCCCTTGCCTACCTTCACCGCCATGTCCCTGAACCCCATCCTGCGGGCTATCTCGTCCACATGCCGCTTCGCCGCATTGGGCGAATCCATCGAGATATAACAACACGAACCCATCTCCATCTTAGTCACCGTCAATACTCTCTAAAAGTCCTTTATATCCAGTACCCTCTCGATGACGGGAGCCATGTCGTAGTAGCGGTAGTCCGCCAGTCGGCCTCCGAATATCACGTCCTTCTCCTTCTGCGCCAAGCTGCGGTACTGTGCGGCCAGGGCGTTGTTCCGTTCGTCGTTGACAGGGTAATACGGTTCCATTCCTGCCTTGTATTCAGTGGAATACTCCTCGCTGACCACCGTCTGGGGGTTCTTGTAGACCTCCTCGCCGAACGACTCGAAGTGCTTGTGTTCGATGACACGTGTGAACGGTTCATCGTGCGATGTATAGTTGACCACGGCGTTTCCCTGGTAGTTGGCTACATTCTCGACCCTCGTCTTGAACGACACAGTGCGCCACTCAAGATGCCCGAGAGAGTAGTCGAAGTACTCGTCGATGGCCCCGGTATATACCAGTTTGTCGGCTATCTCCCTCCACTCCCTGTGGTTCGCCTTACTGAGAACAGTGTCTCCCTCTACAGGAGAGAAGAAGTCAGTGCCTGTATGGCAGTCCGCCCCCTCCAGCAGTCCGTCTATGAGACGGTTGTAGCCGCCCACCGGAATCCCCTGGAACTTGTCGTTGAAGTAGTTGTTGTCGAACACCAGCCGTACAGGCAACCGCTTGATGATGGATGGCGGCAAGTCCCTGCACGACCGTCCCCACTGCTTTTCCGTGTACTCCTTTATCAGGACATTGAACACGTCCACGCCCACGAGGGACAGTGCCTGTTCCTCCAGGTTCTGCGGCTCGCGTCCGCCCAGTGAGTCTACCGCCGCCTGCCGCTGCAGCCGGAGTTGCCTCTCCGCCTCCACGGGGGTGGTGCATCCCCAGAGCTGGTAGAACGTGTTCATGTTGAACGGCAGGTTGTAGATCTTGCCCTTGTAGTTGGCCACAGGACAGTTGGTGTACCTGTTGAACTCCACGATGGAGTTCACGAAATCCCACACCTGTCTGTTTGATGTATGGAAGATATGGGCGCCGTACTTATGCACGTTGATGTCGCTTATCTTCTCACAGTAGACATTGCCGCCCAGATGACCGCGCTTGTCAATCACCAGACACTTCCTGCCCGCCTCTCTTGCCTTGTAGGCGAACGTTGCCCCGAACAGTCCGGAACCCACTATCAGATAGTCGTACTTCATATAATTTTAAATTGTCAAGAATACCATTGTGCAAAACTACGATAATTATTTGAATAAAACAATTTCTAAGGCAAAAGTCCTTTGCGTGTGGAACTTTATGTGTATCTTTGCACTGCGATTGGCTTCTGCGGAGACGCGGACACGGCCGTACACCAACAAGATTGAATGGAATGAGGGAAGGAACGACATACAGCCACATTTTAAGACGGTTATTTGCCCTGCTGTGCCTTGCGGGTTCTCTGACATGCGCTTATGCCAGCGCTGACTCGTTGGCGGCTGCGCGTCCGTCGGACAACATACTGGCGTACCTGCGCAACGCCATGCGCTTCAACCTCTACAACCCCCAGGAGAAGGTGTACCTGCATTTCGACAACACCGGTTACTTCAAAGGCGAATACATACGTTTCAAGGCATACGTCACACGCTGTGACACGGAGAGGAAGACCGACCTCAGCCACATACTGTATGTGGAACTCGTCAACCCGTCGGGCGACGTGGTGGAGAAGAGGAAACTGAAGATAGTGGACGGCGAGGCGGAAGGCGACATCAGGGTGGACAGTATACAGACGACCGGGTTCTACGAAGTGCGCGCCTACACGCGCCACATGACCAACTGGGGTATGCACGCCTGTTTCTCAAGGGTGTTCCCCATATTCAAGTCACCGGAGAAGGAGGGGGACTACAGCCGACTCGAACTCGACAGGTTCAGTTACCGTAACAGGTTGCCCAACACCCGGGCGGAGGACGAGCAGGTGACGAAGGAGTCGTATGTGGGTACACTGACAATGCGCTTCTACCCCGAAGGGGGCAGTCTGGTCAGCGGACTGAGGAGCAGGGTGGCTTTCAGTGTGACCGATGAGGACGGCAAATACGCCGCTAACACCACAGGTCACATCGAGGACGACAGTGGAGCAAGGGTTTGCGATATTGCCACCGACACCCTCGGCCGTGGCATATTCGAGTTCACGCCCCAGGTGGGCAAGGTCTACCGGGCTGTGATGAACCAGCAGAGGGGAGAGGACAGGAAAACGAAGGAGAGGCGGTTCGACCTGCCCGAGGCAAGGGCGGAAGGTTCCGTGCTTACCCTCAACACACTGGACGACGAGAGAGTGACAGCTACGGTAAGTAGCACTCCAGGGATACAGGGACGGTTGTTGGGCTATGCGCTGATGCACAACGGAACCATCGTCCGTTGCGACACCATGACGGCTGAACCGGAAAACACGGTGTCGTTCAACCGCAGCGACCTGCCCGAGGGAGTGAGCCAACTCACCCTGTTCGACAGTAACGGACAGACACTTGGCGAGAGACTTTTCTTCATCTGTCCGGCACCCAAGGCCGCGGACAGTATACAGATCACGTCCGCCACCACCCAACTGACACCCTGCTGCAAGGTGAAGTTCAACCTGCGGACAGTGCCTGGCGCATCCCTCTCGTTCTCAGCCGTTGACGCATCCACGATGAACAACGGACCGATTGGCAACATGAGGACATGGATGTTGCTGGCAAGTGAGGTGAGGGGGTATATCGACCATCCGGAATATTATTTCGAGGCAGACGACAGGCAGCGCCGCAGGGACGCTGACCTGCTGATGATGATACAGGGATGGAGACGCTATGACTTCCAGCTGATGACCGGACAGACACTGACCATGAACCGGCAACCGATAGAGGACAAGCACTACCTGTTCGGACAGGTGAAGTCCAAGAGAAAGAAGTACACTCCGGACGATGTGGACATAAGTGCGTTCATGTACAACAAGAAGGGGGAGGTCATCGAGGGGCGACTGCGCACCGACAGTGTGGGCAGGTACAACTACATAGTGCCGGACATAACAGGCGAGTGGACGTTGCAGATGATTTCGAGGAAAGAGGACAAGGAACGCAACTACTATATCTGTATCGACCGCCACTTCTCCCCACCCAAACGCTATATCTACCCCAACGAGGCAAGTATGCTTCCGATGGTGCAGCCCAACTTCAAACCGTCGGTGCAGAAGGCTGAGGTGGACGAGGACGGATATGAGGCGGTGACCAGGAAGACACACGTGCTTCCCACCATCAAGGTGAAGGCGGTACGGCGCATCTTGGGAAATACGGAAAACGTGCTGTGGTTAGACGAAGGAGGGGCGCGGCGACATTCCGCCATCAGGTACAACTGTGACGACGACGCCGACAGGTATGTGGACCGGGGAGAGGACGTTCCACTGTTTTTCGACTGGCTGAAAAGCAAGAACCCGTTCTTCGACTATGACCAGCCAATCAACGAGGACGGCAGCCGCACGGGCTACACCCTGTCTTCTGAACGTATCACCTACAATGAGCGTCCCATAATCTGGATTGTGGACAACACCTTCTGGGGCATTACGGGGCTCAACTCATCGATGAAAGTCGACATCGTTGACTGCAACAACAACACCGGTGTGGTCAACATACCCGACTTCCTCGATGTCGCCAAGAGCGTGTACATCTCGGAGGACCTGTCAGCCATCCGCCAGTACGTAGTCGCAAGTGGACTGGAGTCGGTTCACGCCGTGGTGTTCTTCGTGTACCGCCACCCCTTGTTCGGCATCAAGCAGAAGGGACTCAGGCGCACCCACTTCGAGGGGTTCAATATCCCGACAGCGTTCGAGATGGAGGACTATTCGGCGCTTCCTCCGACAGAGGACTTCCGCCGCACCCTCTACTGGGCTCCCAACCTGAAGACCGACAGCGAGGGCAGGGCGACGGTGGAGTTCTACAACAACTCGTCGTGCGGGGCAATGTATATCTCCGCGGAGGGGATGACCGTTGACGGCAAGATACTCACAAATGAATAGATGAACAATAAAACGAAAGAAAACATACAACGCTTATGATGACAAAAGCAGTAAAGTGGCTTCTCACAGCAAACATTATAGCCTACCTGATTGAGATGGTGATGGGTATAAACGGAATCTTCGGACTGTACTATATCGGTGCGCCCGGCTTCCATGTGTACCAGTTTGTGACCTACATGTTCATGCACGGAGGGTTCATGCACCTGTTCTTCAACATGTTCGCACTGTGGATGTTCGGACGTGTCATAGAAGACACATGGGGGTGGAAACGGTTCCTCGCCTATTACTTCGCGTGCGGCATCGGTGCGGCTCTGGTGCAGGAGGCTGGACAACTCCTGGGACTAATCTCGCCCTATTCGATGACCGTGGGGGCCAGTGGGGCTGTCTACGGCATCCTCTTGGCTTTCGGTATGCTCTACCCGAACGAGAGGCTGTTCATCATCCCCATCCCGATTCCCATCAAGGCAAAGTACTTCGTTATAGGATACGCAGCCATAGAGCTGTTTGAGGGAATGGCGTCGTCCGACGGTGTGGCCCACTTCGCCCACCTCGGTGGAATGTTGTTCGGTTTACTGCTCATACTCTACTGGAAGAAGAAGGCGCGTCGCACGTCCTACTTCACTTCGAGCAGCACTTCGTCGAAATTAAAATGGAGAACCATCTCCACCCGTCCGTACACGAGCGGTGAGTACAACAAGAACGAACACAGTCAGGACTATGAGTTCAACGCTCAGAAGAGGGAGCGGAACAACGAGATAGACCGTATCCTCGACAAGATACGCAAGAGCGGATACGACCAACTGACCGACGAGGAGAAGAAACGGTTGTTTGACGCGGGCGACAATAAGTAGGCAACTGAAAACAGACGGACGAGGGGATGAAAACGGTATGGAACATACTTCTGTGGGTACTGTCGGCACTCAACGTGGCGGTGACCGGCGCGATGGCCGTATGCACCTATTCGGTGTACCTGCCGCCACACACCTATCCCAACTGGTCGTACCTCGGCATGGTCATGCCCCTGTTCCTCGTGGCCACCATCCTGTTCATACCCGTGTGGGTCATACTCAGATGGAAACGCTGTCTGATAAGTGTCGTGGGCATTGCAGTCTGCTGGAACGGCATACGCGACTTCTGTCCGGTAAACATCATGCAGGGAGAACCGGAGGGGAAGACCCTGAGGGTCATGTCGTACAACGTTTACTCGTTCCTCAACTACAACAGTGGAAAGAAAGATATTGCCGGCTATATTGCCGGTTGTGGAGCCGACATCGTGTGTCTGCAGGAAGTGTCTACCATAAGGCAGGTGCAACTCTACGACCAGTTGAAAGCCGCTTACCCGTACATAGAGGTGGGGGTCTCCGAGGAAAGCAACTGCGCCTTACTCTCTGTATACCCCATCCTGTCCATCAGTTCCGTTGACCTCAACTCACTGTCCGCCAGCTGTTATTTCTACGATGTGCTTATAGGGACAGACACTGTGAAGGTTATAAACTGCCATCTGGAGTCGTATAACCTTGACGACGAGGACAAGCAGATGTACAAGGATATGATAAGGAACTCCAATCCGCTGACCGAGACCGACGGAGTGGACGCGTATGACATGCAGGACAGTTTCCTGTGGCTCGGAGGCAAACTGGCGAAAGCCAACTCCATCCGTTCGCTGCAGGCCGACACCATAGCGTCCCTCATAGACCAGATCCCGAACAAGTACGTCATCATGTGCGGAGACTTCAACGACTCGCCCTTGTCCTATGTCCACAAGACATTAACACGCAAGTTGAAAGACGCCTATACCGAATCGGGCAACGGCCCCGGTTCGACTTATAACCGCAACGGCATGTATTTCCGGATTGACAACATCATTATAAGCGACGGTTTCAATTCGTTTGGTGCAAAAGTGGACAAAACAATATATGAAAGCGACCATTATCCCATATTTTGCACACTCGAAATGTTGTAAACCTAAAAAAATCACTATCTTTGCCATTTGTTACGCAGCGACTGCGCCAATGACCGCCTCCGTAGAGGCAAAAAACCAATAAATGAATGAAAGAATAAATTATAAATCATCAATTATCAACAATGCAAAACAAAGGATTTGTTAAGTTCTTAGCCATTGCGCTAACACTTATCTGCATCTTCTATCTGTCGTTCTCGGCTGTGACCAGCTACGTGGACAACAAGGCATCAGAGATGGAAGAGAAGGAAGCAGAACTTTACTTGGATTCGCTGAACTCGAATCCGTTCTATTTGGGACTCTACAACCTGAAGCAATGTCGTGAAACCGCCATCGGTCTCGGTCTTGACCTGAAGGGCGGTATGAACGTGATTCTTGAGGTGTCCGTTCCAGATGTGGTAAAGGCACTTGCCGATTACAGTACTGACACTCTCTTCGTGCAGTCTCTCAACGAGGCGCAGAAACAGGCGAGCGAGAGCCAGGGCGACTTTATCTCACTTTTTGTCAAAACCTACAGGAAGAACGCTCCGAACGCCAATCTGGCGCAGTTGTTCTCCACATCTAAGCTGAAGGGCAAGATCAACCCCAACAGCTCTGACAGTCAGATTGAGAAAGTGCTGCACAAGGAAATCGACGAGGCGGTAGACAACTCGTTCGTGGTTCTCCGCGCCCGTATCGACCGCTTCGGTGTAGTTCAGCCCAACATCCAGAAGGTGGAGGGACAGTCAGGCCGTATCATGGTGGAACTCCCTGGTATCAAGGAGCCGGAACGTGTGCGTAAACTCCTGCAAGGAAGCGCGAGCCTTGAGTTCTGGGAGACATACGACAACGACGCGGTACTTCCGTATCTCAGTCAGTTGAACTCCGCCCTGCGCGACGGCAAGGTCGTTGAGGAGACCGCTGAGGCTACTGAGGACACTACTGCGGTAGAGGTGGCTGAGGCAAGTGAAGTTGTGGAGGACACCACCGCCACAGAAGAAAAGAAGGAAGAGAACATCCTCGCCCAGGTAACATCCGGCGACCAACCGAAGGCTGGCAACAAGCTGACCGACGAGAAGGAACTTGAAAAGGCGAAGGCGGAGAACCCACTCTTCTCTATCCTGCAGGTTATCAACGGCAGGGCAGGTTGCGCTGTGGGTTATGCGCTCGCATCTGACACAGCGGAAATCAACCGTTTGGTAACAGGCGAGATTTCAAAGCAGATTCTTCCTACCGACCTCTCACTCAAGTGGGGTGTGAAGGCTGAGGACAAGGCAGGAAAGGTGTTCACCCTTTATGCCATACGTGAGACAGGACAGAGCGGACGCGCTCCGATAGAGGGCGACGTGGTGACTGAAGCCAAGGATGCCTTCGACCAGAACAACCGTCCTTGTGTCACCATGAAGATGAATACGGAAGGCGCGCGCAAGTGGGCCGCACTCACCGAGAGGAGTATCAACCACTGTGTGGCCATCGTGCTTGACGGGGTTGTGTACAGTGCGCCTAACGTGAAAAACAAGATTGACGGCGGAAGCACGGAGATTACAGGTAACTTCACGGCAAGTGACACCAAAGACCTTGCCAACGTGCTTCAGTCGGGTAAGATGCCTGCCCCAATCCAGATTGTGCAGGAAGACATCGTGGGTCCGTCCCTCGGCCAGGAGTCCATCAACGCCGGTTTCATATCCTTCATCATCGCCTTCGTCATACTTATGGTTTACATGTGCGTGATGTACGGATTCCGTGCTGGTATGGTAGCCAACACGGCCCTGCTGCTCAACTTCTTCTTCACCCTCGGAATACTGACGTCGCTGCAAGCCGCGCTTACAATGTCGGGTATTGCCGGTATGGTACTTACACTGGGTATGGCGGTCGATGCCAACGTGCTTATTTATGAACGTACCAAGGAAGAGTTGAAAGCCGGCAAGAACCTCAAGAACGCTGTGTCCGCAGGTTACAGCAACGCATTCTCAGCAATCTTCGACTCCAACCTCACATCCATAATCACAGGTGTCATCCTCTTCTACTTCGGAACAGGACCTATCAAGGGATTCGCCACGACACTCATCATCGGTATCATCTGCTCATTCTTCACCGCTGTATGGTTGACCCATATCTGCTATGAGCATTTCTTCAAGAACGACAAGTGGCTGGACCTCACATTCTCCACTTCTTTATCCAACGCGATTTTCCGCAAGACAAACTTCAACTTCATGGGATACTACAAGAAGTCGTTCACTGTCTTCGGTATCATCATTGCGGTAAGCATCGTCTCACTGGGCATACGTGGACTGAGCCAGTCCATCGACTTCACCGGAGGACGCAACTACAAGGTTGAGTTCGCCAAGGAGGTAGTGCCTGAGGACGTGGCCAGGGTACTCTCTGAGAACCTTCAGGAGAAAGCGGAGTCTGACGACAACATAAGCAACAAGGTGACAACACAGGTCATCGCCATAGGTACTGACAACAAGATGGTTCGTATCTCAACCAACTACCGCATCAACGACAGCGGTCAGGAGGTTGACGCTGAGATTGAGGAGGTGATTTACCGCACACTGGTTGACAACGGAATGATTGACAAGAGCGTCAGCCTTGAGCAGTTCATCGACCGTGAAAACCGTGAGGGCGGTTCGATTATCAGTTCCCAGAAGGTGGGTCCGTCCATCGCTGAGGACATCACTTACGGAGCCATCTGGTCCGTCATTCTCGCCCTCATCGCCATCTTCCTCTATATCCTTGTGAGATTCCGCAATGTGGCGTTCTCCATCGGATCGGTTGTGGCGTTGGCAGTGGATACGATACTTATCCTCGGAGTCTACTCGCTCTGCTACGGCTGGATAGGGTTCTCGTTGGAGATTGACCAGACCTTCATCGGCGCTATCCTGACCGTCATCGGTTACTCCATCAACGACAAGGTGGTCATCTTCGACCGTATACGTGAGGAGATAGGACTCTACCCGAACCGTGACAGGCAGACGCTGTTCAACTACTCACTGAACGCGACCCTCACACGTACAATCAACACTTCATGCAGTACACTTATCGTGCTGCTCTGTATCTTCTTCTTCGGAGGTGACAGCATCCGCAGTTTCTCATTCGCCATGAGTCTCGGTGTCATCTTCGGTACATGTTCATCACTCTTCATCGCAGCGCCTATAGCTTACATTGTGCTGGGACGTAAGATTAAGGAACACAATGCAGCGGAAGCGGCAGAGACTGTAGCGACAAAGTAATCAATAACACCAAACCTAAAAGAGGATGATCCATTGCGGCCATCCTCTTTTTTAATCCAAAGACAAGAAAATGATAAAAGTAGCAATCGTAGGGTTCGGCAATATCGGCAAGTACGCGCTTGAGGCTATCGAAGCCGCACCCGACATGGAATGTGCGGGAATAGTGCGCCGCAAGGTGGACGAGCCGTTTATCAACGGATACAAGGCTGTGACCGACATCAGGGAACTGGGGAAAGTGGACGTGTCTATCCTCGCCACACCGACTCGTAAGGTGGAGGAACACGCGAAGGAATGTCTTGCGCTCGGCATCAACACCGTGGACAGTTTCGACATTCACACACAGATTGTGGACCTGCGCCGCAGTCTGGACGCGGAGGCAAAGCGACACGGGGCTGTCAGTGTCATCAGTGCCGGTTGGGACCCGGGAAGTGACTCCATCGTACGTACACTGATGGAAAGTCTCGCCCCCAAGGGAATCAGTTACACCAACTTCGGTCCCGGCCGTTCCATGGGACACTCCGTTGCCGTACGCGCCATTGAAGGTGTACGAGACGCACTCTCCATGACCATCCCCGTAGGAACCGGTATTCACCGCCGCATGGTTTATGTGGAACTAGAGGACGGAGCTGACTTCAAGAAGGTGGAGGCAGCCATCAAGGCCGACACCTATTTCGTGAACGACGAGACCCACGTGATGCAGGTGGCGAGTGTGGACGCTCTCAATGATGTGGGACACGGAGTAAACCTCGTGCGCAAGGGTGTGTCGGGCAAGACCCACAACCAACTTTTCGAGTTCGACATGAAAATCAACAATCCGGCACTTACGGCGCAGGTACTGGTGAACGTAGCCCGCGCGTCGCTCAAACAACAGCCGGGAGCGTACACCATGATAGAGATTCCGGTAATCGACATGCTTCCGGGTGACAGAGAGGACATCATACGCCATCTCGTGTAAAGACCGTCACTCCTTATATATAATAGGGAATGACAGGCATATCATGACAAGTGTGGGAAAACGGTGAAAACCGTCCCGCACTTGTTTTTGTCTATATATCCGACAGCAACAAAACGGAGTCCCGGAGAAGAAAAAACAGACGGATTCGCAAAAAATCGATTAAAATGTTTTGCCGTTATGGATTAATGCTTTATCTTTGCCGTGGATTATAGTCCAGTATAACGATTGAATGAACAATAACAAATAAAAATAAGAATTGTATATGAAGAAAATCTTACTTTCGCTTGCTGCATTGGTTGCCGCCGTATCAATGGAAGCACAGACCAACAGCCTTTATATCAAGGTTGGTGAGTCAGAGACCAAATCAAAGATTCCTGTAAACATCTATATGACAAACGAAGCCAGCATCATCGGCTTGCAGGCAAGTTACGCCCTTCCCATCGGACTGACTAAGGAGAACTCCATCTACGACAATGACAACAAGGAGTATGTCGCACTGAACAGCGAACGTTGCGCCAGCGAGTTCTCAAAGTACAAGGTGGAGATGTTCACCAACTCAAAGCCAAATGACCTGCTCCTCTCAGTTACAGCGGGAGCGAATGAGACATCAATTGCCGCAGGTGACGGTCTGATTGGTACGTTCTACTTCGACGGCAGTTCATTGGCTGACGGCACATACGAGGTGGCACAGTACACAGCCACAATCTTCCCAAGTGCGACTCAGCGTATAGACATCGACAGCCGCACTACAAGCGATGATGACCTCAAGGCGTCATTCACCATCAGCGACGGTAAGGTGATAGGTACAGCTACAGGCATCAACGGCATTATCTCGGCCGATGAGGCGGCAGACGGCATCTACAACATCGCAGGTCAGCGTCTGAACACTCTACAGAAAGGTCTGAACATCATTGACGGCAAGAAAGTATTCGTTAAGTAACCGTCATTCCAATAATATCAACCGGTATAAAGCCTGGGACCCGAACGGTCTCAGGCTTTGCTGTTGTTGCACAAACCGGGTTCATGTAATAGAGCCAAAAGTCCGTGTGAGGTGAATATTGAGCGTTAAACACGTTTATTATTTTGTAATATCGGGGAAAAGCCGTATTTTTGCAGATTAAGAACAAGAATCGTATATGACTCTACAAAATAAAGGATTCACACTCCTGTCGAAGATAGAATACCCACAAGACCTGAGGAAACTGGAAGTGAAACAGTTGCCCCAGTTGTGCGAGGAGATTCGTCAGGACATCATAGAGGAACTGTCCGTCAATCCCGGGCATCTCGCGTCAAGTCTGGGAGCAGTGGAGATTATCGTGGCGTTACACTATGTGTTCAATACACCCGACGACCGGCTGGTATGGGACGTGGGGCATCAGGCATACGCACACAAGATACTCACAGGGCGTAAGGACAGGTTCAGCACCAACAGGAAATTCCACGGACTGAAACCGTTCCCCTTCCCCTCAGAGAGTGTCTATGACTCGTTCTGTTGCGGACACGCCTCCAACTCCATCTCGGCGGCTTTGGGTATGGCGGTGGCAGCCAAACGGCAGGGACTCGACCGCAGGGTTGTGGCTGTGATTGGTGACGGGGCGATGAGCGGAGGTCTGGCGTTCGAGGGACTCAACAACGTGTCCAGTACCCCCAACGATATGCTCATCATCCTCAACGACAACAACATGTCGATTGACAAGAGTGTGGGAGGCATGAGACAGTACCTGCTCAAGCTCACCACCAACAGTACATACAACAACCTCAGATACAAGGCTTCGCTCAAACTCTACGAGTGGGGCATACTGAATGACAGGCGAAAGAAGGGACTCATACGGTTTCACAACAGTCTCAAGTCGCTCCTGACTCGCCAACAGAACATCTTCGAGGGACTTGACATCCGTTACTTCGGACCGGCCGACGGACATGACGTGAAAGAACTGGTAAGGATTCTCCGTGCCGTCAAGGACATGAAAGGACCGAAGATTCTCCATCTGCATACAGTCAAGGGCAAGGGCTACGCTCCTGCGGAACAGAACGCCACACTATGGCACGCTCCGGGCAAGTTCGACTACGAATCCGGTGAACGCCTCGAATGTGACTGTGACACGCCCCGGCCGCCCAAGTACCAGGACGTGTTCGGACAGACACTGCTGGAGTTGGCACAGCGGAACGACCGTATCGTGGGAGTGACCCCGGCGATGCCTACCGGTTGTTCCATGGATATCATGATGAAGGCGATGCCCGACCGCACCTTCGACGTGGGGATTGCCGAGGGACATGCGGTCACTTTCTCAGGCGGCATGGCCAAGGACGGACTGACTCCCTTCTGCAACATCTATTCGTCATTCAGTCAGCGGGCTTACGACAACCTCATCCATGATGCGGCCATCATGAACCTCAACCTCGTGCTTTGCCTCGACAGGGCTGGCATTGTCGGAGAGGACGGTCCCACGCACCACGGTGCGTTCGACATGGCTTTCCTCCGTCCCATACCGAACCTCACCATCGCCTCGCCATACGACGAGAGAGAGTTGCGCAAACTGATGTACACCGCCCAACTGCCCGGTAAAGGCACTTTCGTCATACGCTATCCACGTGGTTGCGGGTCTATCATAGACTGGCGCTGCCCGTTCGAGGAGATACCTGTTGGCAAGGGACGCAAGATTAAGGACGGCAATGACGTGGCGGTACTCACCATCGGTCCTATAGGTATGGAAGCCGCCAAGGCCATCGTCATGGCTGAGATGAACGCCATGAACCGGGGGAAGCGACTGAGTGTGGCACACTATGATATGCGGTTCCTCAAACCGATTGACACCGAGATACTCAAGGAGGTGTGCGAGAGGTTCGACTATGTAGTCACCGTCGAGGACGGTGTCCTCAACGGTGGTTTCGGAAGTGCGGTGGCAGAATATGTCAACGACAACGGATACGGAACGAGGATACGACGTATGGGTATCCCCGATGAATTCGTGGAACACGGTTCCATCAGTGAACTGAGGAAACTGATACATCTGGACGCAGACTCCATCTGTAAAGCCATAGAAGAAAAATGAAGATAGTTATCGCCGGTGCGGGAGCGGTGGGGACACATCTTGCACGAATGCTTTCAAGGGAAAACCTCGACATCATCCTCATCGACAAGGACGAGGACAAGTTGGCCAAGCTCAACAACGACCTTGACATAATGACACTGGTGGTTTCACCGACATCCATCAAGGGACTCAAGCAAGCGAACATAAGCAGTGCCGACCTCTTCATCGCTGTCACGCCCCACGAGAGCGAAAACCTCTTCTGTTGTATGCTTGCCAGACAACTGGGAGCCAAGCGTACCGTGGCGAGGATAGACAACTACGAGTACATGGCGGAAGAACACCGCAGGATATTCGACAATGCTGGCATCAGTTCCCTCATTTACCCCGAATACCTTGCCGGAAAGGAGATAGCTGCGTCGGTACTCCACAGTTGGATAAGGCAGTTGTGGGAGTTCGACGGAGGTCTGGTGTTGCTCAGTGTGAAGATGCACGACACAAACCCGTTGGAGAAGCGTCAGCGCGAGGACAACCGAAACCATCTTATTGACTGTTCACTGAAAGAGATAGGTATGGCAGGCCACCGGTTTCATGTGGTTGCCATAAAGAGGGACGACGAGACCATCATACCGAGGGGAGAAGAGAAAATCCTTTCCAACGACCTTGTGTTCTTCATGACCACAAGAGACCAGATAAACAACATACGCCATCTCGTTGGTAAGGACAATTATCCGGCGGTGAAGCACATCATGATTATCGGTGGAGGCAAACTCTCGGTAAGAACCGACTGGGCCATTCCCGACAACTACTCGGTGAAGATTATCGAACCCGACATCGCGCGGTGTGAGGAACTTGGACGATTAACCAAGGACAGGACACTCATAATCAACGGTGACGGCTATGACATAGACCTGCTTAAAGACGAGGGCTACAAACATATCGAAGGGTTCGTGGCACTTACCGACAACGACGAGAAGAATATACTGGCATGTGTGGCTGCCCGCAGGAACGGGATATGCAACACATACGCGCAGGTGGAGAACCTCTCCTACCTCGACATGGCGGAGTCGCTCGATGTTGGCACCATCATCAACAAGAAGATGATGGCGGCAAGCCATATCTACCAGATGTTGTTGAAAGCCGATGTCAACAACGTGAAGATGCTGACTGTGGCTGATGCCGATGTGGCAGAGTTCATCATCAAGGAAAACTCACATGTGACAAAGAAACCGGTGATGGAGATAGGACTGCCCAACAACGTCAATATCGGTGGGATGATACGTGACGGCAAAGGGCTGCTGGTGTCTGGACAGACACAACTGAAGGCTGGCGATAGGGTAGTCGTGTTCTGTGCCAGTCAGATACTGAAGAAACTGGACAAGTACTTCACCAAATAAACGGCGCATGCAATGATCAACTGGCGACAGATACTCAAGGTAATAGGAATCCTGCTTTTCATCGAGGCGGGCAACTTGGTTGTCACACTCTGTGTAGCCCTCCTCTACCGTGAGGATGTGATGCCGTTCGTATGGGCTGTCGTCTGTGCCTTGGCACTGGGTCTCACTGGAGTGGCTGTGGGCTGGAACGCTGGCAAGAACATCAACCGCCGCGACGGTTATGTGATTGTGTCGCTGGTATGGATTGTGTTCTCCCTCATAGGAACAATCCCGTTCCTTCTTACAGGCAGCGTACACGACTTTGCGAGTGGTTTTTTTGAAACGATGTCGGGGTTCACGTCCACAGGGGCCACCGTCATGGACAATATAGACATACTGCCACGGAGTATCGTGTTCTGGAGGAGTATGACTCAGTGGATTGGCGGTATCGGAATCATCTTCTTCACCCTTGCCATCCTGCCGGCGTTCGGTGTCGGTGAAGTCAAGCTGTTCGCAGCCGAATCCACCGGGCCGCTGCACGATAAGATACATCCGCGCATCAGTGTGGCTGTGAGATGGATTGTAACCATCTACCTCGGACTCACCTTGATGTGTATCGTCGCCTTGTGGCTGTGCGGCATGAGTCTTTTCGATGCGGTAAACATAGGTATGACCACAACCGGCACTGGAGGGTTCTCGCCCCATTCGGCGATGTTCCACGACCAGTGGCACTCTCCTGCCATCGAGTACGTAACGACCGCGTTCATGTTCCTCTCGGGAGTGAACTACACGCTGCTTTATTATACGGTACTGAAGGGACGTATACGTAAGGTGTTGGACAACTATGAACTGCGTGTTTACCTTTTCTTCCTATGTGCCGCCACACTGATCTGCACCCTCTTCATGATGGCAAGAAACGGAGGCGGCGACATTGAGTCCATATTCCGCGAGTCGCTCTTCACCACGGTGTCCCTACAGACCACGACCGGTTTTGCGTCATACGACTACACCCTGTGGCCACAGACCCTGATGCCGGTACTGATATTCCTCATGTTTGCCGGAGCGTGTTCCGGTTCCACATCCGGAGGATTCAAGTGTGTGCGGTGGGCTATATTGTGGAAGGTGCTGCAGAACGAGTTCAAGAGGATTATCCACCCGCGGATGGTCGCGCCCGTGAAACTGAACAACGAGATAATACCCACGTCGGTACAAAAGACACTGCTCGCCTATGTCACCCTTTTTGTGGGATCACTCGTAATAGGCACTTTTATCCTCATCCTGTGTGGAGTGGACAACACCTATATAGAGACGGGCGGTACTGACGGATCGTTTAGGCAGGACTACACGGAAGCCTTGAGCCTGTCGCTCTCGTCACTGAGCAACGTGGGACTGGCGATGGACTATTTCGGACCAGTCCATTCGTGGGCGGTACTCAGTCCCGCCAGCAAGATAACCTGTTCACTGCTCATGCTCATAGGCCGTCTGGAGATATTCCCCATATTGATTCTGCTGACCAGGAGTTTCTGGAGGAAAGACTAAGAAAATTATAGAACCATTTATAAGGCAACAATGATAACGAAAGTTTATTCAGCGACACTACAGGGACTGGACGCGCTGCCAGTCACCATCGAGACTTGCATCAACCAATGTCCCGCGTCACGCTTCTCCATTGTCGGACTGCCCGACAGCGCTGTCCGCGAGAGTCAGGACAGGGTATTGTCCGCATTGGCAGACAATGACTACAAGATAAACATGAAGGAGATTATAGTCAATCTCGCACCTGCCGACATCAAGAAGGAAGGGTCGGGGTTCGATCTCCCCATTGCCCTCGGTATACTGATGTCGATGAAGTATCTGGATACGAAGGGCATTGAGAAAAACATGTTTGTGGGGGAACTCGGTCTTGACGGCACGGTACAGCCGGTGAAGGGCGCGCTTCCGATTGCAATCAAAGCACGGCAAATGGGGTTTGAGGGACTGTTCGTGCCGGAAGAAAACGTGCGTGAGGCGGCTGTGGTGAACAAACTGAAGGTGTACGGCATCAAACACCTCATGGAAGTGGTGGGTTTCCTCTCGGGAACGTCCACTATTGTCCCTACAGAAATCAACACGCGTGAGTTGTTCTTCTCGCAGCAGTGCCATTTCGACTTCGACTTCGATGAGGTAAAGGGACAGGAGAATGTCAAGCGGGCGTTTGAAGTGGCGGCGGCCGGTGGACACAACATCATACTCGTCGGCAGTCCCGGTTGCGGCAAGTCGATGATGTCAAAGCGCATCCCCTCCATCTTGCCTCCGCTGTCACTTGCGGAAAGTCTGGAGACTACCCAGATACACAGTATTGCAGGTAAGTTGGGGAAGGACACGTCACTCATAACCCAACGTCCTTTCCGTTCGCCCCACCACACGGTGTCCGACGTGGCGTTGGTGGGCGGCGGCACCACGTTCATGCCCGGAGAGATATGTCTCGCACATAACGGAGTACTGTTCCTCGATGAATTCACCGAGTTTTCCAAGCCTGTGCTGGAGACACTGCGCCAACCCCTTGAAGACAGGGTTATAACCATATCAAGGGCGCGCTATAACATCACGATGCCCTGCTCGTTCATGCTTGTGGCGTCGATGAATCCATGTCCATGCGGATACAAGCACCATCCTACCCATCCCTGTGTGTGTACACCGTCACAGGTTCAGCGTTACCTCAACAAGATAAGTGGACCGTTGATGGACAGGATAGACATTCAAGTGGAGGTGGAGAGTGTTCCGTTCTGCGACATGGCTGACAAGCCCAAGGGTGAGTCGAGCGCGACGATACGTGAGAGGGTCATCAAGGCGCGCAAGATACAGGAAGAGAGGTACAAGGATGTGAAGGGGGTACACTGCAACGCCCAGATGACATCCTCGCAACTGACAAGGTATGCCTGTCTCGACGCTCAGAGTACAGAACGTCTGCGTGACGCCATGAAACGGCTCAACCTGTCCGCACGCGCCTACGACCGTATACTGAAAGTGGCGCGCACCATCGCTGACCTTGACGGCAGTGAGAACATACAGTCCAGACATATAGGCGAGGCCATCGGCTACAGGAATCTCGACCGCAGCGACTGGATGGAAGATTGACAGGAGCTGTCCCGACTCTCACAGCACCCACCGCAACAGAAACTGCAAGTCCTCCCTGTGGTCAGCGTTTATCACATCCAGACTGCTGCCTATGGTGTCACGGTCGAAATACTTGGACACTGATAAACGTCCCATGACATACAGGTTGCGGATTATGGGATATGACAGCAGAAGGACGGAACGTATACCGTGTCCGTACTGCGATGACATCCCCGATGAATAGATTAACGACGGCTCGTAGAGATACACACGCGAGCTGTATGAAGTGGTGTTGAAGTAGGTCACCATAAGGTCTATGCGCTTACCGCTCTGCGTCCTGCTTGCAAGTCGCGCGTTCTGCGACAGCATGAAACCATACTCGTTGGACACATCCGGATTGAACACGTGGGTGCCATAGAGGATGGTCTTGGTGGAGAAGGTGGGCGTGAACTGTCTGCTGTATTGTATCTTGAGGTTCTGGTTGGTATAGTAATGCAACTCTGTCGCGTCCTTACTCACCTTATAGTCCTTCTGCTTCGATTTGAAGCGGTAGTTGACAACAAGGGACGACTTGTCCGAAGGGACGTACGTGGCGCGGACCATACAGTCTATTCCGTTCGATCCGTCCGACACCTGGTATTTCCTGTAAGGGAAGGTGAACCCGTCGGCATACGCCTCTACATACAGCCGGCTCGCCACCTGTGTCTTCACACCTGCATATACACCCGACTCGTTCTGAGGCTTACTGTTCTCGCCAAAGCCGTTGGCGTACAATGTGGCGTACTGCTTGCCGTAATGACGCAGAAGGAGTACCAGTGAGGTATTGGCATTGGTGGTGTACCTTATTATATTTACCGTAGCCAACCCCTTGTTCCTCCTTTCTCCATACATGTAATTCAGGGCAAAGGCAGTCTCGCCCATGACCGACAGACGACGGTGGCGGAACGAGTAGTTCACGCCAGTGGCACTGAAGTCATTCCCCTGCGGGTTATACATCCTGTAGAGACTTGCCTCAGTATTGTATTTGGGCAGTAACGGTATGGACAGATGAGAGTACAGGGTGGTCATGCCTATACCCCAGTTGTTGCCGCTGTACTGGAATCCACCACCGGCAGAGAGTTCGTCCATATTACCCTTTTTGCTTATCTCCAGTTTGGTGCGGTGCAGTCCGTCCTGTTTGAGTGAGGTGACCGACTCATATCCATTCTCCTCCATGCTCTTGGCATTGACAGTGCCGTCTATGTCACGGAAAGATACATATGCCGTCACGTCAAAGCGTCTGAGTAGGCGTACGGTAGCCGCGGCACCCCTGAAGTAATTCACCTCCGACATTGACGAGTGCTTGCTTATACCCCGGTTGGTGGACGATGAAGACGACATGCTGGAAATCTTTCCGAAACTCATAGAGCTGTTGACCACCAGTCCCTGTCCGAAACTGAGTTTATAGTCGCCAATCACCAGTTTCTGTATCCTGCCAATCTTCTGCAGCATCACGTAGCCTGCCCAATAGTCGATACCCTTTTCCCCGACATCCTTCTCCATCTGCACTCCGGCGTAAAGATGTTGCATCGATTCAAACCGGTACCTGAACGAATGGTAGAAGCGTGTGCCTTGGTAAACCTTGTTGGGTGACTTCAGCAGTATACTGTCGGACTTGGGCTTGAATCCCTCCTTGGTATACAGCGGAAAGTCGGAACGCAAGACCAACTCGTGCTTGCCGTACCTCATGAGGTCACGTAGACGCACATCGCGCGACCGGTCGGCGACAGACGCGTCAACACAACAGAAGAGCGTCAGTCTCATGCGTGTCGGATAATCGAGTTCACGTATGTACATCAGTTCCCCTAAAGAAAGCATGGGACGGTTGCGGCTCACATAATCGACTATCGCCAGAACCTGTACCGTAGAAAGGAACGGCAGTTGCTGGAGTTGCTGTGCGGTAGCCCCGTTCAGTTCAATCGGGTGTTGGTGTATGTCGTAGAGTTCCTCCACGACATCCTCGTCATAATCACTTCCCTCGTCATACAACGACTGTATGAAGTCTTCCCAGGTGAGCCTCGCACCCTCTTCCGTCTGGGCGCAGACCGGGCGGCACATGCATGACACCACGCACAGTACCGTCAAAAGCCTCATAAAGTTGAGTGTTCTCATAAACTTCTCTATAATTGTTGTTGTCTGTAATCATACCGTCATGTGGTGACTGTTACGAAACCGTGTCGTCCAGTCATGCTCCCTAATAAAACTTGTTCCATATAATGTCCTGTAGTGTAGGGTATTTCTTACGGTATCTCAAGAGAGTCGGCATGTCGATGTCTCCGGTAATCTCGCACTCCGTATCCGCAGGTCCGTCCGCAATGGTATGTCCATAGGGGTGTATGATTCTGGATCCGCCGTAATACTCACCATAGTCGTCCGCACCAATACGGTTGCATACAGCCACAAAGCACTGGTTCTCTATGGCACGCGCCACAGGCAGGGTCTCCCATGCCGCACTGCGCGCCACAGGGTAGTTGGCTGAATACACTATCAGGTCGTACAGGATGTTCCCTTCGGCATCGGTGTTGTTGCGACACCACATAGGGAACTGCAGGTCATAACATATCTCCAACAGGATTTTAACTCCACGGAATTCAACGATCACCCGGTCGTCGCCGGCGGTATACTGCTTGCCCTCGCCTCCGTAAGTGAAGAGGTGGCTTTTGTCGTAGTGCGTAACCGTTCCATTGGGTTGGACGAAGTACATGCGGTTGTAGTACCTGCCCTTATCCTCCACAGCGATGCTTCCACATATAGCGCCGTCCACAGCCGCCGCCTTCTCCTTCATCCACCGCAGAGTCTCCGGGTTGGAAGCTGGTTCGGCAAACCACTGCGGATAGGTGAGGAAGCCGGTGGTGAACATCTCTGGCAGCAGGTAAAGGTCCGAACCCGGAGTCCTGTCTATCGCCTCTCCTATTTTCCGTAAGTTGAACTGGGGCGACTGCCATGCGGTGTCCTGTTGTAGAAGTGTTATCCTCATGTCTTTAATACGTCCTGCCTACAACATAGTCCACATACTCGCGCAATGCCCGTGTGACCTCGTTGTCCTTATACTTGTCCAGCAACCCACAGGCCTTGTCCGCATAGCCGTGCATGACCTGTGTCGCATATTCAATTCCACGGTGCTGCCTGGTGAAGTCCAACACCTGTTGTATGTCGTCCTCAGTGGCACTACGGTCTTTTATCTTACGCACCATGTCCCTGCAATCGGTAGCCGAATGAGTGAGGGCATAGATGGTAGGCAGGGTTATCTTGCCTTCACGCAGGTCATTGCCAGTCGGTTTACCTATGTCGTCTGTAAGGTTGTCGAATATATCGTCCTTTATCTGGAAACACATGCCCACGTATTCACCGAACAGCCCCATGTTTTCCACGTCATCCTCTTCCGCACCTGCCGTGATTGCCCCCGACCTCGCACAAGCGGAGAAAAGAACGGCTGTCTTGTTCCTTATTATGTCGTAATAGGTCGTCTCCGACAAGTCTGTGTTGGATATGTTCAACAGTTGCAGCAACTCTCCGTTGGACAGTCCCTGTGCCGCACTGGAGAGTATGTCCACGAGTCGGGTGTCGTGCGTGTCCGCAAGGAACTTGAGCGCGGACGCAAGGATATAGTCGCCCACAAGCACAGCCACCTTATTGCCTTCGGCGTAATTGAGCGAGTCCTGTCCACGTCGCTCGTCGCTCTCGTCCACCACATCGTCATGCACAAGACTGGCTGTATGGAACGCCTCATAGGCGGCGGCCACGTTGAGTGTGCCTCCGTTGATTCCACCGAACAGTTTGGCTGACAGCAGAACCAGGATTGGGCGCATCATCTTGCCTGAACGGCCGAGGATGGTTGTCAGAGCCCTGCCGAGCAGAGGGTTGTCGTGCCGGCACAGGTCTGTGAGAAGAGTCCTGCATTGCTGTAGTTCCGCTTGTACTATACTGTTGTTCATACTCTTTACTTACGGGCGTTTGATTATCGTGACGGTTAGTTCTTGAAACTGTGTATAGGAGCCGGTATACGTCCCGCACGGTTGATGAAACGGTTGCAACTGAACGTGTTTACCGGCATAACTGGAGCATAACCCAGCAAACCTCCGAATTCAACGGTGTCGCCCACCTTCTTGCCTTCGACAGGGATGATACGTACAGCGGTAGTCTTCTGGTTGACCATTCCTATAGCGGATTCATCGGCGATGATGCCAGAGATGGTCGAAGCCGTCGTGTCTCCCGGGATGGCTATCATGTCAAGTCCGACAGAACATACACAGGTCATCGCTTCCAGTTTCTCTATGGTAAGCGCACCCGCCTCCACCGCGTCTATCATGCCCTGGTCCTCGCTCACAGGAATGAACGCCCCTGAGAGTCCGCCCACATAACTGCTTGCCATCACTCCGCCCTTCTTGACCTGGTCGTTGAGCAGCGCCAAGGCTGCGGTAGTACCGGGAGCGCCGGCCTTCTCCACACCGATACACTGGAGGATGTCTGCCACTGAGTCCCCGATAGCCGGAGTCGGCGCGAGGGAGAGGTCGATTATCCCGAACGGCACACCCAGACGTTTGCTTGCCTCCTGGGCGACCAACTGTCCGACACGTGTTATCTTAAACGCTGTCTTCTTTATTGTCTCACACAGAACCTCGAAGTTGGCGTCGGGAATCTGCTGCAAGGCGTACTTCACCACGCCCGGTCCGCTTACTCCCACATTGATGATGGCATCAGCCTCGCTCACACCGTGGAAAGCCCCTGCCATGAACGGGTTGTCGTCGGGCGCATTGCAGAGAACCACCAGTTTGGCACATCCGATGGAATCACTGTCACGGGTCAGTGCGGCAGTCTGTTTTATTATCTCGCCCATGAGGCGCACGGCATCCATGTTGATTCCCGTCTTGGTGGAACCCACATTGACAGAGCTGCATATGCGCTCGGTCTCCGCCATCGCTTCGGGTATAGACCGTATCAGCAGTTCGTCACTGCGCGTCATTCCCTTCGACACCACGGCACTGTATCCACCTATGAAGTTGACCCCGACCTCATGCGCCACCTCGTCCAATGCCTTGGCTATCCGCACATAGTCCGACGGAGTGTCGCAACAGGAACCGCCTACCAGTGACACTGGCGTGATGGATATGCGTTTGTTGACAATGGGAATGGCAAACTCACGGGATATCTCCTCACCGGTACTTACCAGATTGCTGGCGTACCGGCTTATCTTCTCCTTTATTTTGCGGCAAGTGGTCTCCAGACTCTGGTCCGCACAGTCAAGCAGACTGATTCCCATCGTGATGGTACGGACATCGAGATTCTCCTGTTCGATCATCTTGTTGGTCTCGAACACTTCATTGATATTGATCATATCCGGTGCATTTTGTTAAAGATGTCCTCAAGCTGGCATTTCACCTGCACCCCTATCTCGTTGCCGAGCAGGGTCAGTTCCTCTGTCACGCTTCCGAAGTCCTTGGTGCAGTTGTCCATGCTGACAATCATCATCATGTTGAAATAGCCCTGTACGATGGTCTGGCTTATGTCGAGGATATTTATCTGGTTGTCCGCAAGGTGTGTACACACTTTAGCAATGATACCGACGGTATCCTTGCCTACGACTGTGATTATCGCTTTTGTCATGATGTAGCTTAATTTTTCTGCAAAGGTAGACAAAAATAATGACACAACGATGTTGAAGACGAGTATAATGCCCTGCGGCATTGCTGTTTTAGTAATTATTCATACCTTTGCAAGACGTTTGATGAGCATAGACTGTAATTCACATGAGTATGACCACAGGATACCTGTCCCCAGTGAGCTGGTGGATGAAATGGATAGCGGAAGGAATGCCGGAGTCCGACAATGAGGTGGTGTTCGACAAGCATGGCGGCTACAACCACTGTATGATTGACTCACCCAACGGACCGCTTCAACTGACCGTTCCTGTGCAGAAGTCCTGCCACAAGCCGCAACTGGTCAAGGATGTCAGGATAAGCGAACACGACGGGTGGAGACGGAAACACTGGCACGCACTGGAATCGACATACTTCAACAGTCCCTTCTTCGAGTACTACCGGGATGATTTCCTTCGGGTCTATGAGGGAAAGCAGGAATTTCTTGTGGACTTCAACCATGATTTGCTGACACTCATCACCGACCTGTTGGACTTGAGGCATGTGGATTTGTCGTGCAACCCCTGCCGTCCAGTCTCTGAATACTATCAGGTGTTTGCGGGAAAACACGGTTTCCTGTCAGACCTGAGCGTGGTAGACTTACTCTTCAATATGGGGTCGGAAAGTTTAATTACCTTTAATAATAAGGCATAATTATGTCATGTGGCTTATCCGTTGGTTTTTTTTTATTACCTTTGTCCCCCAACTGTGGGCTTTAGTGGTGTCATGCCATTAGGAAGGCCTTTCTGATAGGAAAAAGAACAAAAGACAAGATATAAAATGGCACAAGAAGATGTTTTTAAGAAAGTAGTGTCACACTGCAAGGAGTATGGTTTCGTGTTTCCTTCAAGCGACATCTACGACGGACTGGGAGCCGTATACGACTACGGACAGAACGGTGTTGAGTTGAAAAACAATATCAAACAGTACTGGTGGCAGAGCATGGTACTCATGCACGAGAATATTGTCGGCATCGACTCCGCGATATTCATGCACCCTACCATCTGGAAGGCGTCAGGGCATGTGGATGCGTTCAACGACCCTTTGATTGACAACAAAGACTCCAAGAAACGTTACCGCGCGGATGTCCTTATCGAGGACCAGATTGCCAAATACGACGAGAAGATAGAGAAGGAAGTGGCTAAGGCACGGAAACGCTTCGGTGACTCTTTCGACGAACAGAAATACCGCGAGACCAGTCCTAAGGTATCTGAGGAACTGGCAAAGCGTGACGCTCTTCACGAACGTTACAAGAAGGCGATGAACGCCATGGACTTGGACGAGCTGCGTCAGATTATCCTCGACGAGGAGATAGTCTGTCCGATAAGCGGAACAAGGAACTGGACTGAGGTTCGTCAGTTTAACCTCATGTTCAAGACGGAGCTTGGAAGTACCGCTGACGGATCATCCACCATATACCTGCGTCCGGAAACAGCACAGGGTATCTTCGTGAACTACCTGAACGTGCAGAAGACTGGGCGCATGAAGATACCGTTCGGTATCGCACAGATAGGCAAGGCGTTCCGCAACGAGATAGTGGCGCGCCAGTTCATCTTCCGTATGAGGGAGTTCGAGCAGATGGAGATGCAGTTCTTCATCAAGCCGGGAACTGAACTTGACTGGTTCAGCACTTGGAAGAAGACTCGTATGGCATGGCATCAGAACCTTGGTTTTGGGGCGGAGAACTACCGTTTCCACGACCATGAGAAACTGGCGCACTACGCCAATGCGGCTACAGACATCGAGTTCAGGATGCCGTTCGGTTTCAAGGAGGTGGAGGGAATACACAGCCGCACCAACTTCGACCTCTCACAGCATGAGAAGTTCTCGGGCAAGAGCATCAAGTACTTCGACCCGGAACTGAACGAGTCATACACTCCGTATGTCATAGAGACTTCCATCGGAGTAGACCGTATGTTCCTCTCCGTTATGTGTCACAGTTACCAGGAGGAGAAGTTGGAGAACGGCGAGACACGTGTGGTACTCAAGTTGCCGGCTGCGTTGGCTCCGGTGAAGCTCGCCATCATGCCGCTCACCAAGAAAGACGGTCTGCCGGAGAAGGCACGCGAGATTCTCGACGACCTGAAGTTCAACTTCAACTGCCAGTACGACGAGAAAGACTCCATCGGTAAACGCTACCGTCGTCAGGATGCCATAGGAACTCCTTACTGCATCACTGTCGACCACCAGTCACTTGAGGACAACACCGTCACTATCCGTTTCCGCGACACCATGGAACAGGAGAGGGTGAATATCGCTGATTTGAAGGGAATCATTGAGGACAAGGTTACCATCACCAGTCTTCTCAAGAAACTGAACAACTGATAATGGCAGTAAGGATAAAGGGAATAAGCCAAGCATTGTGCGCTTTAGCGGCTGTGGCGTGTCTGGCCTGTTCGTGCAGCGAGCAGGACGAGGTGAGCGAGTATGCTGACTGGAAAGTACGCAATGATCGTTTCATCGACTCAATCGCCAGTGTCGCGTCAACCAATGCCGACGGCACATGGGAGATAATCAAGTCGTACACCGTAGGCGATTCCGCTGAGATATATCTGGGACACAATGAATATTTCATTTACGTGAAGAAGTTGGAGACAGGGGCTGGTACAACCAGTCCGCTGTACTCCGACTCCATCAGGGTGCATTACTCAGGACGGCTCATGCCTACCGGCGATCATCCGCAAGGCTATAACTTCGCAAAGAGTTACAGTGGCAACACACTGAACGAGGAGACGGATGTACCGACACTCTTCGGTGTCAGTCAAAGTATCGTCGGGTTCGGTACCGCATTGATGCACATGCATGAAGGGGACCGCTGGCTCGTGTATGTACCGTATTACCTCGGTTACGGCACGTCTGACTACACTTCGGCATACATACCGGCATATTCCACACTTATCTATGACATGAAACTGGCGCGTATCTACCGCTATGGCATCGATACCGACACGTCATGGCATTGACATGTTAATGTAAGGTTCCAAAAACAACTTGCGCAACTAATGCTCAAAGCTAAGATGTGTTGAACAGTTGCGGCGAAACCCTCACTGCCGCAACAGTATTCCGGATGTCTTAATAGATTAACATCGATTTTGTTAATCATTGGTGCTTACTGGCTTTCTTGTAAAACCCCCATATTCCCATGATTTGTTTACATTCTGATAAAACGCCGAAAAAGTGTCTCGAGTGGTGGGGTCATTTCACTCGAGTGAATCGATCATTTCACTCGAGTGTTTTGATCAATTCACTCGAGTGAAAAAATGGGGTGTCTCGAAGGGGGCTTGTAGGTATCTGTAGGGGGTCTTGGCGTATTTTGTCAAAAAGTCAGCAGAATAGAGCCGTTTCGCGCATTTTCACACACGGGTATTTTAGCTTTTAGGATGATTTAGCTTGTTGATTTCCAAATTTCGACCATGGGTTATTGAGAAAAACAAATCAGTTCACTGTGGGCGGCACTCCGAGTGAAACCTCGGGCCGAAAGCCCATAAAGCTCCTTGCCCCGATGCTCGGCGCAGTCTGCCCCTTCGGGGCGTACATGTCCTGAATGGACCACTGATACTCAAAACTAAGAGCAACTTAGTAGTTGACATTCCACTGTCTCACCAGCTCGAAAAGTGGAAGAACCAAAATTTTTACTTTACCCCAAGATATTCACTGATAGAGTTGTCATACATGTTGCCGTAGTGGGTGGCGTTATAGACTTTGACGTGGGAGCCGCTGGTGGTGCGTGCCAGCATGTAGTAGAGGTCGCGTAGGGAGATGGCGGGATTGGCATCGATTGCTTCTTGGAAACCATGTGTGAAACCGTTGGATCGATATACTCCGAGATGGTCGCTCCACACGGCGGCATGGCTTGTTTCCCACGGATTGGCTGCTGTGATGAAGAGTGTGCCGGGCAACCCCTCACAACGCTGACCGAGTCCTCCGCTGTAGCATGCCTCTACGGCTACAAGCATCTTGCGGTGGGGCGTGTCGGTGAGGATACTTTTCATCTGATCGTAGGTCATCGTACGTGATTCGCCGAAGTCAAATGATCCTGGTGAACCGTGGCTACTCCAGAATATGAACACGTTGTCCGTTGAGTCGGAGCTGATAACCTGCTGCAGACGGTCACTCTGTCGTCCTTGCAGGATGTCGCCAATGTCGGTTGTGGTAAGATTGCTGAGCCGATAGTCTATGGCTGAGGCGTCATAGAGGTTGTCGCCTGCGTCACTCACACGTAGCACACCTGGTTCAAAATTCTTGCTGTTGTCTGCCACATCGTCCTCGCAAATCAAGATGATATGGTCGTCATCGTAGCCGTGCTGGAGAAGAATCTGGTACATGGCGAAAACGTCAGCCTGAAAGCGGTAGTTACCCCAGCCTGTTGAGGCTGCGATGAGCAATGCCCAGCGGTCGTGGAGCGCAGGATAGGTGAGGGTCTTCCCTTCCGTCGCGTTGAAGGTCTGCATGTTCGATGCCGTCCAGTCCCATACGTTCTTCGATGAGGAGGTGCGCTTCCCTCCCTCGGTACTGATATATTCGGTGGTGACGAACTGTCCGTCGTTGAGTCGCCAGAAGCGGAACGTACTGCCAGTCACGCTGGAGTGCGTCTGTTCGTCGAAGGTCCAGGTGCCGCTCACGCCGTCAATATCGGGTGTCCGACCAAGTTGCAACTGCTGGAAGTTTCCATGCATATCTGCGGGTAGCCAACTGCCGCCATTGCCGTCTTTTCCGTCCACCACATTGCTGATGGCTTCGTTGAGTGTGGTGGAGGTGGCGTGTGCGAGTGTGGCAGCGTATGCCACGAGGCAGAGTGCGTCATAGAACTGAGCCTCACCATTCACCAAATCCTCACCGAAGTGTTGACGATAAGCCTGATGGAATCCTGATTCTGGCAAGGCGTAGAGATCTACACCCTGGTATTGGGCGTGGTTGACTGTAGAAGCCGTCTGGTCGGAGACGAAAGCGTCACTACAGAAAATGAGGGGTGTGTAGAAGTATTTCCCGGTATTTTCCGCTTTCATGCGCCCCACCTCGTCATCGAAGGCTGCCGCCATGTCGGGGCTGGAGGGATTGAAGAGGAGATAATTCGTGGACACCTTCCAATTCGTGCCACACAACTGCCGGACATACTTCCTTACTTCGTCGGCTGTCTTGTAGAGGCAGACACGCTCCACCTGCAACCCATACTCCTCGGCGATAAAGCCGAACCACTCGGCGTAGGCGTTGCGCGACTCGGTGTTGCCATCGTCTGCGGCTAACAGCTCCACCTTGTTGTTGCCCGAAAGTGCCAACTTTGCCATCAGCACCTCTATCTCCGCAATGTCGCTCTCCGCTATATTCCAGACGAAGGCAGTGTTGGCAAACTTACGCTGATACTCCACTTGTGTAGCTGAAGGTGTAATCATCGGTTTGTTCCATGCCTTGCGCCCATTCAGCGTGGCTGCCATCTGTACTGCCCGGTCAGAAGAGGTAGGCCCCACGATGGCGTGGACGGTAGTGTCCTTTGCCAGTTGCTGCATCTGTTCGTCGATGTCTGCATCGTCCGTACAGTGAAAGGTCAGTCGCAGTTCCACCCGGTCAGCGAGTCCCTGTTGTGCCTTGGTTATATTGTCGAGAGCCCACGTTGCCGTACGTTCCCATCGCTCCTGTTCACCCTTCTCCATCATCACTGCCACGTTTACCACGTGGGTCGTCTGCTGTGTGTCGGCATGGTCGCCGCTGTCTGCACATGCCGTAATGCCCAGCACACCGACTATCCACATCCACTTCTTACTGTATTTCATACTCCGCCTCCTTCCTGATTGCTTCTTCTCGGTAACTGTTGTACAGGTTTAGGAAAGTGTCCTCCTCATCGTAACGTTCGTCATAGATGATTAGATTTTTCCAGAAATTGGACGTTAAGGTGATGTCCACCATACCATCTGCGAGACCGAGCCGTCGCGTGGCAGACCAGTCTTTCCCTGTCCGCCAGTCGTCCAGATATTGCTTAAGCGTGTCGCCGATGCGGACAACGAGGGAGAAGGGGATGCGCGAGCTTTGCCTCCCTTGGTCTACATCCATGCCCACCATCAGCGCCGTGCAGAACTCGTCGCTGTTCAGACAACTGACAACGCCCGTCACGGAGCCTCCGAGCAGGGGGAAAATCATCTCATCATAGTCCCAAAAATTGTCGGCACGGGCAGAGAGGACATGATAGGCACTGTCGGGCATGGCAAATCCCTCCTCCCCCTCGGCCAGATACTGCAGGGTGACGTGGCGCGTTCCATCACCTGCCGCTTCGTGACCGTCGCGGAAGCCTGCGATGGATTCCTCCAGAGTGGAGACACCGGGTGCGGCTGCCAGTATGAGGGCATCGAACGATTGCGATATCGCACCGGCAAGCCACGACGCGCCGTACCGGTTCAACATGACTGTTGAGACTCCTTCCAATGCCGCTTCTGACTCGAAGAGCAACACACGGCTGCCTTCGCCCGTGAGTGTGGGCGGCGCTTCGCTCACTATCTGCTCGTAGGCCGTGCTGCCCACTACGAGCACCACGGAGTCGGCCTCGGCATTGTCGCTGAGCCATTGCCGGTACATCGTCCGGGCCTCCGCCATGTCGTCGGGCTGCAAGAGGCGCAGCGTTGTCCCACTTTCTTCGGCAAAGGCAAACAAGCCCGCCGCCGCGTCGTCGTTGTAGCTGTTGTCGCCTAAGCCGCTCACGGCGCAGAGCAGCGTCACCGTGGCGCGGCTCTGCGCCGCGCCACGGTCAAAGCTGTCGTCGTCGCTGCTGCAAGCGGCAAGCAGCACGGCGGCAAGCAGAGGCAGGAGGTAGTCACGGAGTTCCATATTGGGCAGCCTTCTCGCTTTGTCTTATATAATTGAAACTTGCGTCACGGCAAAGCCGCACGGGATACAGGCTACGGTCATCGTTGTCGTCAATGACCTGCCGCCACGTGTAGTTGGGTGAGATGATAAGCACTGTGACTTCATCCCAATCATCTCTGGCGACCACGAAGCATTGCTCGCCGTTGTAGCGTAGCTCCCTATGATTATCGCTAAACCAGTCATTGCTCAGGACATCGTAAGTGGCGTAGTAGCCCACGAACTGCGCCTCGAAGCCCGACTGCTGTCCGGCGAACAGCGACTTCAGGTGCCCGCCTACATACTGCTGCAAGTCGGTCAAGTCGCTGCGACGTGGATAATACCAGAGTCTGTTCCATCGCTCATCATAGGAGTACACGGCTTTATTGACACCATACGAACCCCCATTCCTGAACTCGCATAGGAGTAGCATGTCGAGGCCTGTGTCGAAATCGTCGTATTTGGGGTCATAGCCGGCGACTCGAGCATAGAGCATATAGTTAATATCTTTCAAATCTCTATCCCACCCGATCTCATGGCTCCACTGCGGAGCGTCCGTCGTGTTCATGTTGCGGCGCGTCCAGTACATGGAACCTAACTTTACCACAGGATAGCTGACGTCGTAGAAGGTTCTATTACTATTATCCCAGTAGAAGTAGTGCAAGGTCAAGTAGTTGTAGTAGCGCAAGGTCAAGTAGTGGCTTTGTGTGGTCAGCTGGACGTTGCGCAGCGGCACGCCCATGTCGGTGGGGTAGAGCGAGCCGTGGAGGTAGTAGATGGTGTCGAGGTGGTCGGTGGAGCCGTAGCCGTCGATGGGGTTGACATAGACGTCGCTGCCGCCAAAGACGAGCCACGCGGGGCGGTTGCCCTCGCCGTCGCCTGGGAAGAGGCCCTGCGTGATGCGCGTGGTACCATTGACGATGGGATAGACCACGGTGATGCGGCGGTCGGCGCGGACGGTGGGTACATACTCGTTGCACACCTCGGCGATGGGCACGGCCTCGCTGGAGCCGCTGGGCTTGGCATAGACGAGGCGCACGAGCGTGGAGTCGGGCGAGGTGCTGAAGTCCATGAGGGCAGAGGTGAGCGGCAGGCGGTAGTTGTCGAAGCCCAGCTCCTTGTCGGAGAAGTTGTTCCTCTCCTGTTCGGCCATGCCGACGACCTGCGCCATCACCTCGCGGCTAATGGTCTGGTCGGCGAACACGTCCCAGATGGGGATGAAGCGGAAGCTGACAACGCCGAGGTTCTTGCGCTGGTTGCCGTCGTTCATGGCGGAGCTGGTGATGGTGCTGATCCAGTTGTCGAGTTCCGTGCCACTGAGCGAGCCGCCCGTGGAGAGCTGCTTCACGCGGTTCTCCAAGGCGGTGCGTGCCGCCTTCGACCCGCCGCTGATGGTGATGGCACCCTGGGCGGAGAAACTGCTGGAGACGCTGCTCTCGGAAGAGGAGGACGAGGACGAGGAACTTCGGCCAAAGACCTTGCGGCTGACCGTCTCGGCCGTCTCGGTGAGGGTGGTCACGTCATCGCGCTGGTAGCACGCCACGAGGTCGATGGCACCGCCGAGGGAGGCCTGCACCACGATGTGGGTGCCGTAGGTGTTGAGCATGTCGCGGATGGCACGGGCGCGGGTGGCGTCGTTGGCGGCACCCGTGATGTTGCGGTAGGCTTTGTAGAAGTCGTCGGTGAAGGGCAGGTCGCCGCTGCTGACCAGCTCCTTGTTGTGGAGCAGGTAGCGCAGGTTGCCCTCGTCCATGGTGCGCGAGCCGACGATGCGGTTGATGCGCGCATAGCTGTAGCACTGCTCACTGGTAGAGTGGGTGGAGACCTTCGTGAAGCGCTTGACGGTCTTCTTGTAGAACAGGGCGTTGACCTTCGTCTCGGTGGTCTTGGTCAGGACGGACTGCATCTCGACGAGCGAGCGGGCGGTATAAACTTCCATGTCCTCCTCGCCGCGCACGGCATCCTGCACGGACACCACGCCGCTCAGGTAGTCAAGCGCTTGCAGACGGGCCACGCTGATGACCGAGCGGCGCAGGCTGGCCTCGCTCATGTAGTCGTCGAAGCAGCTGAAGCCCTGGCCTATGTGCCAGTCGTTGTCGGCGTTGCTGCCGTCGTCGCCCTCCTGTGTCAGCACCACTTGCCGCTGCGAGCCGTCGGCCTGGCAGGTGAGGGTGAGGGTGGCGTCGCGGGTGGTGCCGCGCTCGTTGGCATCGGGCAGCACGTCGAAGAGACCGTCGGAGGGCAGGGTGTCGGCATCGAGCGTCAGCCAGTCGGCATCGGTGGAGAGCGTGATGGTGGCTCCCGCCGGCACGTCGCCGCTGAGGGTGATGCCCACGGTGTTGTAGTGATGCTCGGCGCTCAGCAGATCGCCCTCGCTGACCTCGGCTTGCCAAGGGGTGCCGCCCGTGGGGTAGTCGTCATCGTCGTCGTGGCAAGCGGCGAGTGCCAACAAGCAGACGGCGAGCAGGGGGATGATGAGGCGGTTATTCCACATAGCGCATTTCTTTGGGGTTATAGATGTAGATGTAGTCGTTGTCGCGTTTCATCATTTCGGTTTGTTTGTCGTAGCTCCAATTAGGTATGCCCATTATCGTGTTGTTCCCTTTGCTTGCGGGTAGGTAAAAATGGCTGCCAATCTTCTTTACAGCATACCGTTGGGCGTTGCTGTTAGAGGTGCCGTCTGGTAGGAATGGCGTGTCACTTTCAATTCCAAGCAGCAGATGACCTGCATTGTAGCTGATATTTTCATAGGCGGTGAACCCAGGCACGCCTGCGGTGATGTAGACAGTGGTAGGCTTTGCCTGTTCGCCGAGGTCGGTGACAGAACACCGTTCGCCGCGCCATGCCACGCGGTAGGCGTGTCCATTGTGGTAGGTGAGACCATTGGCCAACTGTATGCGCCCTTCATAGATGGGATAGATGATGCGCACATACTCAGAAGAATCTATTTCATTCACCAGCTCTTTGCAGATGGTGGCTATATGGTGACCAGCGAAGATGATATCGGTGACGGCAGGGTTTGTAGATGACATTCTAGAGGTGTAGCGGTCATAGACAAACTCAGCGGATACTTTCTTGTTCTTATCGTATGGAAACGACACGTTGACGAAGTTGCGATTGCCCATGAGGTCGATGAGGTCCTGCACGTCGCCGTCGATGACAGCAGACAACCGCTGGTAAGCTACGGGGTCGTTTACTAATTCATAGATGGGCGTGAAGTCCATGTCGATGACGGCGGCGGTGGACTTGGTGAAGTCGTTGGCGTCGAACACCACGCTCTTCTGCCACAGTGCCATCACCGACGTGTCGGTAGCAGCCACGCTGTAGGCGCTGAGGTTGGTCAGGCGGTCGAGCAGGCTCACGTCGCCGCCACGGACGGTGATGTTGCAACGCGCGTCTTGCAGGAACTCATAGTCGGCAGAGGTCTTGTTCGATGCCCAGGCCCCCTTGAAGAGGCCGGCGAGTACGTCGGCGCTGAGCTCCACGTCCATCTCCTCCTTCGTCTTGAACCGTTTCTCGTTGACCTGCACCAGCACGTCGAGCGACCCTCCCATCTCGGCAGCCGTCACCACATGGGTGCCATAGACGTTGATGAACGAATCGACGCAGGCCTGCCACTGGCTCTCGGGTGCGGCGGCCACCTGACGAACGGCCTCGCGGAACGGCGCGGTGAGCACCTCGGGATGCTCTTGGGCCACCTCCGCCACGGCGTAGGCATCCATACGGTAGGTGCCGCTGGTCACATTGTCGGAGGCTTGCACGATGAGGCAATCCTCCACGCCGTCCTCGAAGATGTTGCACTTGGCTTTCGCCTCGCCGCCGCCTATCAGCGTGATCTTGGCCTCGGCGGTGGCCTTGAGGAAAGCGTTCTGCACATACTCGGTGACGGAGTGATAGACGCTGCCACTGGCGCTGACCTGCTGCTCGTTGTTCACGGTGTAGAGGAAATATGCGGAAGAGTCGGCCAGGCGGTTCAGCTCGTCGCGGTTCACCACTTGGCAGCGCACGTCGTCGATGGAGCAGTCGCGGCCCTCAAGGGCGTTGTAGCTGTAGCCCACGGCGTGGTCGCGCAGGAAGTACGCTTGGGTTTGCGCACGGGTCAGCACCTCCGGAGAGTGCCACACGGAGGCTGCCCCCGCGCCGTCGTCGGGCGCGAGGGGTAGCTCCGTCAGGTCGTCGCTGCATGCAGCCAAGCACAGCAGCAGGGCGGTGGCGAGGATGTGCGCTGTCTTAGTCCGTGTCATTATTCAATGCCAAAAGTCTTGTAAGCCTCGGGGTAGTTCTTCTTTATCCACTCGCGCACGGCCTCGCTCTTGTCGCCGCCGAAGAACTCCCAGATGGGCGTGACGGTCAGGCGGGTGTACGACAACGTCTTGCTGTTGTCGGCATTGATGCTGCGCATCCACGCGCTGATCTTGTCGTGTACAGTCAGGTCCGCATCGTCGCCATCCGAGCGGATGCTGGAAAGGGCAACGCTCACGTCGTCCTGCGTCTCCTTGCTCCCGCCTGAGATGTTGAAGCGGTAGGCACTGTTCCTCAGCACGGTGATGGCATCCTTCTGATAAGAAACCTCCACGCCGGCGCTCAGTTTCAGCAAACCGCTGTCCACTTTCGCCTTCACCGTCGCCGTGTCCACATGCAATATGTCGGCCACAGAGTCCACGTCATACTTCATCTGCAAGGCGATGTCGCCGCCAAGCCGACATTCGGAGACCACCGCCAAGCCGTAGGTGTTGACAAGGTTGCTGATGGCTTCGCTGGTGGCAATGCTGTCGGGGGTTTGCTGGGCGTAGGCTTTCTCCACTTTCTTCTTGGCGTCACGGAAGCCCTTTGAGAGCAGCGACAGCCACAGTTTCTTCTCATCATCACTCGGGGCGTTTTTGGCATCCTCGCAGAGCGCCACAATGGAAGGAATGTCTGTACTGGCAGTAGCCACGTTGTAGGTGGCTGCGTAGTTGTATTCGTCGGTGAGGCTGGTCTTGCTCTCGTCGCCGTGATACGCGCCGCCGATGTGCATCTTGAACTTGCCGTAAGAAATGTCGAACGAGAGGGCGACGCCCAGACTGTCCTTCTTCGTTTCCACACTGTCGATGACGCTCCCTTCAGCTTGTGCGCTGGCCGAGGCATCGTAGGTGAACAGGTAGCCGTATTCATCGGCATCTGCCTCCAGCAACCTCTTCACCGCGCCGAGATTGACAACGGCTTTCCTCGTCGGCGAGAATTTGCTAAGGTCGTAGCCCATGCCTATGCCCTTATTTGCGGCTATGGTTGTGTATGCGATGGCCGCATCATCGTTTGCCACTGCTTCGCCTTGGTAGGTGGGACGTTGTACCACAGCTACCTCACGTGTCTGGTCACCAGCCTTGATAGTCAGCGTGGTGCTACGGCTTTCGGCAGACCCGAAGTTGGCATCGATGTTCACCAGTACCTTGTCGTTGCCCGAACCTGAAGTCGTTGGCAGATAAAGCCACTCCTCAGCTTCCTCTGGCACGGTGATGGTCCATGAGTCGTTGGAGGTGATGCCGAGGGTCGTCACCAATCCGTCTATTTCTGCAGAGATTCCGGTCGCAATCAAATTGTCGTCTACTTCAAGTTGTGTGGTAAAGTCGTCGTCGCTGCACGACGTGAATGCTGCAGGCATACACAGTACGGTGATTGCCATCAGCGAATTTTGGATTAAATGCTTTGTTCTCATTTTTCTTGTAAATTTGTGGTTTGTATCCAGTAACTATGCCAGTTCTTGTAATCTATATAGGAGTATGCCTCCACTGGCTTTCTTCAAATGCCATGCACGGCAAAGGTAAGACTTTTTTACTTATGATTTACTTCGTTTTCGTGTTTTGTGTTGCCGTTTAATATTAATTAATAATGTCATAGTAATTTGTAACTACGTGAATTCAATGCCTATGGCTTCTTGATTCGATGTCTTAAATATCCATATGAACATGACAAGCCCCAAGGAATAAATAAAGCGCATAACAATAAAACAACCAATGCAGTAGTATATCCCAAAGACCGCATATCAAATAAACCAATCAACAGATTTATCACAAATTGGTGCAACAGATAAATTGTGAATGACTCCTTTGACAAACTCTTTCCGAGGATTCCAAGATTGGTGCGTGGGAATAATAAACAAACTAATACATACGCTGAAAATGAAATGGTAAGCATTTTGAGCGTCCACATGAAATAGAAATAGATGAAGTCAACGCACATTAAAAACCACAATATTACCCCCCCCCTGCTATGATAAGAGACAGGCATTTATGCCTTTTAATCAGACTGTCCACTTGGAATTTGTTCATCAAAAAGCCTCCGAGGAACACTGGGTAATAAAAACAGAATTCTGAAAATGTACGGAAATGAGTAAATTTCGCTAATACAAACATTACAAGTAGGCAAAACCCAAGCAATGTCCAGGGTCGTTTCACGTAGAATGTCGCGCCTGTTATCATGAGGCACAGGAATAGCATCGGCAAATACCACAAGTGAGTACCATTTATCCCAGACGGCCAATTGGAATACATATATGAGCTAAAAAATGCGACATAGACACATCCCCAAAACAGACAAGGCAGCAATATCCGTTTAACCTTCTTCGTAAAGAGGTGGGTATAGGTCTCGTTCTTCTTTGTCTGGTAATAGAGTACATAGCCTGAAATGAAGGTAAACACACCCAGACCAAGATTTTTTGCCATCCCACTGAATGTATTGGCGATTGAAGGGATGTCACCACCTATTTCATGATTGGGAGGCCAACCACAAAAGGCACACATACAATGATGTAAAACTATGGCAAGTATAGCCACGTTACGCAAGTAAAGAATTGTTTGATTCATATATAACGATTCTTTGGTGAAATGAATTTCATCTCAATATACTGACTGTCCTTGCCACGGCCTCTTTGAAGGAATATTTCGCAGCAAAGCCTAATGACTCCAACTTTGTGCTGTCAAGGATGGCATTCACGGCGATGCTGTAACCTTTGTTCTCCGTTTCTGAAGGCAAGTCGAATACCACTTGCTTCCCGGCTATGTCAGCACATGTCTGTGCGAAATCACGCAGATGCACATTGGTTTGCGAGGCACTTACATTGTACGCCTCACCATTCTTGCCGTGAAGCAAGATATACAGCAATGCCTTTACAGCCTCAGCCGCATATATATAAGAGTAGTATTGTTCTCCTTTGCTCTTCAGTACAATATCCTCATGGTGCAGAGCCTTGAGGAGAAACTGCGACGACGCCTTTGTGTCTGTCATAAGCATCGTGGGTCCGAATATCCGGCAAAGTCTCGCTATCTTTACTTCAACGCCTCTTTCTGCCGCATAGGACTGGCACAGAGCCTCGGATGACCGTTTCGACTCTGGATAGCAAGATCGCGCATTCGACAGATTTAGAAGTCCATTGTCCGGTTCGGAGAAGGCATTGTCGTTTACGGCGTTGCCGTATATCTCCACAGATGAGGGATAAAGTACCTCCGCACCACACCGCTCTGCCAGTTCCAAGGCGTTCTTGGCACCAAGCACATTGATGAGAGTCGTCTCCACGGGATATTGGGAATATGCCATCGGATGGGTGTTGCTTGCCAAGGGAATCACATAGTCCACTTGCAGGTCATCACCGAAAGGCATACAAACATCCTGTTCTATAAACGTGAAGGCAGGATTGTCAAAATACTCTCCCAGACGATTTGCCGCCTTTTCCTTGTTGCGCCCTACGGCAAACACTTTTAAGCCGGGTAATGTCATCAGAGTGTCTATCAACATCACTCCAACCATACCCGTGGCACCAGTGATGAGGAAACGTTTGTCATTCAACCGGTCTATATCGGGAATCTGTTTTACATATTCCACGTCCTCATTATAGAGAGGGGATTTCTTCCATTCCAACATACCTGTAGGCCTTTGAGTTAAGATTGTTTCTTCTGGTTCGTGAGATACCCCTTGAACATCTCAAGGTCATCCTGCGTGGTCAACTTGATATTCTTGTCACTGCCGGCCGCAAAATGAAGGGTGACCCCCAGTTCCACCATCATGGTGTTGGTGTATGACGATCCGTAAATGCCTGTTTCTTTTTCAAACGCCTCATGGTACTTCTCGTCAATAAGGTCGAACCTGTAAGCCTGTGGTGTGGACACACGGCGTATTCTCTCACGTGGAATATACTTAGTGGTGGTACTCTCGTCCTTCTCGTCAACAACGAATATCTGTTCATTGTAGGGCATAGAAGTGACGGCATTGCCATACTGCTCTGCCTTGCGGACGACATCCGTAAGCACAGACGGCTCTATCAGGGGGCGTATGCCGTCATGCACGATGATGATGTCTTCGTCAGCGCACTGTCCTTCAAGATTGTATACACCATTGCGTATGGATTCTTGACCGGTGTCGCCACCCTTCACTATCCATTTCAGTTTGGTGATGCCATACTGCTTGGCGTATGCGCTTACAACCGTTTCCCAACCGTCTATGCACACCACTTCAATGGCATCCACCAAAGGATGGTTCTGGAAGCCTTCGAGGGTGTAGAGAAGAATCGGCTTGTCGTATATGTTTATGAACTGCTTGGGAATGTCCATCCCCATACGGTTGCCCGCCCCTCCTGCTATGATAATCGCTATATTCATCAGCTTGTCTTGTATTATAAATCCGCATTGACGTGTCATTACAGCACACGTGGGGTACAAAGTTAGTGTATTTTTAATAACGTCAACGCTCCAATTCGTATATTTTTCATAACTTCGCACATTATAATATATATGTCTATGAATTTCTACGACAACATAAGAGAGTATAGCAAACAGAATCTGCGCGCTTGCCAACTGCGACAGGTTGAGATTCTGGAGGAAATCGACAGGATATGCAGACGCAACAAAATAGGTTACTGGTTGGACGGCGGCACTCTCCTCGGTGCGGTGCGCCATGGAGGATTCATTCCATGGGACGACGACATTGACATTGCCATGTCACTCTCCGACTTGCAGAAATTTACGGAGGTGGCCCAACGGGAACTGCCGGAATGGCTGTTTCTTCAGACTCCAAAGACCGACCCGAACACGAAAGAGCGTATTGTGAAGGTTCGTGACCTCAACTCGCTGTTCATCGAAAACGGCGACTCGTTTGCCCAGCCTTATGTCAAAGGTATATACGTGGATATATTTCCGTTCGTGGACTGTCCTGACATACCGCGTATTTGGATAAAGAAACTGACTCGGGGCATCTCGCGCAGTTGTTCCATTCTGCACCACACTCATACATATTCACTGCGGTCAACTGCCGAGTTCTTCTATTTCGGGGCTAAATACCTCACATGCTCCGCCCTCTGGCGTATCGTCAACCTATTTGGTAAGAAAACACGGACGTGCAACATACCGACCCAGAACGGATATGGCATTTCTCACGCTTCGGATGCCATCTGGCCATTGGCCACCATACAGTTTGAGGGACGTGAGTTTTCCGCACCATGTAATCCGGATTCATATCTCACCGACTTGTACGGTGACTATATGAAAATTCCACCAGTGGAAAAGCGTGTGTTCCACTCTGTTTTTATACTGCCGGAACTGATTACAAAGTGATTCACAGTGCAACTCCACCAAAAATGGCTGCCTCATACGGACGATGAGGCAGCCATTGGCGTTTCTTGGGCGGTAGCCTATTGGAAGGCGTTTTCGCTGAGTCCCTTGCCCGACAGCGCAAGGTCTTTCATGTATGACGGCACAGGCTTGCCGAGGTACTTGTCCACGTACAGTTTGGCAAGGTACTGGCTGAGCATGAATCCGTGTCCCCGCAGACCTGTGAGCAGACCCACCTCCGGGTCTACTATGTAACGTGGCTCGATGTAATAGCCGGCCCATGTGGCGTGGAAGCCCACTGACGCAAGGTTGGGAATCCAGTCGGCAAAGACCTCGCTCACTATCTGCAGGAACTCCTTGCTGTTGTACTTGAGGTTCTTGCCTGCCTCAGCCGCGTCACAGTCGGGCGACGCACATCCGATAATCTGTCCTGTGTGCAGGAACTGCTGTCCGTAGACGGCGTTGAATCCCTTGTAGTGGCGACGGTCTATAATCATGTCGAGCGAGTCACCGTTGGGCCCGAGGTTCGGTAACCTGCGTGTGATGAACGCCTGGTGCTTGACCGGGTACAGTTGGGTGTCGATGCCCAGCATGTCGGTGAACTTCTCACTGCCGTAGCCCATGGAATTGACGAAATGCTCGCATGTGAACTCTATGTACTTGCCGTCGTGCGCCTTGGCGAGAGCCTTGAACCCTTCGCCTGTCTTTTCCACATGAATCAGTTCGCAGTCCTCCATAAGTACCCCTCCGTGTCTCATCGCCACAGTCCTCGCGTATTCGATGGTCTTTCCCGGTGTGGCTTGCCAGCAACCGTTGGATATGAGCGCGTGCGAGTATACCTTATTGTCCATGTTCCACTGTGGGGAGATCTCCTTAGGGAAGTCCTTCCTGTCAATCATGTAAGCGTCGCTCCATGCGCGGGATGCGTCCAGTGACCTGTAGGTGGCGTCGTCATGCACCAGATTGATGTAACGTGTCATCTTCAGGTCTATATTACAGTGGAGCTGGTCCTCCTTGAATATCTCCAGCGCGTGATTGGCGATGTCGGAGATGTCAGGGTTGGAGAATGCCGGACGGCCACCGCCGATACATCTCCATGAAGATCCCCTGTCATGGTTTATGAGTACCGTTTTCCTTCCTGCCTCGGCGAAATAGCGGAACAGGGCGCTGCCCGCCATACCTCCTCCGGCAATAAGCACTTCCGTGTGTACCTCCTTTGGACGACAGGATGCGCGGGCATACTCAAACACCTCCTTCGCCTTGGGGTTGTACACGTCACCAAGGGTCAACTGACTGGCAAGAGGGGCGCGTGGTGTAGAGTCGCCTGTGAGTTCCACTCCATACGACCGCAGCATCTGGCGCGCCCGCTGCACGCACCGTTTGCCACGGCACGGACCCATGCCCATGCGGGTCGTGTGTTTCAGCTCGTCTACGGAAATGAACTTACGGTCGCCCACAATCTCCAGAATCTTTTTTATGTCGATGTCCTCGCAGTGGCACACGTACTGTGGGGCTTCCTCCATTGATTTGGTGTCAAACTCCTTGGGGTGGATACCGTCCGTCCTCCGTTCCCTCACAATGAGACCCTTGATATCTGTGATGGTAGTGGTTTCCTCCACCTTAACCCTCGCCACATTGGTCTTGTTGTCTTTCTTCAGTACCTTCTCTATCTTGCCCACGCCTACGGCAGAACCGTTGTTGTCTACAAGATCCACATCACAGCCTTCCTCCACGCTGTATTCTACTGGCAGGAACACCTTGCCGTTCTTCCTGTCATAGCCGAAGATGGCAAGACCGGGACAGTGGTTGACACACTGCATACACCCTATACACTTGTCGTAATCCACTACAGGAACGCTGGAGGTGGAAGTCTTCGTTATGGCGTGTTGCGGACAGGAGAATGTGCAGGGGTTACATGCGAATCCGTAGAGGCAGTCAATCTGCACAAACGGTTTACACTCCTGCCTTTCTGTGGTTGGCAGGTTCGGCCGTTCCAACACACGCACAGGACGCTGCTGTGAGTCGATATACTGGCGTGACACTTCCAGATACTCGTTGTAGTCGAACCGGACACCCATATCCTGCGCCACCTCGAAAGCCACCTGCTTTCCACGCAGTACCGCACTCGTTCCCTCGCCGATACGTATCGCGTCGCCACAACCGTAGGTGAACCGTCCGAACACATCCTTGCCTTTGGTGAGCAACTGGTTGTCGGGCATCAGACCGGTACATATATTTATAATGTCAATGTCATCGATGACGCGTTCTGTACCGGGAACAGGCTTGAAGTTCCTGCACTCGGCGACCACAGCCCCCTTGATGCCTGTATGATCATCGTTTGGCAGTGCTTTCAGCAACACGTGGGATGTGATGATGGGTATACCCAGACGGCGCACACGGTTGGCCTGGACAGGGAATCCTCCCTCGTGGTCCATACCTTCGATGATGGCCTTGATGGTGGCTCCTGCCTGTACTGCCTGATAACTGGTCAGATAGCCGATATTGCCGGCGCCGACTGTCAGCACTTTCTTGCCGAGCAGGGTGTGTTCCTGGTTCATCATCTTCTGGAACACGGCGGCAGTGTATACTCCAGGCACATCGTCGTTCTCGAAGGTGGGCATGAACGGTATGGCGCCTGTGGCAACCACCAGATGGTCTGCGTCCACATAACTGATTTCCTGTGTCACTATATTCTTCAGTGCGACCCGCTTGCCTTCAAGCAAGTCCCATACGGTGTTGTTCAGCAATATGCCCTCATGGTTGTCGCCGGCCAGGGTCTTTGCTATGTCGAAGCCGCGCATGCCACCGAACTTACGCTCTTTCTCGAAGAAGAAGAACTGGTGGGTCTGCATGTTGAACTGTCCTCCAATCGACGCGTTGCTGTCAACCACCAGGTTGTCGATGCCCAACTCGTTCAGTTTCTCACGGCAGGCGAGTCCGGCAGGTCCCGCGCCTATAATCACCACCTGCGTCTTGTATATCTTCACTTCCCTCTGTGGGTTCTCTGTGTAGGGCGGTTCATAGCCTTTGGGTATCTCGCGTACCTCCTTCACACCGTCTACATCAGTGATGCAGATACGCCGTATCTGTCCGTCTACGAGCATCTCGCACGCTCCGCACTTGCCGATGCCGCAGCCGAGACTGCGGTTTCTGCCTGTGATGCTGTGGCTGTGTACCGGGAAGCCGGCCTGGTGGAGGGCGGCGGCGATAGTCTTTCCCTTCTGTCCCACTACGGTCTTTCCTTCATACGAGAATTCCACCAGATCTTCCTTCGGAAGGTCCAGTATCGGATGGTTAATAATCTTATACATAATCAGAATTGATAACGGTTAATGTGTCTTTATTTTGTATTTGTTCTCTTTCTTGTGCTTGCCTATCTGCGCATTGGTCTCTGGGAAGTACTTGGAGATGAGCTTATAGAGGCGCGGGTCGTACTTCTTGAGTTCTTCCCTCGTATTGACGGGGTTGTGCTTTCCGTCAGGACTTGCCACCTCGGCGTTGACATTGAACCAGTCCTGAACGCCCTCTGCCCAGTACTCCTCGTACACGCTCCCGGCATACGTGTCCTTCCATTTCCCTTCATTCAGTGCCTGTGTCAACAAGTCCTGTAACTGGTCGTTGATGGTCGGGTCAACCTGCAGTATTCCTATCAGATGGATGGAGTGCGAGAACTCGTGGATGAGAATGTCCTCCGCATGGTACTTGTCCCACGGGTATGCCATGATGTTCTCCTCGGCGCATGAAGTGATAGGTTCCATGAGTGTGCCGCCCAGTCCACGTGCGCGCAGGTTCCAGTTGAGGCTTCTGTCGTGCCTCATCCCACTGTGTTCAGGCACGTCGATGGTCACCTCTTTCTGTCCCATGACCACAACCCTCGTGTCCACCTTTGCCATGCACTTGAGAACTTCCTCAGGCAGCATGCTGGTCATGCAGTATATGGTCTTGAATGCCTGTGCCAAGGCACTGTCAGGCACCTGGTCGGACGACAGTATATGGATGCCGTTGCAGTCCACGTGCTTCTTGTAGAACTTGGTGTCGAGCTTGAGACGTGTGGCCAGCTCCTCAGACACACGCTCCACCTTACACTCCGGTACCGCTATGTTCAACTTCTTCTCCTTGTTGAGTTTCCTGTATGCCTTTGCGTCATCCTTCTTGTACAGGTTTGACTTGGTGTGGTTGCTGCGGTAAGGAACGTCCGCATTGAAGTATCTGGCGATGAAATCATACAGCCCACTGTCGTATTTCTTCAGGTCAGCCCTGGTGTTCACCCAGTTGTGTTCACCGTTTGGCAGTGGAGCTTCAGCGTTGACATCAAGCCAGTCCTGCACTCCCTCTGCAAAATACTCAAGCATGTTGCCGCCGGCATACGTGTTCTTGTACTTGCCGGCCAGTGTGGCGTTGGTATGCAAGTCGAACAGTTGCTTTTCCGCCTGTGGATACACCTTGCTTATGCCGAGCTTGAAGACAGTCTTGGCAAAGTACTTGACCAGGATGTCCTCCGCATAGTTGGGGTCTATCTGGTATGCGAGGACGTTCTCCTCGGCGGCGAGAGTGACTGGCAGGTCTTCCGACGCCTCCAGTCCACGGCAATGTATGTCCCAATAAGGCTTGATGCCGGGGTAGTCCTTGTACTCCGGCAGTTCTGTTATTCCTTCATAACGTCCCATGACGATGACGCGCGGACTGTAGCTGACCATTTTGTCCAGCACTTCCTTAGGCAACATGTCTGTCATGGACTCAATCTGCCTGTATACCTTGACGAGGCAACTGTCCGGAGCCTTGTCCCCCGTAACGATATGTATGCCGTTACAGTTCATGTACTTCACATAATAGGAGTCGAGACCGAGGTCTGTGGGAGGTGTGGTTATGGTCTGTGCCTGACTTGTCAGTGTACCGATTCCCAGTGCCAAACACGACAATAAAGAGTGTTTCATTATTTCTTTTGGATTAAGTTTTATTGTGGTAATAAAGAGCGGTAATAAAAAAGCAAGTCCCCTCTCGCTTGTCGGAAAGAGGGGACTTGTGGGTTATTTATTATTTCATGTATGAATAGCGGTAGTCTGTCGGTGGAACCAAAGTCTCCTTGATTACACGCGGGAGTACCCAACGGATAAGGTTGAACTCGCCACCGGCCTTGTCGTTCGTACCGGAAGCGCGGCTTCCTCCGAACGGTTGCAGACCTACCACAGCGCCTGTAGGACGGTCGTTCACGTAGAAGTTGCCGGCTGTGTAGCACAACTCGTCGGAAATCTTCTCGACAGCGAGACGGTCCTGACCGAATACGGAACCTGTCAGTCCGTAAGGAGAAGTGGTGTCGCAGTACTTGACTGCCTCGTCCACCTTGTCGTCCTCATATACGTATACTGTGAGTACCGGACCGAAGAGTTCCTCTTCCATGGTCTTGAAGTGTGGGTCGGTAGTCTCGATGACAGTCGGTTCGATGAAGTAACCTATGCTCTTGTCGTACCTGCCGCCCATGACAATCTTGGCGTCCTTTGAGGCCTTCGCATACTCGATGTAAGAGGCGATGTTGTCGAATGAAGCCTCGTCGATGACAGCGTTGAGGTAGTTGCGGCAATCCATAACGTCACCCATCGTGATCTCACCGTTGAACTTCTTCATCTTGTCGAGAACAGGTCCCCACAGACTCTTGGGGATATACATACGGCTGGCTGCGGAACACTTCTGTCCCTGGTACTCGTATGCTCCTGTGAATGCGGCGTGCGCTACAGCGTCGATGTCTGCTGACGGGTGTACGAAGATGTAGTCCTTACCGCCGGTCTCACCGACCAGACGAGGATAGCTTACGTACTTCTCGATGTTTTCGCCCACTGACTTCCAGAGAGACTGGAATGTCTTTGTGGAACCGGTGAAGTGGATACCGGCGAGGTCCTTGCTTTCGCAGCATATCTTACCGATTTCAGAACCGCGGCTTGGAACGAAGTTGACAACACCGTCAGGCACACCTGCCTCCTTGAACATCTGCATGAGATAGTAGTTTGACAGGATGGCTGTAGACGATGGTTTCCAGATGGTGGTATTACCCATCAGCACCGGTGTCATGTTGAGGTTACATGCGATTGAAGAGAAGTTGAATGGAGTCACTGCAAGCACGAATCCTTCGAGAGGACGGTACTCTGTGTTGTCGATGACTCCGTTGCCGTTCTTCGGCTGTATGCTGTAGAGCTTTGAAGCGTAGTGTACATTGTAACGGAAGAAGTCGATGGTCTCGCATGCGGAGTCTATCTCTGCCTGATAGATGTTCTTGCTCTGACCGAGCATGGTAGCCGCATTGAGGATAGGGCGGTACTTGGTGGCAAGAAGCTCGGCGCATTTCATGATGATGGCGGCGCGTACAGTCCAGTCTGTGTTGGCCCACTGCTTGTGCGCTTCCATTGCGGCGTCGATGGCCATCTTTATCTCCTTCTCTCCTGCCTTGTGGTAGTGGGCGAGGACATGCTCGTGGTCGTGAGGGCAGACAACATCAGCGGTGTTGCCTGTGCGGATTTCCTTGCCGCCGATGATAAGTGGAATGTCAAGGACAGTGTCATGCTGACGTTTCAGTTCCGCATCGAGCTCGATTCGCTCGGGACTTCCTTCAAGATAACTTTTTACCGGCTCGTTCGCCGGGGTTGGAAATGTTACAATTGAATTCTTCATAAGAACGCTTATTTGTTTAAATAAATATGTTACTTAGTTTTTACCGTGCAAAGTTATGGCTTTGGCAAAAGATGAGCAAATAATTAAGGCGTTTTTTCCATTGCCGAACGCAATTTCTTGACTTGACAGTGTGAAAGCCACGAAAATATTATGGTCAATGTTGCCCGAACGGATTAATTTGTCTATATTTGCATCGTTTTCGGGGACAACCCGAATCAGAAGAAGGCATTTTACAATCAAACTCCTGATAATAAGTATGAACAAGAAATTGACTTTAGCTCTGGCGCTGACCCTCGGCACGATGGGACTGAACGCGCAGACTCATGAATTCAACATCACCCCAAAGAAGATGGGGGCTGCTATTCCGTCCACACTGTATGGAATATTCTTTGAGGACATCAACTATGCCGCCGACGGTGGCTTGTACGGTGAACTGGTGAAGAACCGCTCGTTCGAGTTTCCCGACAACTACATGGGGTGGAAGAAGTTCGGGCATGTGGACCTGAGGAATGACGGTCCGTTCGACAAGAACCCGCATTATATCCGTGTCAGCTACAGCGGACACAACGACAAGTTCTCCGGAGTGGAGAACGAGGGCTTCTTTGGCATCGGCTACGCCAAGGGGGAGGAATACCGCTTCTCCGTTTGGGCAAGAGTGCCGGAAGGCGGTACAGGCAAAATCCGTGTAATGCTGTGTGATCCCAACACGATGGAGGAGCGTCAGCAGTTTGTGGAGAAGGAACTGACTGTTGACAGTAAGGAGTGGAAGAAATACACTGTGGTGCTGAAGTCCACTAAGACAGTGAACAAGGGTACTCTGCGTGTGATGCTCAGTAGAGGCAGCGCTGTTGTTGACCTCGAACACGTCAGCCTGTTCCCTGTAGACACGTTCAACGGTCATGAGAACGGTATGCGCAAGGACTTGGCACAGGCTCTCGCAGACCTCAAGCCTGGCGTGTTCCGCTTCCCCGGAGGATGTATCGTGGAGGGAACGGACCTGAACACGCGTTACCAGTGGAAGAACTCCGTAGGGCCTGTGGAGAACCGTCCTCTCAACGAGAACCGTTGGCACTACACCTTCGACTACCGCTTCTTCCCCGACTATTACCAGAGCTATGGACTGGGATTCTATGAGTACTTCCTGCTGTGTGAGGAAATCGGGGCCACCGCCCTGCCTGTGGTGAGCGTGGGTCTGTCATGCCAGTTCCAGAACTACAATGAGGAGGCTCACGTGCCGGTGGACGAGCTGCAACCGTACATCGACGATGTGCTTGACCTCATAGAATTCGCAAACGGTGACCCTGCCACCAACCAGTGGGCTAAGTTGCGCGCGGACATGGGACATCCCGAACCGTTCAACCTCAAGTATGTGGCTATAGGCAACGAACAGTGGGGACAGACCTACATAGACCATCTGAAACCGTTCATCGACCCTGTACGCAAGAAATACCCGAACATCAAGATTATCGGCACTTCAGGTCCTAACAGCGAGGGCAAGGACTTCGACTTCCTCTGGCCGGAGATGGTGAAGGTGGGCGCAGACCTCGTGGACGAGCATTTCTACCGTCCTGAGAGTTGGTTCCTCAATAGCGGCAACCGCTACGACAACTACTCACGCAAGGGACCTAAGGTGTTTGCCGGTGAATACGCGTGCCACGGAAAAGGCAAGAAATGGAACCATTTCGAGGCCGCGCTGCTGGAGGCCGCTTTCCTGACAGGCGTGGAGCGTAATGCAGATGTGGTGGAGATGGCCACTTATGCGCCTCTGTTCGCGCATATCGACGGATGGCAGTGGCGTCCAGACCTTATCTGGTACGATAACCTCCGTTCTTTCCGTTCCTGCTCTTACCAGGTGCAGCAGTTGTATTCCACAACCAAAGGAACGAATGTGGTCAGTCTGACTATGAACGGCAAGCCGGTGGCCGGCAATGACGATCAGGACGGTCTGTTCGCAAGCGCCAACTTCGACAAGAACACAGGGTGCTACAACGTGAAGATTGTGAATGTGGGCGACAAGCCACAGGACGTGACCCTCAACCTGAAGGGTATGAAGGGTGAACACAAGGGCAAGCTCATCTCGTTCCATGCGGATGACATGGACGGTGAGAACACACTTGACGATCCGCACAAGTATGAGCCGACGACAAAAGACATCACGGTGTCCGCTCCTGCCTATTCAGTCAGTGTACCTGCCAAGACCTTCGTTGTCTATCAGTTCGCCAAATGACCATAGGGCCGTCTGCGGCTCAGTGTGACATACATCAAAATGGGGTGTGCCGGAATCAACCGGCACACCCCTGTTCAATTAATGATTCTATGATGGTGTTGACTATAGTCTGAACCACTTGTCAATCAGATCTTCCAACGAGTCAGCCAACTGGCCGCTGTCTATCTCCGACCCGTTGATGACCACCGTGTCGTTGTTCCTCGCCACCTCTATGATGTGGGCTATCTGGCCTTCAGTCAGTTCGTAGTTGCAGGTGTAATAGCTGACCTTCCTTGTCTTTGGGATGACATTCACCCAACCGTCGTTGAGGATGCATGCCGCGTCGATGACGCTCTCTCCGCTGTCGCTGAGGATGTCGAGTGAGAAATCCACATCCTTCCGTGACTCCTCAAGGATGCTCAAGATACACTTGTGTGACACTGGGTTGAATCCGATGCCCACTTCCATTGTCTTGTTTACTGGAGTGTAATACACTACCGGGCTTTGAGCCGCCATTGTGACGCTTACGATTACCGCTGCGAGAGTTGCCAATACTTTCTTCATAACTTGTTTCCTTTCTGATTTTATGTCCGTTATTATTTTTGTTTCTGTCTGTTTGACGCTGCAAAGGTAGAATGTTTTAATGGCGTGGGACATTTTCTTTTCCTAAACATGCGGGGCTTTTCCCCTACGGAAAATAGGACTTTCTCCTGTTAAACCATCGAGATGTCCAGAAAGATTTAGTATCTTTGCAGTCAATAAAAACACGGTTGTTCCGTTATTACATTATATAGTTATAGAGGTGAAAGTGAAAAGGACTGTCGGCTACATACTGACGTTGCTGCTTATATGCGCAGCTGTGTCATGCTCCACAAAGAAGAATACGGGCATGACGCTTCGTGTGCAGGCATTCAAGGCAAGATACAACACCTACTATAACGGCAGTCAGGCTTTCATCGAGGGTGTCGAGTCGCAGCGTGAGGGCAACAAGGACAACTACATGGAGATTCTGCCCTTCTACATGACTGGCAACGCAGCTACACGCAAGTTGGGTTCGGGACAGTTTGACCGCGCCATCGAAAAGAGCCAGAAGACCATCAAGCTCCACAGTATCACGAAGAAGCCTGAGTTGAGTGCCAGACAGAGGCGCAGTGCCAAGGGAAAGGCCTTGCTGGCGCTGAAGGAGTACAACCCGTTCCTCCATAAGGCGTGGTTTTTGATGGCGGACGCTCAGTTCCGTAAAGGGGACTATTTTGAGGCGGCGTCCACTTACGCCTATATCCAGCGGATCTTCCCCACACGTCCCAACATCGTGGCGCGCGCCAGGGTGCTGGAGGCGAGGTGCTATGCGGAGATGGACTGGTACTACGATGCGGAAAACCTGATAAGCCGTGCCGAACGTGACAGTTTCCCCACGAGTCTCGAACCGGCGAAGGCGGCGGTGTTGGCTAACTGTCAGATCCGTCAGCAACAATATGAGGAGGCTATCCCCAACATACTGAAGGCCGTGAGGAAGCAAAAGGGTTCGCTTGAGAAGGCGCGCCTCTACTTTCTGTTGGGACAACTCTACCGCCAGACGGGACAGGACCGCCTGGCATACAAGGCGTTCAAGAAGGTATGCTCCAAGAACCCTCCCTATGAACTGGAGTTCAACGCCCGTATAAAACAGACGGAGGTGATGTCCAAGGGACAGTCGAAGCAGATGATAGGCAAATTGCGCAGGATGGCGCGGAGCGACAAGAATAAGGACTATCTCGACCAGGTGTACTATGCCATTGGCAACATATATCTTGCGCAGGGGGATACCGTCCACGCACTGTACGCTTACCGTGACGGAGTGGAGAAAAGTACGCGCGGCGGTATAGAGAAAGGAATCGTGTGGCTTCGTCTGGGACAGCTTTACTGGGACACCGGGGAGTTTGTCAAGGCGCAGGAGTGTTATGCCGGTGTGCTGGGACTCTACGACAAGGATCGTGAAGACTATGAGGAGGTGGCGGACAGGGCGAAGATACTGGAGGAACTGTTGCCTCATGCACAGGCGGTGGAGTTGCAGGACAGTCTACAGGCTTTGGCCCGTATGGACTCTCTGGAGAGGATGAAGAAGATAAGGCTTATTATCGAGGAGGTCAAGAAGAAAGAGAAGGAGGAGGCAAGGCAGAACGCACAGGAGACACAGACCGACCAGTCAGCGCAGAAGACGGGACAGAACCAGACCAACCGCACCGGCAGACAGGATAAGGCCGAATGGTATTTCTACAACCCGACCGCCGTGGCGAACGGAAAGAAGGAGTTCCAACGGAAATGGGGACAGAGGGAACTGGCGGACGACTGGCGGCGAAGCAACAAGACGGTACTTGCCGCCGATGACTCCGGGGAGACGGATACTGATGATGCGGAACTGTCGGACTCCATAGCCAACGACTCCACACTGACACTGGACGGTGACAGTCTGGTTGAAGGCGACCGGGAGAAGCTCGACAAACTGAAGGGGTACGAGAACGACCCTCACCGACCGGAGTATTACCTGAAGGACATACCGCTGACAGACGAACAGAAGGAAGCGTCGGACAAGTTGCTTGCAGACGGACTCTACAACTCGGCTGTCATATATAAAGACCGCATGGACAATTTCCCACTGGCTGAACGCACGTTCCAGCGGATATGTATCGATTTCCCTGACTTTGAGCATATGGACGAGACTTATTACAACATGTTCCAGCTCTATTCAAGGTACGGATATACAGACTATGCGGCGGACTATAAGTCGAAACTCATCAACGAATTCCCGGACAACGAACATGCCCGGATGATTGCCGATCCCGAGTTTGAGTTCAAGGCGCGCTATGGTGTGGCACAGGAGGATTCGTTCTATCAGGACGCTTACAACGCCTACGTGGACGAAGACTACGACAGGGTTATCGCTGACGCGGAACAGGCCGGGGAGAAATATCCGGAGGGGGCCAACAGACCGCGATTCATGTTCCTCAACGCCATGAGCCGGCTCAACAAGGGACAGACCCAACAGTTCATGTCCTCCATGAAGGAGATTGTGGATAAATATCCTCAGAGTACTGTAAGTGAACTGGCTGGTCTGTTCGTTAAGGGTATGCAGGACGGACGGTTGCTGCAGGGCGGCAGGATGAACAACGGATCGGTATGGGAACGCCGACGCGGGTATGTGGAAGGCGACTCGCTGATGGCGGACACAACCTTCTCCGACGAGAAAAACTGCAACTGGCTCTTCCTTATAGCCTATGAGAGCGGTAGCGTCAACGAAAACAGGCTTCTCTTCGAGATGGCGCAGTACAACTTCTCAAGTTTCACGGTGAGGAACTTCGACATGGAACTGGAGAAAGGCGCTGACATAAGTCTGTTGAAGATAGGCACGTTCATGAATTATGACGAGACCTACATCTATCTCCACCGTCTGACCAACAACAGTGCGATGGCGGAAAAGCTGGAGGGACTGAAACTACTTGTGATATCGGAGGAGAACCTGGCGAGAATCGCAAAGGGACTGAGCTACGCTGATTATTTCGAGTTCTATGACAGGGTGTTCGACCGTGTAGGCGGACTCCATGTGGACGAGAACCTGCTCGACGAGCCTGATGTGGAGATAAAAGACCCGGACGACCTCTATGAGGAGGAGCTGGAGAACGGAGACTATTACGAGGATGACGAAGACAACTATATATTCTGATGAGCAACGGAACATTACTTTGGGTTGATGATGAGATAGAGCTGTTGAAGGCTTATATCATCTTTCTTGAGAAGAAAGGCTATGAGGTGGTCACTGCCACTAACGGACGTGATGCGGTAGACATGTGTGCCGAACGTCCGTTCGACCTTATATTCCTTGACGAGAACATGCCGGGACTGAGCGGACTGGAGACACTGACCATGATAAAGGAGATGAACAACACCGTGCCTGTGGTCATGGTCACCAAGAGCGAGGAGGAGAATATCATGAACCAGGCCATAGGGTCGAAGATTGACGACTACCTGATCAAGCCGGTCAACCCCAACCAGATCTATCTGACCATAAAGAAACACTTGCAGAAGAAAGACCTGCAGACGGAGGTGACAGACACAGGATACCGGCAGAACTTCAGTAAGATAGGCATGCAGATCAACGACTCGTGCAGTCTGGACGACTGGAAGGACGTGTACCGCAAGCTGGTGTACTGGGAACTGGAGCTTAGTACCACCGACAGTGACATGACGGATGTCCTGAGGATGCAGAAGACTGACGCCAACCATGCGTTCTCCCGGTTTGTCAGACGCAATTACGTGGACTGGGTGACAGACCGTGACGACCGTCCCCTGATGAGTCCTGACATCTTCCAGAAGAAGGTCTTCCCGATGCTCGACAGGAAAGATCCGGTGTACCTCATCGTGTTCGACAACTTCCGTTATGACCAGTGGAGAGTCATCAGCAGGGAACTGGCGGACGACTTCACCTGTGAGGAGGAACTGTGTCTGAGCATCCTCCCTACAGCCACCCAGTATGCCCGCAACGCGATATTCGCGGGTCTGATGCCGGAGCAGATTATGAAGATGTTTCCCGACCTGTGGGTTGACGAGGATGAGGAGGAGGGCAAGAACCTCAATGAGGCCCCGCTGATAGAGACACAGTTGGAGAGGTACAGGCGGCATGAACGTTTCTCATACTCCAAGCTCAACAACTCAGCCGACTGTGAGAAACTCATCTCGCAGTTCCATTCCCTGTCCGTGAACGAACTCAATGTAATCGTCGTGAACTTCATCGACATGCTCTCACATGCGCGTACCGAATCGAAGATGGTGAGGGAACTGGCGTCCGATGAGGTGGCCTACCGCAGTATCACCGCCTCATGGTTCAGACATTCGCCCATACGTGAGCTGTTCAGACTCCTGTCGCAGATCGACGCCAAGGTGATTGTCACCACCGACCACGGGTCAATCCGTGTGAACAACCCTGTGAAGGTGGTGGGCGACAAGAACACCAACACCAACCTGCGCTATAAGTTGGGCAGGAACCTGGGCTACAACCACAAGGAGGTGTTCGAGTTGAAAGACCCGCATAAGGCGCTGCTGCCGTCACCCAATATAAGCACGGCCTACATTTTCGCCCAAAACGACGACTTCTTCGCTTATCCGAACAACTATAACTATTACGTGAACTATTACAAAAACACATTCCAGCACGGGGGCATAAGTATGGAGGAGATGCTCGTTCCGCTGGTGACCCTTGAAGGAAAGAAAAGACATTAAGACAATGGAGATAAAGATAGATTCAATCGAACAGATACACGATGCCGCCCAACGGTTTATCGGGGAGATGGGCGACAACAGGATTTTTGCGTTCTACGGCAAGATGGGGGTTGGCAAGACCACTTTCATCAAAGCCGTCTGTGAGGAATTGGGTGTGACTGACGTGATAAACTCGCCCACGTTCGCCATCGTGAACGAGTATATGGACGGGAACGGACAGCCTGTCTACCACTTCGACTTCTACAGGATAAGGAAACCGGCGGAGGTGCTCGACATAGGTTTTGAGGACTATATAGGCAGTGATGCCCTGTGTTTCATGGAGTGGCCCGAACTGATTGGGGACTATCTGCCGGAAGAGACGGTCAAGGTATATATCGAGGAGGAGGACGACGGAAGCAGGACCGTACACTATTAATGGTTACAGACAGAAAGGGACACAATGGAGGATTTCGTACATCTACACGTACATACACAGTACTCGATTCTTGACGGACAGGCAAGCATTCCGAGGCTCGTGGACAAGGCTGTCGCCAACGGGATGAAGGGACTTGCCATGACCGACCATGGCAACATGTTCGGTATCAAGGAGTTTTTCAACTATGTGAATAAGGTGAAGGGGAAGAACCCGGAACTCGACTTCACTCCTATATTCGGGTGTGAGGTGTATTGTGCGCGGAGGGGCAAGCAGCGCAAGGAGGAGAAGGTTGACTACAGCGGTTGGCACCTCATACTGTTGGCCAAGAACCTGAAGGGCTACCATAACCTCATAAAGATTGTCAGTAGGGCATGGACGGACGGGTTCTATGGCCGTCCGCGTACAGACCACGCTGACATCGAGAAGTATCACGAGGGACTTATCTGCTGCTCGGCATGTATCGGCGGCGAAGTGCCTAAGTATGTCATAGCGGGTCAGATGGACAAGGCGGAGGAGTCTGTCCTTTGGTTCAAGAACCTCTTCGGCGACGACTATTATCTGGAGATACAGCGTCATGAGGTCAAGAACCCGAACCAGAGAGCCAACAGGGAGACGTATGAAATCCAGAAGGTGGCTAACAAGGGTATCGCGGAACTGGCGCGCAAGTGCGGAGTGAAACTCGTATGCACCAACGACGTGCATTTCGTGGATGAGGACAACGCCGAGGCGCATGACCGTCTCCTCTGTCTCAGTACTGGCAAGGATCTGGATGACCCCAAGAGGATGCTCTATTCCAAGCAGGAGTGGATGAAGACCAAGGAGGAGATGAACGAGGTGTTTGCCGATATTCCCGAGGCGTTGGCCAATACCATGGAGGTGCTTGGAAAGGTCGAGACATACAGTATCGACCACAGTCCTATCATGCCTAACTTCGACATACCCAAGGAGTTCGGTACGGAGGAGGAATACAGGCAGAGGATTACCGAGAAGGAACTGTTTGACGAGTTCACACGGGACGAGAACGGTAATGTGGTACTCAGCGAGGAGGACGCGAACAAGAAGATTGAGAAGTTGGGCGGTTATGACAAGCTCTACAGGATAAAGTTCGAGGCTGACTATCTTTCCAAACTGACGCATGAGGGTGCGAGGAAATACTATGGTGACCCCATACCCGACAATGTGGAACAACAGATAAAGTTCGAGCTGCATGTGATGAAGACCATGGGATTCCCAGGTTACTTCCTTATCGTGCAGGACTATATCCGTGCCGCACGTGAACAGTTGGGTGTCTGGGTAGGTCCGGGACGTGGGTCGGCGGCAGGTTCGGTCGTGGCTTACTGTCTTGAAATAACCAAGATTGACCCGATAAAATACGACCTGCTGTTCGAGCGTTTCCTCAACCCCGACCGTATATCCCTTCCGGATATTGATGTGGACTTCGATGATGACGGACGCGGAAAGGTATTGCAGTGGGTTACGGAGAAATACGGAGCGGAAAAGGTGGCGCATATCATCACGTATGGAACGATGGCGACCAAACTGGCTATCAAGGATGTGGCGCGTGTGCAGAAAGTGCCGTTGAGTGAGGTCAATGCTATATGTAAGGCCATACCCGACAAACTGCCTGACGGCAAGAAGATGAACCTCACTAATGTCATAGCATGTGTCAAGGAGGTGAAGGACGCAGCCTCCTCGCCTGACGAGAACCTGCGGAACACCATCAAGTATGCGCAGATGCTTGAGAACAACGTGCGCAACACCGGTGTCCATGCCTGTGGAACAATCATCTGTAGGGATGACATCACCGACTGGGTGCCTGTAAGCACGGCGGAGGACAAGGAGACTCATGAGAAGGTGAACTGTACCCAGTACGACGGCCATGTCATTGAGGAGACGGGACTGATAAAGATGGACTTCCTCGGACTAAAGACCCTCTCGCAACTGAAGGAGGCTGTGGCAAACGTAAGGGACAGTCTGGGCATCGAGGTCGATGTGGATTATCTGAACATTGCCGACCCCGCCACTTATCAGTTGTATTGTGACGGCAGGACAGTCGGCACGTTCCAGTTCGAGTCGGGAGGTATGCAGAATTATCTGCGACAGTTGCAGCCCGGAGTGTTCGAGGACCTTATAGCGATGAACGCGCTGTACCGTCCGGGACCGATGGACTACATCCCCGATTTCATCGACAGGAAGTTGGGACGCAAGCCCATCGAGTACGACATACCGTGCATGGAGAAGTACCTGAAGGACACCTATGGAATCACGGTCTACCAAGAGCAGGTCATGCTCCTGTCCCGACAGTTGGCGGACTTCACCCGCGGTGAGTCGGACGCTCTCCGTAAGGCCATGGGTAAGAAGAAGAAGGACATCGTGGATAAGATGAAGCCTAAGTTCATTGCCGGTGGAACGGCAAAGGGACACGACCCCAAGGTGCTTGACAAGATATGGAACGACTGGGAGAAATTCGCGTCGTACGCATTCAACAAGAGTCACGCCACGTGCTACTCGTGGGTGGCTTACCAGACAGCTTACATGAAGGCCAACTATCCCGCGCAGTGGATGGCGGCGGTGATGAGCCGAAGTCTCGCTGATATATATGAAATCAGTAAACTCATGGATGAATGTCGTTCCATGGGTATCCCCACACTGGGACCCGACATAAACGAGAGCCGTGTGAAGTTCTCCGTCAATGAACGGGGCGCCATCCGTTTCGGACTGGCTGCGATAAAGGGTGTGGGAGAAAGTGCCGTGTCGGCGATAATCAACGAGCGTGAGAAGAACGGTGTGTATAAGGACATCTTCGACCTTGTGGAGAGGGTGAACCTCACGTCATGCAACCGCAAGAACCTGGAATGTCTTGCATGGGCAGGGGCGTTCGACTCGTTCGGTCTGTCGAGGGAGACGTATTTCGCTAAGTACGCCAATGGCGACCTGTTCATGGATACCCTGCTGCGTTATGGCAATATGTTCCAGAGCGACAAGCATGAGGCGCAGGGCGGTCTGTTCGGCCCTATAGAGATTGCCACTGTCCATCCGGCATTGCCTACCGACATACCGGAGTTGAGTAGTGTGGAGCGACTGAACAAGGAGCGGGAGTTGGTGGGTATCTACCTGTCCGCCCATCCGCTCGACGAGTACGCGTTCATCATAGACAAGGTGTGCAACACGCAACTGGGCGAGTTGAGTGACCTGTCTGCATTGAGAAACCGCTCCGAGATTACTTTTGCAGGGACGATAACCGAAGTTACGGTGGGGACTACCAAGGACGGTTCTCCTTGTGGGTTTGTGAAGATGGAGGGGTTCAAGGACTCGTGTCAGATACGGCTCTTCGGGTCGAAGTGGGTGAACGTGCGCCACTGTTTCAATATGGGTGAGGCTGTGTTCGTGCGCGCCAAGACCGCACAGCGGTACAGGTGGAATCCCAACCTGCTGGAACTGGTGATAGAGTCTGTGGAACTGTTGCCGGAGGTGAAGGACACGCTGTTGGAAAAGGTCACGTTCTCTATGGAATTGAACAACATGACTCAGGACATGGTGGACGACCTTACGGCACTCCTGACCAAGAAAAAGGGTAAAACAAGTGTCGCTTTCGTTATACAGGACGAGGATGGCCAACCGGTTGAGCTTGTCAGCGACATAAAGGTCTCGGTAGACAGGGCTGTGATAAATCTCCTCGACAAGTATAAGGATGTAATCAGTGTGACTGTGAATTGACGGGACAGAGAGGGGGGTATGGTCCTATCCCCTTCTTTCCCCTATTATGAGGAACACGTCATCCTTGATGGCGTCTGGCAGTTCTACCGCGCGCAGTTGCAGGCTTCTGACCCATCCGGCTACTTCCTCCTCCTTCATCGTGTAGAGGATGTCCCTGAACTCGTTCACCGCCTCGTCGGTGTATGCGTCGGATGCGGTGCCACGGTATCTGTCCAGTTCCTCATCGTCATAATATTCTATCTCCTTGCTTATGGCTGCCAGCAGACTTTCTTTCTCGCACACTTCATGTTGTCCGCAGCACTCGCTGTCAGCCACCTGCCCCACTGAGGGTAATTCCTTGATTTCCCCTTTCTCCAGTTTCTTCTGCAATGACCTGTTGCGGAAATAGCTTATGATGAAAGCGACGACACCGAGCAGGATAAGTCCTATAATCAGATGTAACATAACAAAAAACCAGCCTTTTCGAGGTCTTGCCAATAGGTCGGGTACGACTTGTTGACCACCTCCGGATCTTCTATTATAATCTCTTTCAGTTTCAAGGCGCAAGGTGCGAACGCCATTGCCATCCGGTGGTCTTTATATGTGGCTATTGAGGGGATTCCGTCAACAGGTGACCGTAATCCGTCCCATGTCATGGAGTCCTTGTCCGCCTTGATGGTGTACCCGAGTTTTGCCAGTTCACATTGCAGTGCCGCTATACGGTCGGTTTCCTTTATCCTCAGTGTCCCCAGTCCGGTGAAGTGGAATGGTATGTCCAGCATACAGCAGTTGACCACTATCGTCTGCACCAGGTCGGGACAATCCTGAAAGTCATATTCAAACACGTCGCCACTGCCGCGTATAGCCTCTATCTTCTTGTATATACTGTCGCATACCTTGTCGCCCTGAAGACTTTGCATGGACAGCCCGCTGAGGTGGAAGGCGGAGGGAACGTCTGCGATGGACGCTATCTCATACCAGTAGGATGAGGCTGTCCAGTCGGCCTCGATAGGTATGTCATTGTCCGTGGCGGTAGGACTGTATCCGTGCTTCACGGCAATGGTATTGTCGTCAATCCACTCTACAGTAGCTCCGAACCGCCGCATCAGTCCGGTGGTGATACTTATGTACGGTCGTGACACCACATGTCCCTTCAGTCTGAGGGTCAGTCCGTCGGTGAGCGTGGGCGCAATCATCAGCAGGGCGGAGATGAACTGTGAGCTGACACTGCCGTCAAGCGCTACTGTACCGCCCCGCATGGACGTGTTTCCCGTAATCCTCAGAGGAGGGAAACCCTCACGGTCCACATATTCAATATCTGCGCCCAAGGTCCTCAATGCCTCGACAAGGATACCGATGGGCCGTTCCCTCAGTCTCTGCGTTCCTGTGATGACCCTTGTGCCGGAGGTGACTGACAGGTAGGCTGTGGCAAAGCGCATGGCTGTGCCTGCCGCGCCCACATCAGCCACAGGGTCATGGGACTGGAGTAACTGTGCGAGGACCCGTATGTCATCACACAAGGTGGACACAGGTCGCCTCAGTACCTTGTCGGGAGAGATTCCGTTAAGTGCGGACATGACAAGTATCCGGTTGGCTATACTCTTTGACGGGGGCAGGTCAACCGTACATCTCCGTATTGATTCCGGCGCTGTTACTTTCAGTCTCATAAACCTGTATGTAGGATTTGTAGTCTTATCGTATGATGGTCTGTTCACGGTCCGGTCCGACGGATATGATGGCTATAGGTGTCTCCAGTTGTTTCTCCAGGAAACTTATATAGTCCTTGAACGCCTGTGGGAACTCTTCCTCAGACTTACATTCAGACAGGTTCTGTTTCCATCCCGGCATCTCCACGTAGATGGGTTGGATGCCCTCGTTGATGTCGTACGGGAAGTAGTCCACGAACTGTCCGTTCTGGTTATACGCCACACACGCCTTTACAGTGTCGAATCCGTCGAGAACGTCACTCTTCATCATGATGAGTTTGGTCACTCCGTTCACCATGATTGAGTATTTGAGCGCCACGAGGTCAATCCATCCGCAACGGCGCTCGCGTCCTGTGACAGCTCCGTACTCGTGTCCGATGGAACGGATCTTGTCGCCTGTCTCGTCAAACAGCTCCGTGGGGAACGGTCCCGCGCCCACTCGTGTGCAGTAGGCTTTCATGATGCCGTACACCTCGCCAATCCTGTTCGGTCCCAGTCCCAGACCTGTGCATGCGCCGGCGCAGATGGTGTTGCTGGACGTTACGAACGGATATGACCCGAAGTCCACGTCGAGCATGGTACCCTGCGCTCCCTCGCACAGGATGGACTTGCCTTCCTTCAGGAGGTTGTTCACCTCATGTTCGCTGTCAACCAACTGGAACTGCTTCATGTACTCCACGCCTTCCATCCAGTGCTTCTCCACCTCTGTTATGTCGAAGTCGGTGTAGTTCAAGGCCTTCAGCATCTCCAGATGCCTTGCCTTGTGTGCCGCGTATTTCTCAGCGAAATTATCGAGGATGTCGCCCACACGGAGTCCGTTGCGACTTATCTTGTCGGTGTATGTGGGACCGATTCCCTTGCCTGTCGTCCCGACCTTGTTCTTTCCCTTGGCCGCCTCGTTGGCCGCGTCGAGCAGTCTGTGTGTAGGCATGATGAGATGTGCCTTCTTGGATATGTGCAGCCGGTTCTTCAGTTCGTGTCCGGATTTCTCCAGTTCTTTCGCCTCGTCCATGAAGAGGTCCGGGGCCAAAACGACGCCGTTGCCGATGATATTGACCTTGTCCCCCTGGAAGATGCCGGAAGGGATGGAACGGAGAACGTATTTCTGTCCCTCGAACTCAAGGGTATGGCCCGCATTGGGACCGCCCTGGAATCTGGCTACCACATCATATCTTGGAGTAAGGACATCCACGACCTTACCTTTTCCTTCGTCTCCCCACTGGAGACCTAAAAGTACGTCTACTTTCATTTCGTATTTTGTTTTAGTTTTCTTTTCTCTCTGTTTAGTTTGCCCTGACACCTGTTGCACACTCCGTAGATAAGCACTGAGCAGTTGGTCATCCTGAATTTCCTGTACTTCTTGTCCGTAAAGAACTTTTCTATGCTCGCGTCCTTGAACTCGAACACCTGGTGGCACACATTGCATACCAGATGGTGGTGGGTGATGGTCTGTACACACGCCTCATACTCGTATGCGCCGCCTCCTATAGCATGCTTGATGACAAGTCCCAGTTTGAAGAACAGCTCCAGGTTGTTGTACACCGTAGCCCTACTGACAGGCAGGATGTCGTCCATATATGTCTTCAGCTGGTCGATGGTGAACGGTGTGTTGACGGCATAAGCCGCCTCCAGTACCGCTGTCCGTTCCGGAGTGACGCGCATCTTCTTCATCTTGATGTAGTCAAGCAGAATCTGCCGTGCCTGAGTCAGTTTGCTGTTCTCACCCATACTTCTCTTCCAACTGTGCCTTGACGTTGTGCGCCAATCGTTTGAGCGCTGGATTGCCACTGCCCATGGCGGCTTCCGCCTGGTCCCTCAGTTCGTCTACCGCCCTCTCCTGCAACTCGTTGTCGCGCAACAGATGACAGATGGTACTGAAGCCGCATATCTGTCTCACCTCATTCTCGGACGCCATCCACTGAAAGGCTTTGTCCGCCGCATAGGGGAGATTCCGGAACAGCAGGAGACTCACGGTCTGTGCTATCTCCGCCGTCCGTATGTCCTCTACCCAGATGTCGGCTATCTCGGGACAGAAGGAGTCCGCCGGCTGTATCATCGCTGCCAGTATCCTACATTCGCGTACAGGCTCTTTCCACAGTGCCTGCGCCAACTGGTGATCTTTCCCGAACTCCTGAGCTATGTCCTGTAGCCGTGGCAGTTCCACACCGAAGTTAGTGCGGTAGTCGTCTGTCTGCCGCATGGCGGCGGAAGCCACTCCGTTCATGTTGGCGTGCAACTCCCTCTTAATTGTTGACAAGAGGGAGTGTACTGTAGTCTCTGCTGTATCTGAGCATTTGTTCCGCATATCCTTCTGTATAGTCAATCTTCACGTCGGTGATGTTGCCCTGTCCGTCTCTGACGGCTGTGTACACAGGGTTGATGAACCCTTTGTACGGTGAGAGGTTCAGTGCTTTGTAGCGTTCCAGTATCTCCTTGTGGAGGGTCGGGTCTACTTGTACTCCGTAGTCCTCCACCAGTTTCTGTGCCGCTGCATAGTCACCAGTACTCTTGATGCGTTGTATCTCCGCAAGCAACTTGCCGAACAGGTCACGCAGTTTTCCGTAGTCGTTGACCTTCACGTATGTCTTGCCGTTTTTCCTTGTCATCTCCACCACGTTGTCGGCCTTGCCTTTCTCGTAGCACCAGTGGGCGATGAGCGACCGGTTGCGCATGTGTGCCTCCTCGATGTTGTTGCCCGGCTGTATGCGTACCAATTGTGTCATCAGTCCGTTCATCATGTAACTGTAATACTGGGCCTTGTAAGCGTCCATATCGGGTGTGAGTCCGAGGTCAACCAGTTTCCTGTCCGCTATGTAGTAAAGGCCGAACAGGTCAGCGCGCGCCTCCTCGATGGTGGATCCGTATGCTTTCAGACTGTCTCCGTCCACTCCTGGAAGCAGTTTTCCGGAACCGTGTCCCAAACATTCGTGCAGGTCGGTGTGCAGGTCGTCGGTGGTGTCACCGTATTTGCCAATCAGGTCTACCTCCTCCTGTGAGTAGCAGAACTCCTTTCTCATGCCGTCACCGGCCGCCTTGCTGTACGCTTCCGTCAGGTTGCTGATGGTGACTGACTTGCTTCCGTGTTCTTTCCTGATCCAGTCGGAGTTGGGCAGGTTGATGCCGATGGCGCTTGATGGGTACAGGTCTCCTGCCAGTATGGCTGCGGTGATGACCTTTGCCGAGATGCCCTTCACGTTCTCCTTCTTGAACTCATCGTCCACAGGAGAGTTGTCCTCGAACCACTGTGCGTTCTTACTCAGCAGCTCCGTCCGTTTGGTAGCCTCAAGGTCTTTGTAGTTCACGATAGCCTCCCATGAGCATTTCAGTCCGAGAGGGTCACCGTAACATTCAATGAATCCGTTGGTGAAGTCCACAAGCGGTTGGGTGTTTTCAACCCACAGGATGGAGTATTCATCGAAGGTCTTCAGGTCGCCTGTGGTATAGTATTCAATCAGTTTTTCTATAACCTTCTTCTGTTGGTCGTCCTCAGCGAAAGGCAGTGCCGCCCGCAGGTGTTCCACGATTTTCGTGAGAGCCTGTCCGTACAGTCCGTCTGTGGTCCACCGTCTTTCGCTTATTTTCCCGTCGGCATCCTTCACAAGCCGGCTGTTCATTCCGTACATGACTGGGTGGCTTTGGTCTCCCTTGGCTTTCTCTGCCAGATAATAGTCCTCGGCCTCCTTCTGGGTCACTCCCTCGTAGTAATTGCTTGCTGAGGTCGCTATCAAATCCTGTCCGTCTGCGAGGTTGACACGCTTGGACAGTATGGTAGGGTCGAAGATGACCTTACATATCTCGTCTATGTTGATTTCACCGATTTCATCGTCACACCTGCCGCACTGCTCCCTGAACCACCGCTCGTTGAAGTCGGGGACGAACTTATCGCATCCGTAGTGGTGGTGTATGCCGTTGGAGAACCACACACGCTTCAGATATACCTCCATTGCCTTGAAGTCGTCCGAGTCGTGATCCACCAGTGTGGAGTCCGCCGTATAGATGGTCTCAAGTATATGTCGTATTCTGAGGTTGTACTTGCAGTTCTGGTCGTACAGTATGTCACGTCCGTACAGTGACGCCTCCGAGAGATGGTATATCAGTGTCTTCTGCTGGAGGGACAACTGTTCAAATCCGTTTACCCTGTAGCGGAGCATCTGAAGGTCTGCGAACCGTTCGTTCGCATATTCGAATCCGTCTCCTGCCGTGTCGTTCTTGGGTGCGGAACAGGAGGTGAGTGTGAGTGCGGTTATAGCCATTGCTTGTGTTATTCCTTTCATAAAATGCGTTGTATTGCAGAGTTGTGTACTATCGCCGTGCAAAGATAGTGTAAACCAAAGACAATACAAAATAATATCGTGTATTTTTGTAGTCCTACTGACTTGTCCCCCTTAAACAAAAGATGTGCCGACGCGGTCAGAATCACTTCTTTTTGGTCGGCACGAGAATATATGTAAGAATTGAATGAAATGTGTTCTTTACAATATCGTTAAGCGTCAATGTTCGCATAGGTTGCGTTGCGCTCGATGAACTCCCTTCTGGGTGGCACGTCGTCACCCATCAGCATGGAGAAGGTGTAGTCGGCTTCCGCGGCGTCCTCTATGGTCACCTGCTTCAGTAGACGTGTCTCCGGGTTCATGGTTGTCTCCCAGAGTTGTTCAGGGTTCATTTCACCCAGACCTTTGTAACGCTGTGTCTTGATGCTGTCCTGGTTTCCGTCTCCGTTGATGTCTATGAAGCGCAACCGCGCCTGTTCATCGTAGCAGTACTCGCTTATCTTTCCTTTCGTACACTTGTACAGAGGCGGTGTGGCGATGAAGAGCCGTCCGTCCCTTATCAGTTGCGGCATATAACGGAAGAAGAGTGTGAGCAGCAGTGTGTCGATGTGCGAACCGTCGACATCGGCATCGGTCATGATGATGGTCTTGTAATAGCGCAACTTGTCGTAGTTCGCCTCCTTGCTGTCGGTGTCGTTCACTCCGAACTTCACTCCCAGTGCGTTGATGATGTTGTTCACCTCCTCATGGTCGAACGCCTGGTGCCACTTGACACGTTCCACGTTGAATATCTTTCCACGTATCGGCAGAATGGCCTGGAAGTGTCTGTCGCGTCCCTGCTTGGCTGATCCGCCCGCGGAGTCACCCTCGACGATGAACATCTCGCAATTGGCCGGGTCCTTGTCGGAGCAGTCAGCCAGTTTGCCCGGCAGTCCGCCTCCCGACATCGGGTTCTTCCTCTGCACCTTCTCTCGTGCCGTACGTGCGGCGATACGCGCTTCCGCTGCCAGTACCACCTTGTCCACTATGAGCTTGGCCTCTCTCGGATGTTCCTCAAGGTAGTTGGTGAGGGCTTCGCCCACTGCGGAGTTCACCGCTCCCATCACCTCGTTGTTTCCGAGCTTGGTCTTGGTCTGTCCCTCGAACTGCGGTTCCGCCACCTTCACTGATATGACTGCGGTCAGACCCTCACGGAAGTCCTCCGGACTGATTTCTATCTTCTGCTTGTTGAGCCGCTCCATCAACTTCTGGTCATCGTTGGTGTATTTCTTCAGCACACGTGTCAAGGCTGTTCTGAATCCCTGAAGGTGTGTACCGCCCTCGATGGTGTTGATGTTGTTGACGTATGAGTGTATGTTTTCCGAGTAGGAGGTGTTGTACATGATGGCGGCCTCTATTGGAGTCTCCCCACGCTCTGTATTCAGGTAGATGATGTCATCGAAGAGGTGCGTGCGAGTCGAGTCGATGTATTTCACGAAGTCACGCAGTCCTCCCTCAGAATAGAAGAGGTCTTGGCGTATCCCTTCGTACCCCGCTTCCGCATTCACGTCCAGACGCATGTCTGTCAGCGTGATTTTCAGTCCTGCGTTGAGGAACGCCAGTTCCCTCATGCGGTTGGCGAGAATCTCGTACTTGTATATGGTTGTGACGAATATACTGCCGTCTGGCCAGAACTGTTGGCGTGTACCTCTCAGTTCCGTCGTTCCGACCTGCTTGACATCATATTGGGGTGTGCCACAAGCGTATTCCTGCTGATAAATCTTACCGTCACGGAACACCTGCGAAATCATCTTTGTAGACAGCGCGTTGACACAGCTCACTCCCACTCCGTGAAGTCCGCCCGACACCTTGTAGGAACCCTTGTCGAATTTACCTCCGGCGTGCAGGACCGTCATGACCACCTCAAGGGCAGAGCGGTGTTCCTTCTCGTGCATGTCCACCGGGATGCCGCGTCCGTTGTCCTGAACTGTTATGGAGTTGTCTTCGTTGATTGTCACCTCTATGTGTGTGCAGTATCCTGCCAGAGCCTCGTCGATGGAGTTGTCCACAACCTCATACACAAGGTGGTGGAGTCCCTTCTCGCTGATGTCTCCGATATACATGGCAGGACGCTTCCGTACTGCTTCCAGCCCCTCCAGTACCTGGATGTTGCTGGCGGAGTAACTTGCGTCTATCTTAGTGTTTTCGTCCATTGCTAGTTCTAATCACATTTTGTGGGTACAAATTTACGAAAAAAACTCCGACTGGCAATGCCTTGTGCGATAAAATGCATAAAAAAAGATGCCGCTCAACCGGGCATCTTTGTTATTGCTAAATGGCATTGCTTATCGTGTCATTATCAAGAAAGTTTCGCAACGTACTGCATTGCTCCAGACTTCAGGTTCGCTGCTTTCTTCCAGTGGATGATGTTGCGCTTTGCGAGCTTGTCAAGCATTTTCTGAAGGCGTGGAAGCATTGCTGTAGCTTCTTCCTTTTCTTTTGTGGCACGGAGTCTTCCAAGTGCTGTACGCATTGTCTTTGCGTAGTAACGGTTGTGCAGTCTGCGTGCCTCAGACTTGCGGATACTCTTGATGGTTGATTTGTGGTTTGCCATTATCTATGTCTATTTTTTTTACGATTTCATTGGACCGGAGTCCGTTCTTCAATTCTTATTCAGTTTCCTTTTCTTGTCTCTGAGTAGTCCCTAGCAGAATCGAACTGCTCTTTAGAGAATGAAAATCTCTCGTCCTAACCGATAGACGAAGGGACCAGCCTCTTGCTTTTACGCTTGGCGAACCTGCTGTGCAGATTTGCGGATGCAAAGGTACGGACTTTATTTATACTGACAAAATTTTTCCGCCCTTTTTTTTGAAGAAGCGGTTCTGTGCCGTTTCTTTTTCGTAAATTTGCACGGAGAAGTAACTCATATCGGTATGGAACGACTGAGAGGTATTGTGTTGAGAACTGTGAAGTATGGCGACGGCGGACATGTCGTTGACATGTATACGGACTTGCGCGGCAGGATGTCTTTTGTGATGAAGAGGTCCGCATCTGCGGGCGCGCGCCGTCCCTCGCGGTTCGTCCCCTCGCACCTGCTTGCGCTCAGTATGCTTGAGCTTGACTGTGACATCCACGGACAGGGGCGGCTGCCCCAACCGGGTGGGGTGAGACTGTATAACGTGTACGGGAGCATACAGTCCAACCCGGTGAAGAGTGCCGTCGCCATGTTCATCGCAGAGTTTCTCGTGAACGCGCTCAGGGAGGAGTCGCCCAACCCGTTGCTCTATGAATACTTGGAGAGTTCCCTGCGGTGGCTGGACAGTTGCCGTCAGGGTTACGCCAACTTCCACCTTGTGTTCCTCATGCGCATGACCCGTTTCCTCGGCATCTATCCTGGACTCGACAAACGTAATGAGGCAAGGGCAGTGTACGGTGGAGGGTATTACTACGACCTGATGGACAGCGAATATAATGCGGTGCTGCCCAAACATCCCCATTACCTCCAACCTGACGAGGCCCGCGCCATACCTTATTTATTATATATGAACTACGACAATATGCATCTGTACAAGTTCTCAAGGGGACAGCGGCGCAGGTGCCTGGAGGTGATAAACGACTATTACCGGCTTCACCTGCCCGGATTCGGTGAACTGAAGTCGCTGGATGTCTTCAAGGAACTGTTCGACTGAACAACCGGCGGCCGGCTACACTTGTCATTCTGCCGTAAAGTGCTGCCTGGATAAAAGATTTTGTGAAATGTGGCACATGTATAGGGAATAAATTCCTACCTTTGTAGTCCATATAGTGAACTGACAACAATCAAAAGACAATACAACAAAAGAAAAGACATTATGGAAATTACATCTAAGAGTTATGAGGAATTGGTCGCACAGGACAAACCGTTGGTTCTTGACTTCTGGGCGACATGGTGCGGGCCGTGCAGGAAGATAGGCCCGTTGGTAGAGGAACTGGCATCCGAGTACGAGAGCCAGGCAGTCATAGGCAAGGTGAATGTGGAGGATGAGGATGAGTTGGCCGCTAAGTTCGGAATACGCAACATACCGACTGTCCTTTACATCAAGAACGGCGAGGTGGTGGACAAGCAAGTCGGCGCATGTTCCAAGAGTGTCCTCGAAGACAAACTCAAGGCAATCCTCTGACCTATGGCTGGAATTGACGACGAGTTGATGAAGGGAGCTGAGGAGGACGCGCGTGAAGTGGCGTACATCCTCAACGAGCTGCCTCAGGAACTGAAGGATAAGTTCTCTGAAGACGACATCTACTATTTCATCGATGTCATCCTCGACTACTTCTCCGGCAAGGAAGCCGACAAGGACGGTTTCATCGATGTGGACATCGATGATGTGGCTCAATATATCGTCAAGCAGGCACATAAGGACAAAATCGGTGAATATGATGCCGGTGACGTGTTCTTCGTGGTGCAGGCTGAGCTTGATTACAACGAGAGTTTAGACAATTGAAAACAGAAAGACTATGGACCCTACTTACATGAATGGCGGATATGGAGCGACAGGAATCTCTATGTCTGCCCTCTATTGGATTATCTTTATCGGAATCGCTCTGGTAAGCTGGCTCGTACAGGCCAACCTGCAGTCGAAGTTCAAGAAATATTCACGGGTAAGGTCATTCAAGGGACTGACCGGCAAGGAGACTGCCGAGCTGATGCTCTCCGACTTCGGCATCCGTGATGTCAAGGTGCAGAGTGTCGCAGGTCAGTTGACCGACCACTATAACCCGGTTGACAAGACCCTCAACCTTAGTGAGGGCGTGTACGGAAGCAACAGTATCATGGCGGCTGCGGTGGCTGCGCACGAGTGCGGTCATGCCGTGCAGCATGCCATGGCATACGGACCTCTCACCCTGCGCTCCAAACTGGTGCCGGCGGTGAGCCTCGCTTCCAGTTGGATGACATGGGTGTTGCTGGGCGGTATGCTCCTGCTCAGTTACACAGGCAACTCCACGGTACTTGCCATCGGTGTCGCGCTCTACGCGCTGACCACCGTCTTCTCTCTGGTGACGCTCCCTGTGGAGATCGACGCCAGTCGCAGGGCGGTGAAATGGCTCGACTCGCACGGACTGACCGATGCGGAGACCCACGACAATGCGGTCAGTGCATTGAAGGCGGCTGCCTACACTTACGTGGTTTCGGCGTTGGCTTCGCTTGCCACACTGTTCTACTACGTGCTTATGTTGTTGAACAACCGCAGGTGACATGCCACAGAGCCAGGTCCAGATAGAGCAGCAGGTAGAGAGGCAGTTGCAGAAACTGACCCCTCAGCAACTGATGGTGGCCAAACTGGTGGAACTGCCTATGGTGGAACTGGAGGACAGGATAAAGACCGAACTCTACGATAATGTGGCTCTCGAAGAGGGACATGGCGACAGTGGGGCGGACGACACGGATACTTATGGGGCGGACAGTCATGACGACAGCGGTGCGGACACCGCGGACGACGGTATGTCCGCCGACAGTTCCCCGACTGAAGACGGTGGAGGAGAGTATGGTGAGGACGACATACCCGTGTATGCCCCCTCATCCGGACGCGCCGCGGAGGAGGAGATACCCATCGGCGACACCAAGTCCTTCATCGAGGACTTGAAACGGCAGATATACGACTATAACCTGTCCGACAAACAACAGGAACTGGTGGAGTACCTCATCGGGACACTCGACGACCGCGGTTTCATCGACCGGTCACTTCAGGGAATCTCCGATGACCTGCTCTTCAACTTCGACATCGACGCCAGTACGGCTGAACTGGAAGAGGCGTTGGGCGTGTTGCAGGGTTTCGACCCCCCGGGTATCGGGGCAAGAGACCTGAGGGAATGTCTGATTCTACAGATTGACAGGAAACTGTCTGAAGCGACAGACACTGACATCCGGAATCTTCTCCAACTGGAACGTGACATCGTGGACAAGCATCTTGCAAAGGTGCAGAGAAATATGGAAGGGGAGATTGCCGGTGAGTTGGGGCAGCCGTTGGAGGCGGTGCGTCAGGCTATTGAAGGGATTGCGAGACTGAACCCGCACCCGGGACTGGCACTGAGCGAGTCGTCTGAGGACAGGGCGCAGACCGTCATCCCCGATTTCATCATCGAGACCTCGCCCGACGGAGAGATAAGTGTGGAACTGAACTGTGGGGAGATTCCCGAACTGAGGGTGTCACCGGGCTACGAGGCGCAACTCAAGGACTACCAGAGGACTGCCGGTAAGATGAGCAAGTCCACAAGGCAGGCTTTCGAGTACATGCGCCAGAAGGTGGAGGGCGCGAAGATGTTCATCGACTCCATACGTCAAAGGCAGCACACGCTGTACATCACCATGAAGGCCATTGTCAGTTTCCAGCGTGACTTCATACTGACACAGGACGAGTCACAGCTCTTGCCGATGCGTCTGGTGGACGTGGCGGAACGAACCCATCTCGACATATCCACCGTGTCGCGTGTGAGGAAAAGCAAGTACGCGCTGGTAGACGGACAGATCTATCCTCTCGACTTCTTCTTCCTGCGGGCGCGCACCAACGCTGGCGGTGAGGCACTCGAACACAAGGAGATAAAGGAGCGTATGCGTGAACTCATCGACGCGGAGGACAAGCGCAAGCCGTTGTCCGACCAGAAGATAGTGGAACTGCTGATGAAGTCCAATTTCAATATAAGTCGCCGTACGGTGGCGAAATACCGCAGTGAGATGGGCATCCTGCCCACAATAGAAAGGAAGACATTATGAACGCAAAGTCATTCATCAGGTTCGCCAACATCTATTCGGCTGTGTTCTCACCGTTCTACGCCCCGTTGTGGGCTTTCATCTGGCTGTTCCTGTTCAGCTATCTGAGGATGTGGCCCTGGCAGTACAAGGTGTTCATACTGGTCATAGTGTGTGTGTTCACGATATTGCTGCCCACACTCACGATAGACCTGTTCAGGAGACTCAACCGCTGGTCGAACTGGCAACTGAGCCACCGCAGGCACCGTCACCTGCCTTATCTGGTGACCATCGCCTGTTACGTGGCGTGCGAGTGGCTGTTCATCCAGATGAACACGGCTCTCTTCATGCGCGGCATGATACTCGCCACCCTTGTGGCTGGTGTCGGGTGCGCCATACTCAATATATGGTGGAAGGTGAGTACCCACATGGCGGGTATGGGCGGACTGTTCGGAACGGTCATCTCGTTCAGTTGCCTCTTCTACTTCAACCCCATCGTTCCCATGTGCTGCATCCTGCTGCTTTCCGGGGTGATGGGTACGAGCCGCATGGTACTGCGCCAGCACACGTTGCCGCAGGTCATCGTGGGTTTCCTCATCGGTGCGTTCAGTGCCATGACCTTCATCCTGATAGCCTGGATATGAGGCTGCGGACAAGACAAACAGTATAGTAAAACCATAAACTGATAAAAAGAAAAGAAAGATGAATCCAGTAGTATCTATTATCATGGGCAGTCAGTCCGACATGCCTGTGATGGAAAAGGCGTCAAACTACCTCCAGGAGCAGAACATCCCCTTCGAGGTCAATGTGATGTCGGCACACCGCAATCCTGAGGGTGTGGCAGAGTTCGCCAAAAGCGCGAAGGACAGAGGTATCAAGGTTATTATAGCCGGGGCCGGCATGGCAGCCGCGTTGCCAGGGGTGATTGCAGCCTACACCACACTGCCTGTGATTGGTGTGCCTATCAAGTCGGGGGCTCTACAGGGCATGGACGCACTCCTCGCCATCGTGCAGATGCCGCCGGGTGTGCCTGTAGCCACCATGGCTATTGACGGAGCCAAGAATGCGGCTGTGTTCGCACAGAAGATATTGAGTCTTGCTTCCAACTGAACCCCATACACGTCACTGACATGAGGCGCAAGACAGTAGAAGTATGGGTGGGCGATGTTCCGATGGGAGGCGACAACCCCATAAGGGTGCAGTCCATGTGTACCACGTCCACTATGGACACGGAAGGCTGCATCGCCCAGATTAAGCGTATAGTGGATGCAGGAGGCGAGTATGTGCGTCTCACCACCCAGGGCATACGTGAGGCGGAGAACCTAAGGAACATAAAGGAGGGACTGTTGCGTGACGGCTGTACAGTCCCTATTATAGCGGACGTGCATTTCAATGCCAAGGTGGCGGATGTCGCCGCCCTGTATGCCGAGGGGGTGCGTATCAACCCGGGCAATTATGTGGACCCCGCGCGCAAGTTCCTGCATCTCGACTATTCCGATGAGGAGTACGCCAGTGAACTGAAGAAGATTGAGGAGCGGTTCATTCCCTTCCTTAATATATGTAAGGAACACCACACTGCCATCAGGATTGGTGTTAACCATGGGTCGCTCTCCGACCGTATCATGAGCCGTTACGGTGACACGCCCGAAGGTATGGTGGAGAGTTGCATGGAGTTCCTCCGCATTTGTGTGCGTGAGGATTTCATGAATGTGGTCATATCCATCAAGGCAAGTAACACTGCGGTCATGGTGACTACGGTACGTCTGTTGGTGCGCACGATGGACGCTGAGGATATGCATTTCCCCATACACCTCGGTGTGACCGAGGCGGGTGAGGGTGAGGACGGACGACTGAAGAGTGCGGTGGGTATTGGATCGCTGTTGCTTGACGGTATCGGCGACACCATAAGGGTGAGCTTGAGCGAGGAACCTGAGAATGAGATACCTGTAGCCTATGGTATACTACAGGCGGCGCGCGCCCGAATCACACGCAATGAATACATCAGTTGCCCCGGATGCGGGCGTACACTGTACAACCTGCAGGAGACGATAGCCCGGATAAAGGCCGCCACATGTAACATGAACGGACTGAAGATAGCCATCATGGGCTGTATAGTCAACGGACCCGGTGAGATGGCAGATGCGGACTACGGTTATGTTGGTGCCGGTGTAGGCAAGGTGAGCCTCTACAGGCGTAAGGAGTGTGTCGAGCGTAATATCCCCGAGCAGGATGCGGTGGGCCACCTCCTGCGTCTCATTGAGAATGACAGGTAATGTTAAGTTACCATGGGGTGGAATCCGAGAGAAACTTCGGACTGAAAACCCATAAAGCACCTAACCCAGGGCAAACGAAGCGACACCCTGGGTTAGGTGCTTTATGGGTTTTCAGACTGGCATTGACCTTCCGTCTACATCGCCTGCCCCACTGCTCAGTGCTTACTGGGCTTTCAGCCCGAGATTTCACTCGGAGTGTCGTACGTGGTAACTGAACGGTTACCGCCCATTCCCCTATTGTCATATTTCTTTAACAAGTCGGTAAAATATCTGTAAACCCCCATTACTACTTTTGCACCGAGAAATGATTCGATTAATTATTAACAGGATTAGCAAATGAGAAAGAATTTCATGGTTTCGTGCATGGCGCTGTCATTGGCAGCCCTCACAGCAACCGCAGAAGTAGAAGTGAATGAGAGTGACGCACCCGGTAGCATTCGGGGTAAAATCACCGATGCCGAGCATCAGACATTACCTGGGGCGACCATCCAGATTGAGGACTTGCATACTGGTGTTGTCAGTGATATAAACGGATATTACACACTCGCCAACTTGAAACCCGGCACATACAAGGTGAAGGTTTCGTATGTGGGATATGAGCCGAAGACCTTCACCGTCAAGTTTGACGGCAAGAGTCTGGTGCAGGATGTGGAGTTGGATGCTGGCAAAGAATTGAAGGAGGTAGTCGTGAACGGAACGTTCTACGGACAGCGCAAGGCTCTCCAGATGCAGAAGGAGGCTATGGGTGTCACCAATGTAGTTTCAGCCGACCAAGTGGGCAAATTCCCGGACTCGAACATAGGCGATGCCTTGAAGCGTATCAATGGTGTCAATGTGCAGTACGACCAAGGCGAGGCGCGGTTCGGACAGGTGAGAGGTACTGCCGCAGACCTTACTTCCGTGACAGTGAACGGCAACCGTGTGCCTTCCGCCGAGGGTGACACCCGTAACGTGCAGCTTGACTTGATTCCGGCGGACATGATTCAGACCATCGAACTGAACAAGGTGGTGACGAGCGATATGGACGGCGATGCCATCGGCGGTGAGATTAACCTCATCACCAAGAACACACCAAACCACCGTGTACTCAACTTCAACGCCGGCACCGGTTATTCGTGGATAGGCGAGAAACCCACATGGGATCTCGGCGCCACATACGGTGACAGGTTCTTCAACGACAAGTTGGGCGTGATGGCCTCCATCTCATATAAGTATGATCCCATAGGTTCGGACAACACCGAGTTCGAGTATGTGGAGAATGACGACAAGAGTATCACACTGAAACAGGCGGAGGTGCGCCAGTACTACGTCACTCGTGAGCGTCAGAGCTATTCTCTGGCTCTCGATTACCTCTTCAACCCGCAGCACAAGATTTCCTTCAAGGGTATCTACAACCGTCGCAACGACTGGGAGAACCGTTACCGTGTCTCCTACAAGAAGATGAACGGCAAGACGAGCAAGCAGTCTATCGTGATGCAGAGCAAGGCCGGTTCTTCCGACAATAAGAACGCGCGCCTGGAGTTGCAGCAGACGATGGACTATACTCTCGGAGGCGAACACAACTTCGGTAGCCTGAAGGTGGATTGGGCAGGAAGTTACTCACGTGCCACTGAGGACAGACCCAACGAGCGTTATGTGGCTTATCAGTTGAAGGGCATCGACTTGGCTTCCGACTTCGCCGACGCGGGAGGAAGACAGCCTTACTACACCAAGTCTTTGCCTTCAATCGACGATGACAGATGGTCGCTTACAGACATGACCAACAGTAACCAGAACATCGTGGAAAACGAATGGAAGGGCAGACTCAACTTCACCCTCCCTCTCACCAACGGTCTCTATGGCAACAGTCTGAAGTTTGGAGCGAAATACACCAGCAAGGACAAGACCCGTGAACGTTTCCTCTATGATTACGATGCGGACGAGGTTCTCGGATCCGACTGGCGTAACCTCACCAGCACCCAGATAAGGAACGGCTTTATGCCGGGCAGTCAATATCCTATCGGAAGTCAGTTCATCTCAGTGGAGACATTGGGCAGTATCGATTTCAGTAAGTATGACGGCACATTGAACTTGGAGGAGGCTGCCGGCAACTATAAGATTCGTGAACAGATTTCCGCAGGTTATCTCCGCTTCGACCAGAAACTGGGAAAGAGACTCTCCGCTACTGCGGGTCTGCGTGTGGAGCGCACCGACTTGAAGACCAGCGGCAACAACGTGACAGTGGATACAGACGGCAATGCCTCAATGACACCGACAGGTGACCACAAGAGCCATTACACCGACTTGCTCCCGAGCCTCTTGCTCAAATATAAGTTCAACGAGGACGGCAACATCCGCGCATCCATCACCAAGACCATCTCACGTCCTAAGTACTCTGCGCTGATAGCCAACAAGAGTTTCAATACGGCTGACTTGACCGCCACCATCGGTGACCCTGACACCAAACCAGCCAAGGCAATCAACATCGACCTCTCTGGCGACTATTACTTCAAGAGCGTAGGTATGGTGAGCCTCGGCCTCTTCTACAAGGACATCAAGAACGTCAATATAGAGTGGTCTTCCAACAAGTACTTGGGCAGCGACCTCGGACTGACAGGCGACCTGGCACAGGAAAGCTTTGCCGTAACACAGAACATCAACGCCTACGATGCGCGTGTGCTTGGTGTGGAGATGGCTTACCAGAGAGACTTCGGTTTCATCGCCCCTGCCTTGAAGTGCATCGGATTTTATGGCACTTACACCTATACTCACAGCACAACTCACAACTTCAATGATCGTCTGGGTGTTCAGGATGGCGACGACGTGAAAGTGGCAGGTTCTCCTGAGCATACCGCCAATGCTTCGCTCTTCTACGAGAAAAGTGGTGTTAATGTCCGTCTCTCTTACAACTTCGCCTCTGCTTTCATCGACCAGATGAGTACCAGCCGTCAGTTGGACCGCTACTACGACCGTGTGAACTATCTCGACCTCAACGCCAGCTACACTTGGGGCAAGCAGACTAAGTTCACTGTCTTCGCCAATGCCAACAACCTCCTCAACCAGCCACTCCGCTATTACCAGGGCGACAAGGACCGCACCATGCAGGTGGAGTACTACGGCGTGAAGGTTAACGCGGGTATCAAGGTGAACCTCTAACCACCGACAATTCATACAGGATTAATAATCAATAATAGTATAAGATATGAAGAAAAGATTATTAACGTTCATGATGGCCTTGATGGGCATCATGACAGTAACAATAGCTCACGCGCAGACGGCTGAGGACTGGGAGAAGATGAAGGGCGATGTCAGCTTCTTCATGGCTAACGACTTGGGCAGAAACGGTTATTACGACCAGAAACCTATAGCCGATCTGATGGGAGTGATGGCGGAGACAATCGGCCCTGAATGTGTGGTGGCGGCAGGTGACATCCATCATTTCAATGGAGTCGCCTCTGTTTCCGACCCGTTATGGATGACAAACTACGAACTGATATATTCCCATCCGGAACTGATGTTGGACTGGTTTCCCATCCTTGGCAACCATGAGTACCGTGGCAACACACAGGCAGTGCTTGACTACAGTAAGGTCAGTCGCAGGTGGGTCATGCCGGCACGATACTACACACAGGTGTTGAGCGGTAAGAACACCACCGTACGTCTCGTGTTCCTTGACACCACTCCGTTGATAGACCGGTACAGGGATAATTCGGAGACATACCCTGACGCTTGCAAGCAGGACGAGCAGCGGGAATTGGATTGGCTTGACAAGACCCTGAGCCAGGCTAAGGAAGATTGGGTGATAGTAGTGGGACACCATCCTGTCTATGCCGAGACCAGTAAGGCTCAGTATGAGCGTGACGACATGCAGAAGAAGGTGATGCCCATACTGAAGAAATATAATAATGTGGCGATTTATGCCTGTGGCCATATCCATGACTTCCAGCATATCAAGATGAAGGGCGACAATATCGACTATGTAGTCAATTCGTCCGCTTCCCTGTCACGTAAGGCAAAGCCTATTGAGGGAACAGTGTTTTGTTCCTCAGAGCCGGGTTTTTCTGTAATCTCAGCGGACAAGACCCACCTGAACCTCTATATGATAGACAAGAAGGGCAACATACTGCATACCGTAGCAAAAGCGAAATAATAGTCTTCGGGTTATTATTGCCGTTATTTCAAAAGGGGAGTCAGATTCGATTCCCCTTTTGAATTTACAGCCCGAAATCTTTTGTGTTTGCGGATAAAACCGTATCTTTGCAATCGTGCATACCTTTGCATGTCCAATAATAGTGATGATATGAAACAGCCCTTCAAGACAGATGTCGCCGTGTTGATGCTCTTCTTCAACCGTCCCGACCATTTCCGTAAAGTGTTCGACGAGGTGAGGAAAGCCCGCCCCGCCAAGTTGTTCCTCTATCAGGACGGGCCACGTGGGGAGAGGGACTTGCCTGGCATCGAGGCGTGCCGCCAGATTGCCTCCGATGGGAACATCGACTGGGAGTGCGAGGTACACCGCAACTACTTGGAGAAGAACCAAGGGTGTGACCCTTCCGGTCATCTGTCGCAGAAATGGGCGTTTTCAATGGTTGACAAGTGCATCGTGCTGGAGGACGACTGTGTACCCTCCCAGTCTTTCTTCCCTTTCTGCAAGGAGATGCTCGACCGCTACGAACATGATGAGCGCATCTCCATGATTGCCGGGTTTAATGAGGATGAGGTTACCGACTACTGTCCCAACAGCTATTTCTTCACGTCCGTGTTCAGTATCTGGGGATGGGCATCGTGGCGTAGGGTGTTCGAGAAGAGGGACGAGCGGTATTCCTTCCTCGACGATGGCTACACGATGAGGCTGCTGCGCTCTTTAGTCAAGAATCGCAAGTTGCGCCCCGATTTGCTCAGAATGATGGCAGACCACAAGGCATCAGGCAAAGCATATTTCGAGAGCTTGTTCTGGTCAGCCATGCTCCTTGGGTCGGGACTGGCAGTGATGCCTACCAAAAACATGATTAACAACATAGGACTCTTAGAGGAGTCCACCCATTTTGTGGGTAGCCTGAAGACCACTCCGAGAGCCTACCGCAGAATCTTTCAGATGTCACGCCACGAACTGGACTTTCCCTTGATTCATCCTAGTCATGTGTTGGAAGACGTAACATACAAGAATCGAGTGTATAAGACACACGCCTGGGGGCACCCATGGCGTAAGGTGCAGTATTCCATAGAGGAGCTGCTGCTCAACCTGCGCTACGGCAACTTCGGTATCATCGGCAAGGCTATCCGCCACCGTATCGATAAGTGGTTGGGCATAGCCAAACACGTATAGGTCATTTTCACATCCAATTCCAAATAATCCATGACCTTTTTGGAATTGATTCCATAAAAAGCATGACTTTTTTGGAATAGAGTCGAGATTTCAGCCCGAGGGTTCAATCGAAGGACCACCCGCAGTGTACTGAATAATCATGCTCCCTATCCTCATATTCTGAAATAAAAAATGGTATTATCGGACATTTTCGCCCAAAACATTTCGGTATTTTCGGACTTTTTCGCCCAAAACATTTGCGTAACCCAAATAAGAGCGTTACCTTTGCACTCATAATCAGGTAACTATTGTAGATGATGGAGCGAATATTCAAAAGAAAGCTTTACGACCGTCTTCTTGAATGGAAGCGGACTAAGAATGGGAAGACAGCCATCTTAATTGAAGGGGCGCGACGTGTCGGCAAGTCAACACTTGTTGAGCAGTTTGCCAAAAATGAATATGAGTCCTACATACTCATTGACTTCAACGAGGCTTCCGACGAGGTTAAATCTTTGTTCAACAACCTGATGAACAAGGATTTCATCTTCCTTCAACTACAAGCCCTTTATAATGTGGTCTTGAAAGAACGGAGATCTTTAATCATTTTCGATGAGGTGCAGAAATGTCCACTTGCCAGACAAGCAATAAAGTATTTGGTCAAAGACGGACGCTACGATTACATCGAAACTGGCTCTCTCATAAGCATAAAGAAGAATACAAAGAGTATAACGATTCCCAGCGAAGAGGAACGGGTAACCATGCATCCGATGGACTATGAGGAATTCAGGTGGGCCATGGGTGACGAGTCTACAATGCCGTTGATCCATACATTCTACGAAAAGCGACTTCCATTGGATAAGGCTCACCGAGACAAAATGCGCGATTTCAGGCTCTATATGCTGATAGGTGGTATGCCCCAAGCTGTGAATACATATATCGAGACCAACAATTTCAGTCTGGTGGACCAAACAAAACGTGGTATCATTAAAGTTTATCAGGACGATTTCCAAAAATTAGATGAGACAGGTCGTCTGGAAACTCTTTTTATGGAGATTCCGTCTCAACTTAGCCAAACAAACAACCGCTATAAACCTCACGCAGTGCTGGGGGGTGTTAATGACTATAAGCTACAGGAACTGTTGAAAGACCTTGAAGACAGTAAGACAACCCTCTTCTCTTATCATTCCAATGACCCAAATGTAGGCATGTCGCTGACCAAAGATATTTCCAAGTTCAAGATATTCTGTGCTGATACGGGACTGTTTGTCACCCTTGCGTTCTGGGACAAGGATTATACTGAGAATGTCATATATCAGAAACTGTTGAACGACAAACTCAGCACCAATCTTGGATATGTTTATGAAAATGTGATTGCCCAGATGCTGGCGGCATCGGGGAACAAACTTTTTTATTACACATGGCCTAAAGATGAGACGCACAACTACGAAATAGACTTCCTGTTGTCGCGTGGTTCAAAGCTGCACCCGATAGAGGTCAAATCTTCAGGATACAACACCCACAAGTCGCTCGATACCTTCTGTGAGAAATTCTCTCAAATCGTCAATCGGCGATACCTGATATATACAAAAGACTTGCGAAAAGACCGTGAGACCCTACTGCTTCCAGTTTACATGACGCCGTTTCTTAGAAGTACATAACAAAATCTGCGGTAGCCTTGCGGCTGCCGCAGATTTCTTTTGGTGGGTGTCATGACTACCCCCTCGGGTTATGCAACCTGCGAGGGACGATCACTACTAATAGTCCTCCTCGTCCCAACCGAAGTCGGATCGGTCGTTGGCGTTTGTCACAATGTCGCCTGAAACGCACAACATGCCTTCCGCCTTCATGTCAAACACCTGCATCTGAGGTTTTACATAATTCTTTCTGTTCATTTTATCGAGTTGTTTAAGTGTTATACCTTATTTAATAAGAATCTTCTTTCCGCTGTTGATG
>CAVBFD010000002.1:0-82727 GCA_963594655.1 Candidatus Methanomethylophilaceae archaeon
GCTTTTGCTCTTACAGAGCGACATTCCACACATAAATCTAACCCAGGGTGTCGCTACGCTTGCCCTGGGCTAGGCGCAGTCTGCCCCTTCGGGGCGCACATGTCCTAACAGGGACACTGATACTCAAAACTAAGAGCAGCTTGGTAGTTGACTTTCTACTGTCTTACCAACTCGAAAAGCGGAAGAACCAAAAGCGTTCATTTTCATTCAGACTCGCCAATCCTCTTTGTTTATGCATTCCATATTCTATATTGTCGCCAGCAGTTTATCGCAGGCATCATCCAGTTCCGAACTACGAATGGTGCTGAGATATATTTCTGTAGTGGTCGTGGACGTATGGCCCAAGGCTTCGCTGATGAAAGAGATAGGCATACCAGTGTCTCTTGCAGCCGTTGCCCATGAATGGCGAGCAACATAGAGGGTGAGCTGACCTTCCAAACCGAGCTGGATGCCTAACCTTTTTAGATGATAGGCGATGCGCCCCTCTGCATTATGGTAGAGCCGCCGCTCATCTTGCCGTCTGCTACTGTTATCAGTGACTAGAAAAGGAAAAAGGTAAGGAGAGTTAGCTGTCTTGGATTGGTACTTATCAACTATGGCTTGCATCTCTGTTGTCCATCGTAAGGAAAGGCGTTGCTTGGTCTTGCTTCGGGTGTAATGTAGGATGCCATTCTTGATGTCCGTCTTCCGGAGATGCGCCAAGTCAATAAAAGAGATGCCACGCAAGTAGAAGCACATCAGAAATGTATCTTTTGCGAGTTCCTGCTGTTCGGACAGTGCGGATTGGGGCATCTCTTTCATTTGGCGAATGGATTCTGTAGGTATGGCTCGCTTCTTGGTTTTTGCTATACCTGTATATACCTTAGCAAAAGGGTGAGGCTGCGTTGTGTAGCCTTTCTCTACGGCTTTGTTATAGACGGCACGAAGAATCCGCATGTAGAAGGAACTGGTGTTACGACATACTCCAGCCTCATTCATCAGATATTTCTGGTAAGCCTTCATCATGTCGGCATCCATGTTTCCAAGTGGGATGTCTTGCTGTTTACTGAACCTCATAAAACTATTGCGGGCGGCTATGTAATGGAGCATCGTTCGATGTTGACCATTGGCTTTCAACTGACAGATGATACAGTTTATGAATTCGACTAACGACTTTGATGTTTGATTTGTTCCCATAATTGTATAGTATTACCAATATCTTGGTAACGTGTAACTGTTCATTGCAACACGCGGTGAACTCCAATATAATAACATACCAACAAAAGCGGAAGTGTCACAAATGTCAAATTGCGCAGAATGTAGGGTTTATATGCGCAAAATGCGAGGTTTCAAGTAACTTTTTGACAGACCCCCATAGACACCCCTGTAGAGGGGTCTCGGCTGATGGGGTCATTTCACTCGAGTGAATTGATCAAATCACTCGAGTGAATCGATCAATTCACTCGAGTGAAATTAAAGGGGGAGTTTGGAGCCTTCCCACGTGTCCTCCGTAAAATGACAAAATGTCAACAAACAACCACTTTCACAAGTGTATTAAAGCTGCAGCTCTTACAGAGCGACATTCCACATTACATACGTACCCAGGGTGTCGCTTCGCTTGTCCTGGGCTGGGAGCTTTATGGGCTTTCAGCCCGGCATTGACCTTCCGTTTACTGCGTTTGTCCCGCTGCACTGTACTTACAGGGACTTCAGCCTGGTCATGCCCGACACACACGAGAAATCCCCGCTACCGATGAGGTAGCGGGGATTTCTCGTGTGTGGGGATTGTGGCTTACTTGATAAGTTTGATTACGAAGCCACCACCGGAAGCGAGGTGGAGGTCAAGTGAGGTCTTGTTGTCCACATCCTTCTTCTCAATCTTGTAGTCGCTTGCAACCTTGTCGGCATTGATACCGTCAGTCACTATCTCAGCGTGGAACGTGCCGGCAGGAAGGAAACTGAGGTCGAGCCTTATGTCGCGCGGATTCCAGTTTGTCTCACCTCCCACATAGTAGTTGCCCTCCTTGTCCGTACGGACGGTGACGATGTATTCACCCATCTTGCCGTCGACTACCCGCATCGTCTCGTATACAGACGGTAAGGAAGCGATGAAGGCAGTACACTCAGCCTCTTTCTCATAGATGACAGGATTGTCAGCCAACATGGTCAGCGGAGACTCATGCACCACGTAATGTGCCATCTGATGGCTGCGGGTTCCCATAGTCATAGGGTTGCTGTACACCGGCTGGAAGTCCTTGGCGGTAGCGTTGCGGAAACCGCCGGGAGTGAAGTCCACAAATCCGCTCTGCATACGGATGAACGGGAAGGTCACGTCATACTTGGGCATGTCCTGCTCACCGTTGGGAGTCCATTTAGCCTCTTCCATACCGAACACAGCCTCGAAGTTGACGATGTTGGGGTAGGTGCGGTTGATGCCTGTCGGTGCGAATATGCCATGGTAGTCGAGTATCATGTGGTACTTGGCACACTTGTCCGCGATACGGTAAATCATCTCCACGCCTGTCTGGTCGTTACGGTCGAGGAAGTCAACCTTGAAGCCGGCGATGCCCATCTTCGAGTACTTCTCACAGATAGCGTCGATATTCCTGTCGAGACAGTTGTACACACACCACAGGATGAGTTTCACGTTCTTCTGCTTGGCGTAGTCCACCAGCTCCGGCAGATTGATTTCGGGGATGGTTGTAAGCAGGTCTCCGCTCGACGGCTTGTACCAGCCCTCGTCGAGAACCACGTACTCCAACTTGTTCTTTGAGGCGAAGTCGATGTAGTACTTATAGGTGGTGTTGTTGATGCCGGCCTTGAAATCGACACCCGACAAACCCCAGTCGTTCCACCAGTCCCATGCCACCTTGCCGGGACGGATCCACGAAGTGTCACCGATCCTGTTCGGTGTGGCAAGCGCATATACCATGTTGTTTGTAGGCATCTCCGTATCCTTGTGGCTTACGGCGAATATCCTCCAAGGGAAACTGCGATTGCCCTTGCATACGGCTATATAGTCCTCAGTGCTTGTGACATACTCCTGGTCGCGCCACTCGTAGTGGCTTGTGGTCTTCGGATATTTGGCGAACCATGATTTCAGGACACCGTTCTCAGCCTGCACAAACATACCCGGATAGGACTCCACGTCGCTCTCCATGACAGTCACCTTGGCAGTTCCGCAGTCCACCGTTGCCGGTAGGAACGCCAAAAGACCTTTCTGTCTGGTCAGCGGCGCCGTGTTGTAAGTGGCCTGGAACGCCATCGCCTCAGGCTTCTTGGGGTTTGTGGTGAGTGGAAGGTAAGACACGTAATCACCGGCAAAGGCGATGTCGGCCTTCTCGTCCGCAATCTTGTACTCGCCCTTCATGCCTGTGGTCACATAACGGTATGCCACACCCTCGTCGAATACCTTGAATTCGACATTGACCCCACAGTTGAGTTTCACAACCGCACGGTTGTACTTTACGGAGAACTTAGCCTGACGGTAGTTGGGCGCGACAATATCCTCCTTCACGGTCTTCACCGACGGTTTGCCTGACACCTTGGCCTTACCTACATCCACCGTCTTCTTTCCGTTACTGATGTCGAGTCCAAGGCTCACTTTTTTCACAAGTACTTTCTCTCCGTCAGAGATGGAGAAGGACAGCCCCTCCTTGTCACTCATCACGACCTTTATCTTGCCGTCGGGTGAGGTGATGGTCTGAGCCTGTGCCGTGACGCATAATATACATGCGCACAGCGAAAATAGTAGTTTTCTCATATTATCTGTTTAGAACTTAATTTGATACGGATAAGTGACAGTCTCCTCGTCACCGCGTCCCCATCCGGTTTCCGGCTTGTATTCCTTGGAAGGGCAACCGACCACGACGAGATAGAGTTTCTTGATGTCACCCGGATTGGTGTACTTGAGTGTCGCCTTAGGTGCGGAGTTTACACCGAGGTATGTGGCGTGGTTGTTGTTGTCCACTGCCACCAGTCCATAACGGTAACCGATGTTGTCGCCCTTGGAGAGAGCCTTGAACTGCACCTTCACAGTCTCGCCCTTGGCGGGAACGGTTATCTCGTCCACATTGAACCCATAGGTCTCGGGTGCGTTGACAGGCTTGATCCATCCGTCACCCGCATCCTCCATCTCGCTCTTCATCTCACAGGCATATCTGATACTTTCCTTCTGTTTGTCGGGGAAGTCGAATGTGATGAGTCGGCTGTAGCAGTCGAGCATCTCGTCGCCCATTGCCTCGATGCCTACATTGTACATACGCATGTACGCTGCAGGCACATCCTCGCCACGCCGTCCCTCACGGAACATGTCGGCCATGAATGTCAGACCGTGCTTCATGCTCCAGTATTCGAGGACGAACGGAGCGTGGTACATGTTGGCTCCATTGAACAAACTCAGGTGAATCTGTTTCTTGAACGCTTCCCAGTGGTAGTTCTCGTCTGTGGTCCACTTAGGGTTCACGTTCCACAGCATCCACTGTGAACAAGTCTCGAAGATGCCTCCGCCCATGCCTCCACCGAGACCGTCGCATGAAATCTGAATTTGGAACGAGTGTCCAATCTCGTGGGCGATACAGTTGAGGGTCTTGTCCTGCACACGGTTGGGCGCGATCCACAAAGCTCCAATCTCGTCGTCGTACGAACCACCGTAGGCAGTGCCTTCGAGCGAGTAGTTGAGCATCACCATCATGCGGTACTTGTCCGCCTTACTGCCAGGCAGTGTGAATTCCATCATGTCGCGGTATACATTGTAGAAGTATTCCACACGGCTCAACAGGTTAGGGAGGTCCACCGTCATCTTGTGGCCGTCAAGGTCCGGCGCCTTACTGAGGTCGTCACCGAAGCCCTTCTCCCAGAAGCACACCACGTTAGGCGTACAAGCCATGCGGTAGTAGCTCCATTTGGAGTCTTTCTTGGTGAAGTCATTGTCACGAAGCTCCTCGGGGATGTAGATGGCCTTGCCTTCCGGAAGTTTGTAACCCGGTTCCTGATCCTGTGCATGCGCTGCTATTATACCAGCCAAGCAGCAAAAGGCTGTCAATAGGATTTTTTTCATAAGATAAGTTGTTTAAGAATTACACTTAGTTTTAGTTTATATCTGTTTCTCTTTTATTCTTTTCTATCGGAGACTGTCGTCTGTATCCATGACCTCCGGCAGTTCGGTATCGGTGACAGGTGTGACTTCATACTGACCGTCCTTGAATGTGGCAACCAGAAGGAGTCTGGGTTTAATCTTTTTCAACAGCCTTCCGGGCTTCAGTCCGTCTATTGGTTCACCGGTAAGACTGTACACTACAGCATACTTGGATCCGTCGGTGTCCGACACAGTCCAACCGTCCCAACCCTCAGGCAGTATACCTATACGCCGCATCCTTCTGTCCAGTCTCTTGGTCTCTTTCGCACTTACATTACTGTAGTAGGCAATGCACCTCACGTCCACCACGTCTCCCGCCTGTACGTTCCTCTTCTTGTCGGAGTACGACGAGTACAGTTTGGATGTAAGCACGGAGTTGTTGTTCTGTCTCTCTCCGAACGCCATGGTGCCGGTACCCTTAGTGCCGCGCGCCACGATACCCAGACAGTCGTCCACATTCAACCAGTCAGTACTGAACGTGGTCAGTTTCTCTCCGTCAGTCACCGTCTTGCCTCCCTTGTAAGTCAGAGTCCTTCCGGTCTTTGTGAACGGGTCAGTGGATATGGCAAGCAGTCCTCCCTTCTCCAGCGACACGGTGCAGTTGTCCATTGCCTTTACTATATCCATGTACAGCACAAGGTTGTCGCTGGTGACGAACAGCATGTAGTTGTTCTGCAACGAACGACCGTTTGTCTCCAGCGTCCCCTTTATCACATAGGCGTTGCTGTCCACATAGTTGGTCTCGTGGCCGGCATCCACAGCATCCGTCTTCCGTCCTTCCACATCGTACCATCCGATGAGATTGCCGGTGTTGTTCGCGCGGAAAGGCACGATGATATTGTTGTCCGTATCGCTCACAGGCGCGAAGTAGCCTGTATAGCTTTTCAGTCCCTTGCTCCAGGAGAAGCAGGTGAAACGCCGGGCGGACGGGGCGGTTATCACATCCTGACAGGGGAAATAGCCTGTGACGGAATATCTGTGGAGGAAATCCGTCCACCCGGTCGCCCGCATGTCGTCCGTAGGCAGTACATGATGCATCAACCATGTCATCATCACACGGTGGGCCTCAACCCCCATGCGTCTTGCGCCCACATCGGGGCGGAGCAACCAAGACCCGTCTGTTGTCGTCTTCTGCCGGTCGGCTATCTGCCTCAACGCCCTGCGCTCCAACATGAGGGCGTCAGGGTCTCTGAGGAAACAGGCGGCGGTAGTGAACGACGTTATCTGGTCGTAAAGGAACAGGCTCCAGTCGTTGCCGTTGGGCATCGCCAGTTCCCCGTCGTGCAGCGCCAGAAAATACAGCACCTTCTTCATCACTGTGTCCACATTATGCATCAGTGCGTTGGTCCTCCATTTCTCACTGCCATGCAGAGCGGTCTGGAACAGTTTCATGGCCAGCGCCGCCTCACCCAGTTCCTGTACCACCACATTCTGATAACTCGTGTGGAAGTAATTGTGGTTCTGCAGTGTATAGTCCTCATACAGGTTAGCCCCCTTATACAGGTCGGCTACGGTAGTATTGTCATAATGGGGGTCAATGACAGTCCTGTCCGTCGCGTCCGACGGGTGCGAGTAGGAGTTGACGGCGAACGCCCTGAGCCGTTCAAACCAGTCCTTCGCCTGTGGATCGTCAGGGAAGAGTCCCAGTGCCGCGGCCAGCACGTCGCACTCCCATCCGTTCTCCTCAGCCTTGGTGTCACCCTCATATCCGGTAGGTATGTCACGCTGTAGCTCGTACGTACATTCGGCGTTCAGCAGTTCATATATATATTGTCTCTGCTGTTCGGACAATGAGTCCCATTGGAAGAAAGCGGAATAGGCTACCGACATCGCCCACAGTGATGATTCCCATGTGTGGTCGTCCACACTCAGTGAACCCCAGTACCTGTTTCCCTTACAGGGATAAAAGCGCAGAGCCTTGTGTGTGGAGTAGGAATATGCCAGTGTCGTCCTCGCCATCTCCTCCAACCTGTCCCAGGTTACAGGGTCGGGTAGGGTGACCTTGCCTTTGGCGTATTTACAGAGGAACGCGCATATCATCGACAGGTCGGCATTGTGCCTCACTCCCTGCTCGTTGTTTCCGAACGTGTTCTCGCCTCTGAAGGTGGCGAGAGCCTCCCCCTTGGAGTTCCTGTCCTCTATCGGCACATACTGCATATATAAATAAGGTGTGAAGTCAGCCAGCATCTGCAGTGCGGAGTCTGTGTGAAGTGACTCTGCCCGCAATGCCACCGACAACACAGTCAGCAGTGATATCAATAGTGTTTTCCTCATTTCAGATATTGCATTAAGTCTGTAGGATTGTCTATAATGGTTTCCGCCCCCTGTCGTTCAAGTAAGTCTCGTCCCCTGAATCCCCAAGAGACCGCTATGCACGGCAGTGACGCGTTCCTTGCTGTCTGCAAGTCCACCTCACTGTCACCCACATATACCGCTTCCCCGCAGGACACTCCCAACTCCGCCATGACCTTCAATACCATGTCGGGCGCGGGTTTCCGTCTCGTTCCGTTTGTCTCCCCGACGGCAGTGTCCACCTTGTCCGCAAAGAACCGGTCACGGAGATCCTGAACCGCCGGATTCAGTTTGTTGCTCACTATCGCCGTACGCAGTCCCAATGCCCTGCACTTGTCAAGCATATCTTCCACCCCCGCGTAGGGACGGGTGCTGTCAAGACTGTGGACAAGATAATACGCACGGAATTCCGCAAGGACATCCTCCGTACACTGCGCCTCACAACCTTCAGGTACGGAAAGCTCTATGAGCCGCCGTATGCCGTTGCCAAGGAACTGGCGCACCTCGTCCTTACTGCGGTTGGGCAATCCATACCGGGTCAACGCATGGTTCACACTGGCGTATAGGTCTTGCAGTGTGTCCAGCAGTGTGCCGTCGAGGTCGAAGATTACCGCTTTCGTCTTCATTTTGTCCTCATTTCGTTTTCAGTGGCGCGGGACCGTTGAGTGTAGGCTTGACAGGGATTATCTTTCCTTTCTTGTCGAACGTCATCTCATCTATACATACCTCACGGTGGTAGCCGGGACCGTTGTGGAGGTAATCCTTGTTGATGCGGTGGTACACGATATACCACTTGTCCTTGCCCTTCAGTTGGAGTACCGAGTTGTGCGCCGTACCGTAAATCCTGTTGTCCGGGTCCTGTTGCAGTACCACAGGTTGGTCTGCCACCGTAATCGGACCAAGCGGACTCTTGCTTGTTCCATACGCCACATGATAGTTGGGACTGCCAGTATCGTCCACACTCCACATGAAGTAATAGAGTCCCTTACGGTAGAACACGTAAGCCGCCTCACGGAAAGCATAGTCCTTCAGGGTGCCGCCCTCAGGGGTGAGTACCGTTATGGTGTTTTCCTTGACACTTGTCATGTCGTCGTTCAGTTCCGCTCCGGCCATGTATCCGTTGCCCCAGTAGATGTAGTGCTTGCCGCTCTTAGGGTCGGTGAACACATCCACGTCAATCTGTTGTCCTCTACCCACAGGAGAGTCACTTATGATCGGTTTGCCGAAGTCCGTGAACGGTCCGCAAGGGTCGTCAGCGATGGCCACACCGATCTCCTTACGTTTGCCTGCGTCGGCACTGTAATAGAGGAAGTACTTGTAACTGCCGTCCTTCTGCCTCACCTCCTCGATGGCCGGCGCCCATGCGTTGCCCTTGGCCCACGGCACTTGGTCGGACTTGACATCCAGAACCGTTCCCTCCAGTTTCCAGTCAATGAGGTTGTCGGACGAGAACGCCTGGAAGTAATAGCCTCCCCATTCGCTGAAGCCGTCGGATGTGGAATATATATAGTACTTTCCTGTCTTGTTGGAGTAAAGCACCTCAGGGTCGGCGTGGAAGCCCTCAAGAACCGGTTGCTTGGTTGACGGAAACTCCTTCAGCAGACGGTCCTTCTCCGCTTGGGTGATAGGTATCATCGTTCCGTGCCGGGGAGTGAACATCCCTTCTGTCTTGGTATCCTGCACGATGGAGAATGTCTTGAGGTCGGCTGACTTGCAGAACTGGTAATAGCCCTTCATGTAGCAGTCGTACATCACGATCCAACTGTCGCCGTCGATGGACTTGCATACACCTACTCCCTCTACGGCAGTCTTCGCCTGTTCCACACGATCCGGCAGTTTGGTCCACTGAGATCCGTCCGCCGATCCGTCTGCAGGGAGGATGCTCTTGGTGGTCGCCTGGTAAATGCCACTGCCTGCCTCACTCTTATAAAAGAGGTGGAACAGTCCGTCCTTGTCGTTGTACACGATGTCCCCGTCTATCGCCGCCTTACCGTCGTCAAAGAGAAGGCGCGGCTCACTGATGTCAGTGAAGTCCTCGTTGGCGTAACTGAAATAAATCTTGTCGTACTTGTTGGTGGGTGACAGGAGTGAATAGAATACCACATATTTGCCGCTCGCCTTGTCGTACACCGTTTCCGGCGCCCACACACGCTGCACGTATCTCCAGTCCTTGGCGAACTTGGTAGGGAAATATATATTGGAGTGTTCCCAGTGGATGAGGTCAGTACTCTTCATCAGTATAAGTCCACGGTTGGACGACCATCCCAGACTGGACTTCATGTCGGTCACGACCATGTAGAAAGTCTTACCGTCTTCGCAGCGCAGGATGTGGGGGTCGCGCACACAACCTGTAATCGCTATCGTGTCGGACGCAATGACAGGTTTGCCGTTGTTGAGTGGAGTCCAGTTGTAGCCGTCGTCGCTCAACGCATAACAGATTTGTTCTTTTTCCGGTGCGTTGCCCGTGAAATAAGTGAACAGGTAAGCCACGTTCTTTTCCTGAGCGTTCGCGCCGATGAAAAGACCGGACAGTGCAAGGGTGAGAAAGGTTTTCTTCATAATTATATCCGTATTGATGATTGTTCATTCAGTTTTGTTCTTTGTCTTCACAATATCGAAGAGGTAAGTCAGCTTGCAAGTGACGGTCTGGTGGGCGGACCTGGTGAAGGACGCGCTGCTGCTGTTGTCGAACGTGTCGCCCAGACCGAAGTAGTACCTGCCGTCAAGCAGGAAATGCCCGATGGCGGTAGACAGCTCGATGCCGACGCCGGCCGCTATTCCGTAGTCAATCTTGTTCTTCACTGGTTCGCTGTACTGCTCGACCACGTTGTTGGGACGTTTAGACACGTCCCATGTGCCGCCTCCACGGTGTTCTGTACTTCCGAGATTGTATCCTATCTGAGGACCCGCCTCAAAGAGGAACTTACAGCCCCTGCGCTCATAACCCCAACCCAGTTGCATGAGAACAGGCACCTGTATGTATGTCAGGTCATGGCTGTAGGTGTTGCCGCTGCCGTCCTCAATCAGCTCCTTCCATCCCATATTGGCATAGTTCACCTCTATCAGCACCCCACATATTGTCGTGAAGTACTTCTCGCAGATGTAACGTGCGGAGAAACCGAAAGTGGGGGAACCCTTGTACGACTGTTTGATGGCGGGATTGAAATCCATCTTGGTCATCAGATAGCCGCCGTTGACTCCCACGGAGAAGTCGTTCCTCGGCTCTCCTACCTGGGCATGCGCCGTCAGGGTGAATACGGACAGTACAACGGTGAATAAAGGGAATATGTGACGAAATACAGGTTTCATGTCCTTGGCTTATAGTTGTCTTACGCTGATTGACCCGTCAGAATTGTATTTCACGAACATCAAGGCATTGTTGACATAACCGCTCCACGAGTTTTTCTTGGTGAAATGCATGGGGTTCTGCAGTGGACTGCTGCTGAGGTTCTCTATGTTGGCGGCAAAATCCTCGCCCTCCACATATTTGTTCATGACAAAGAAGTTGGCTATGTCGTAACCGAGCATCCCATAGTGGGGGTAGGTGTTGTACTGGTCACGTCCGAACGCACTGCGGAACTTATGTACGAACGCGTTGGAGGCCGTGGAGTTGGGGTTGTTGTAGAAACTGGAGAAGAACATGCAGTTGTACTTGCTGAACGCCGTTATCTCCTTGTTGGCGAATGCCTGCCAGTCGGGATAGCCGAACAGGTTGATGTCATAGTCCGCCAGTTCCATTTCCTCCAGTTTCCTCACCACACGGTCGAACCCAGTCTTGGTGCTGGATGACGTTATGAGGATGTTCTCGTTCTTGTCCGAAAGTAGGGTTACCAGACTGTCCATCTCGCTGTATCCCACACTGTGGTAGTTCACGCCCTCACCGTTGAGGAAGGTCTTCATCCTGGTCACATGCTCGATCTGGTCGGTCTGGTCCTCTATATTGATGAACACCAGGTTGGCGGACGAGTGAAGCGACTGGAAAGTCCCGAACGCCTTGATGTAAGTCTCCGCATCCATCTTGTGGTTCACCTGGTAAACGTTCGGATGGTTGTTCACGAGCGATGTCTGCGACGACAGCGGCACCACCAGGTCAATACCGCGGTTTTTGGTGAAATTTATCAGTTTCTGAATGTTCTGCGGTTCCTTGGCTCCGACAATAAGGTTCAGATTCTTCATCTTCGGCAATGTCAGCACACTGTCGATGTCAGCCTCGTCATACACGTACACGCTGCCGCTCACTCCGTCCTTCTTCAGTTCCGACAAGGCGAGCATGAAACCTTCGTATAGGTCTATCATCGTTATCGCCTCCTTCGACTTCTTCTCGCTGTTGAGTCCGAACGGCATAATCAGAGCCACAGAGACAGGCACCGGTTCCTTGATGACTATTTCCTCCTCCACGACTTGAGGCTTCATGGCTTCCAGTTCGGCTTGAGTGTAAGGGATGAATATCTCGGTGTCTTTCTTCAACTTGTCCTTCTTGATGGATGGATTGACGGCAAGAAGTTCATCTACCGTGACACCAAACTGCTTGGAGATACTGTACAGTGTCTCCTTCTTCTTCACCTTGTATACGAGTTTGTAACCTACAGGAGTGTCAGCCGCTACATTCTCCACAGGTGTGTCCACTTGTCCTTTATTCGTGGAGCTGTTCTTCTTCCCAGGAATTACCAACACCTGTCCCGCCATTATGGACTCGGTTGTGCCAATCGACGGATTGGCTGCTTTCAGGTCCGACATGCTGACTCCATACGCGCGACTTATACCGTAGAGGGTCTCACCTGCTTTCACCTCATGACGTTTGACTGTCTGTGCCACAGCACTGCATCCCATGAGGAAGAAGACGAGTGCCAGCACCGTTCTGATTTGTCTGTTTCTCTTCTTGTAGTTCATCTTTCAGATTTGTTCCGTGTCCTAATCCGACACCAATCAAAGCACAAAGATAAGGCAATTCTTCGGGAAGGGAAAATGTTTTTTAATTAAAAGTTCGGAATCCATAAAAAATCTGGTCGGAGCGTGGCGTATAACGATTATTTTTATACCTTTGCAGCGACTAAGTAGACGTATACATGAGAAAACATATAGTTGCTGTTGGCGGTTGGTTTATTGTAGCTCTGGCGGCTTCCGCGCAGACAGCCAACCCGTCTGTGGTGTTCTACTCCACCGACGAGGGAGCGGATGTGGAGATGAGTCCGGGCGACGAGCAGTCCGCCCCGGCTCCGTTGGACATCAAGATGTATGCAAACCTGGAGGACAACGAGGGATGGGACGCCACGTGTGAATGGAAACTGTACAGTGCCACCGGCACGGAGACGGATGCCCTGCTCGACCGTTACGAGGAGAACACCAGCTACACCCTGAACCAGTCGGGTGGCTATTACATCAAGTTGTATGTGACGTTCACCAACTCCGACGAGGAGACAGTCGAGTATGAGTCGGAGGTGTTCCAGTTGAGCATCACTACCTCCAAACTGTCATGCCCGGACGGATTCTCCCCGAACGGCGACGGAATTAACGACGTGTTCAAGGTGACGTACCAGTCCATCATATCCATGCAGGGCTCCATCTTCAACAGGTGGGGAAAGAAAATCTACAGTTTCGACCTCAGCAACGTGGACAAGGGTTGGGACGGCGTGTACAACGGCAAATATGTGAAGGACGGCGTGTACTTCCTCAATCTGCAGGCTACGGGCAGCGACGGGGTGAAATACAACATCAAGAAGGCAATCAATGTGATGAAAGGACTAAGGGATTATGATGAATGACAATATAGAGGTGTTTGGGGCAAGAGTCCACAATCTGAAGAACATAGATGTCACGATTCCCAGAAACAGTCTGACTGTCATAACAGGACTGAGCGGCAGCGGAAAGTCCAGTCTCGCTTTCGACACTATCTTTGCGGAGGGACAGCGTAGGTACATTGAGACGTTCTCCGCCTACGTGCGCAATTTCCTTGGAGGACTGCAGCGTCCGGATGTGGACAAGATAACGGGCCTGAGTCCGGTCATCAGTATCGAGCAGAAGACCACCAACAAGAACCCGCGCAGTACGGTCGGTACTGTCACCGAGATATACGATTTCCTGCGTCTCCTGTATGCCCGTGCCGCCGACGCGTACAGTTACGCCACCGGGGAGAAGATGGTGAAATACACGGAGGAACAGGTACTGTCCCTCATTCTGGACCACTATGGGGACAAACGCATATCCATCCTCGCGCCTGTGGTGCGCAGCCGTAAAGGCCATTACAGGGAGTTGTTCGACAGTCTGATGAAAAAGGGTTTCCTGAACGTGCGCATTGACGGCGAGATGACAGAGATGGTGCCAGACATGAAGGTGGACAGGTACAAGAACCATGATATAGAAGTGGTGGTGGACCGTCTGAAGGTGAACGCCAAGGATGAGGCGCGGCTCAAAAACAGTGTCGCCAACGCCATGAGGTTGGGCAGCGGACTTGTACTCATCCTCGACCATGCGACAGGGGAAGTGAAGTACTACTCACGGCATCTGATGTGTCCGACTACAGGCATGAGTTACCACGAGCCGGCGCCCAACAACTTCTCGTTCAACTCGCCACAGGGAGCCTGTCCTTGTTGCAACGGTTTGGGGTACATCAACACGATAGACAGGGACAAGGTGATTCCCGACCCCGGACTGTCCGTTTACGACGGTGCCATAGCCCCCTTGGGCAAGTACCGCAACACCATGATATTCTGGCAAATCCACGGAGTGCTGGAGCAACATTCACTGGATTTGCGCACTCCGGTAAAAGACATGCCGGAGGATGCGGTACACGACATCATATACGGTTGCAATGATCCTGTAAGGATTTCTTCCGAACTGACCCACCAGACGAATGACTACTACGACCACTATGACGGTATCGCGGCCTACATCAACCAACTGCGCGACTGCGACACGTCAGCCTCAACACAGAAGTGGATTGACTCCTTCGACAGTGTGGCCATCTGTCCCGAATGTCACGGGGCGCGGTTGAACAGGGAAGCCCTCAGTTACCGCCTTGCCGACAAGAACATCTTTGAGTTGTCGTGCATGGATTTGTGCGACCTCCACGACTGGATGTGCCGTGTGGAAGACTCTCTGTCTGACAGGCAACGGAAGATAGCCACGGAGATACTGAAAGAGATATGCAACCGGTTGAAGTTTCTTCTCGACGTGGGACTGGATTACCTCTCGCTGAACCGTTCCACCATGACCTTGTCGGGCGGCGAGAGCCAGCGCATACGTCTTGCCACCCAAATCGGGTCCAAACTGGTGAATGTGCTGTATATCCTCGACGAGCCGAGTATCGGTCTGCACCAGAGGGACAACCAGCGTCTGATAGACTCACTGAAGACTCTTCGTGACGAAGGCAACACCGTAGTGGTGGTGGAACACGACAAGGACATGATGCTCAGTGCTGACTATATCATCGACATGGGTCCCTATGCGGGACGCAGGGGAGGTGAAGTCATGTTCCAAGGCACACCGCGGGAACTGTTGAAGACGGACACGCTGACCGCCCGTTATCTGAATATGGACCAGACTGGCTGTATGGACGGTTCGGACCATGGGGGCAAGTCGCCTGACAGTGACGAATGGCTTGTGCTTAACGGATGCAGGAGCAACAACCTGAAGAACGTGTCCGTAAGGTTTCCGCTGCATAAACTGATTTGCGTCACAGGTGTCAGCGGCAGCGGCAAGTCAACACTTATCAACGACACCCTGCAACCGATACTCAGTAAGCATCTATACCACTCGCTCAAAGAACCGCTGGAGTACGACTCGGTTGAGGGACTGGACTTCTTCAATAAGGTAGTGAGTGTGGACCAGTCGCCCATCGGTAGGACTCCGCGCAGTAACCCGGCAACCTACACCGGTGTGTTCAGTGACATCCGTGACCTGTTCGTCAAGTTGCCAGAGTCGGTCCTGCGGGGCTACAAGCCGGGACGGTTCTCGTTCAACGTGTCTGGAGGCAGGTGCGAGGCGTGTGGAGGCAACGGCTACAAGACCATCGCCATGAATTTCCTGCCTGACGTGCTTGTACCCTGTGAAGTGTGTCACGGAAAGAGGTACAACAGGGAGACCTGCGAGGTTAAGTTCAAGGGAAAGTCCATTGCCGACATCTTGGACATGACAATCAACCAGACTGTGGAATTCTTTGAGTTCCAGCCGAATATTCTCAATAAAATCAAGGTGATACAAGATGTCGGGTTGGGATACATAAAACTCGGACAACCGTCAACCACCTTGTCGGGAGGCGAGAGCCAGCGGGTGAAACTGGCGACCGAACTGAGCCGTAGGGATACGGGGCGTACCCTTTATATTCTGGACGAGCCGACCACCGGTCTGCATTACGAGGACATAAAGGCGTTGATGAGTGTGTTGAAGATACTTGTAGCCAAGGGAAACACGGTGATTGTCATCGAACACAATATTGATGTCATAAAACAGGCGGACTATATCATCGACATGGGTCCTGATGGGGGCAACAAGGGCGGTGAGGTTGTGGCCCAAGGCACTATTGACGACATAGTGAGGACAAAGCGCGGTTACACGTGGAAGTACCTGTAAGGCACATCCGGCACTGAGCGTTATTTGCCATATTGCAGGACAATACAGATTACAAGAGACTAATAATCCGTAAATGCATTGTCATGTGGAAATAAATCCGTATTTTTGCACGATGAATGATCAAGTGTTGAGTATGACAGGCAAAACATTATATGTGACGATGGTCAGGCGCGTGACTGTATGTGCGGCGATATGTGTGGCGGTACTGTCGTTCGTCGCCTGCTCCGGTAGCGGTGTGGACAACTATAAAAAGGTCATCCCGAAGGAGGCGAGTCTGGTTGCCGCGATTGACTTGAAGTCCGTGGCGGAGGATATGGACATCACGCACTCGCCGATGTTCAAGGTTGCTCTCTCTTCCGCACTCATATTTATCGACGCTGCGGATAAGGGCAATTTGAAGGCAGTGCTGAACGACCCGTCCCTCACGGGCATAGACTTTTCCAAACCGGCGTATCTGTTTGGTGTGAAAGGACAGGTGTTCGGTGTCACGATGAAGGTGGAGGACGAGTCGCTGACAGAGACATTCATATCCTCGCTCGTAGGTCTCGGACTATGCTCGAAGGTGGTGGAACACGACGGACTAAGTTGGAGTACACTGTTGGACGACATAGGTCTTGTGTGGTCCGACAACACTTTGTTGCTGTTGCATGTAAACAGTTCGAGTCGCCAGGCGGGAGAGAAACTTATGTTGGCGTACATGCGGTTGGACGAGAAAGACGCTTTCGTGTCAACCCACAACTACGAGATGATGACAGGATGGGGGGACGACGATGACGACGACATCATGATATACGCCAACTCTTCAGTCATGCCGGATTTGATGAACCCGATTATGAAAACGCTGGGAGTGTCGGCTGTGGGTGCCGCCAACATGGAGCTTGTGGCCTCTGTGGACATTGACGACAGCGGCTTTGAGATAGAGTCCAGACTGTTCAGCAATGACCGGAAGACACAGGCGAGACTGGACGAGTTCCTACATTCCCTGAGACCGATAAGAGGAACATACGCTGAACAGGTTCCGCACGGTTGCGACATGTGGGTGTACATGGGAGTGGACGGTGACAAGTTCCTGCCTGTGCTGAAACGGATCCCGTCGGTGAAGGAAACCCTTATAGGAGCCAACATGGGTGTTGATGCCGACAAGATGATAAGGACTGTTGACGGCGATGTGCTGATGTTGGCGTACGGAAAGGGGACGGACAGCGGCAAGAAGATCGATACTCATGTATCAGTATACGCACAACTCAAGGACACACGGTTCTTGGCGGACGTGGACTACTGGATGAAATCCGCCAAGAGCTACGGAATCAAAATGGCCCGCACGGGGGACAATGAGTATAGAATCAGTGGCTCTGACTCGGGGGATTTGTATTGGGCAGCAAAAGACGGACAACTGTACTTAGGTACATCCATGTATACTCCGCTCACGCGGCAGGTAGTCAGTGACGTGGACGAGGATGATGTTCACGACAAGTTGATTGTAGGCCACATGGACTTGCTGGAGTTGTCACCGCTGTTGAGATCCGTCTCATTCTGTGTGGACAGAGACGGAGAGATAAACATCGACGTACATACAACCAGTATGATAAAGATACTTAGCGATTTCATGCATTGAGGATGGAGAAGATAATTCTGAGACACGCCCTCCCGAATGTGTTTGCGCAGAGTCCGGCAACGGAGAGTGACGTATGGAACAAGGACATTGAGTTCCGGAAAGGCATGACCTGTCTGGTAGAGGCCAATTCCGGTACAGGGAAATCGTCGCTGTGCAGTTACATCTTCGGTTACAGGAAGGATTATCAGGGCAAGATACTGTTTGACGGCACGGACATAGCCACGTTGACCACCAGTCAGTGGACTTCAGTCAGGCAGAAGTCACTGTCGCTGCTCTGGCAGGAACTGCGCCTGTTTCCCGAACTGACCGCCATGGAGAACGTCGAGATAAAGAACAACCTTACCGGTTTCCAGACCAAGGAACAGATATGCAAGTGGTTTGACATGCTGGGTATAGCAAACCGTATGAATTGCGAGATTGGACACATGTCGTTCGGCCAGCAGCAGAGGGTAGCGCTCATACGGTCTTTATGCCAGCCGTTCGACTTCATCTTCGTGGACGAGCCGATAAGTCACCTTGACGACACTAACAGCCGTATCGTAGGTGAGATACTCACCACGGAGGCGCGCAGACAAGGGGCGGGAGTGATTCTGACCAGTATAGGAAAACATATAGAACTGAACTACGACACAATCCTGAAGTTATGAACTTAGTCTGGAAATTATTAAGGCAACATATAAGTGTCCCGCAGTTTGTCGGTTTCTTCTTCGCCAACCTTGTGGGAATGACCATTATCATACTCGGCATACAGTTCTATACCGACACGCGCGCCATATTCAACGAGGAGGACAGTTTCATGAAACCCGGCTACCTCATCATCAACAAGAAGATTAGCTCGATCAACACCATCACAGGCAAGTCGGGCGCGTTTTCCCTGTCCGACATCCAGGAACTGCAACGGCAGGAGTTCGTGAAGAAGACCGGGACATTCACCTCGTCGTCGTTCGACGTGCGCGCCACGTTCAACCTGGACGAGACTACCAACATATCCACTGACATGTTCTTCGAGTCCGTTGAGGACGAGTTCGTGGACGTGAAGACAGATGACTGGACGTACAGGATAGGGGATAGGGAACTGCCAATCATACTGCCCCGCAGTTATCTCGACCTTTACAACTTCGGATACGCGCAGAGCCGCAACATGCCTAAGTTGTCCGAGGGCATACTCGGGGTCATACGGCTTCAGATAGACATCAGGGGCAACGGGAAACAAGACACTTACGTAGGAAGGATTGCCGGTTTCAGCAGTAGACTGAACACGATACTGGTTCCACAGACTTTCATGGACTGGGCCAACAGGCAGTACGCCGGTGACAAACCTAAGGAGGCGACACGACTGATTGTGGAGGTGGACAACCCCACTGACGATCGTATAACCGGTTATCTGCAGGACCACAACTATGAGACGGATGAGGACAAGTTGGACGCAAGCCGACAGTCCTTCATGCTGAAGGTGATCGTGGCGATTGTCATGTCCGTGGGCTTGGTGATATGTGTGTTGTCCATCTACATACTGATGCTCAGTGTATACCTTCTGGTGGAAAAGAACAACACCAAACTGGAGAACCTCCTGCTCATAGGCTACAGTCCCCGCAGGGTGTCGATGCCATACCAGGTACTAACCATCGGTCTCAATGCGGCGGTACTGGTAATCGCGTTCGCACTGTTGGTTGTGGTAAGGTCACAGTACCTCGCGCTGTTCGAGTCGTTCTTCCCGGATTTTGAAACACCTACGATGACCTACTCGCTGGTTTCAAGTGTCGCACTGCTTATAATCGTTTCTATCATAAACACAATAGCTATAAAATCCAAAGTGATGTCAATATGGAAGAGGAAAGATTAGTACAACTGTACGAGAAGACAGTAGGCAAGTCCCCTGCCAAGGTGGAACATCTGTTCGGAGGGGGAGGCAGCAGCAGGAAATACTTCATCATGACAGACGATGAGGGCAACACTCTCTACGGTGTGACCAGTAAGTCTCCCGGGGAGAACCGCGCCTTCTACAATCTGTCACGCCTGTTTGCCGACAAGGGTCTGCCTGTGCCTGCCGTGTACGGGATCAGTGACGACGGCAGTTGTTACCTTCAGGAAGATCTGGGGACAGAGACATTGCAGGACTATATAAAGAAAAACAGGGACGGGAACGGACAGTACAACGAGACCGCGAAGGCCATGCTGAGGAAAGTGATTTCGCAGTTGCCCGATTTCCAGTTCAAGGGTTCCGGCGGTTTCATCTTCCAACAGTGCTATCCTGTATCTTCCATGGACGAGATGAGCATCATGTTCGACCTGAACTATTTCAAGTACTGCTTCGTGAAACTGACAGGCATCGAGTTCAATGAGGTGGAACTGGAGAAGGACTTCCAGAAACTGACGGTAGACATCATGTCGGACTGCGGCAACAACTTCCTCTACCGTGACTTCCAGTCCCGCAACGTGATGATTAAGGACAACGAACCGCGTTACATCGACTATCAGGGAGGACGGCGCGGACCGATATACTACGATGTGGCGTCGTTCATCTGGCAGGCGTCAGCCAATTATCCGGATGACCTGAAGCGGGAACTGATTGACACCTATCTGGAGGCAGTGGCGAAGTACCATGTCATACCCAGGGAGGAGTTCGCCCGCCATCTGCGCCGTTTTGTACTTTTCCGTACCATGCAGGTGCTGGGAGCGTATGGTTTCCGTGGATTATGGGAGAAGAAGCAGCACTTCGTGCAGAGCATACCGCCAGCCATGAGAAACCTTGACTGGCTGGTGAGGAAAGGGGTGGTCAATGAGTACGCTTACCTCAAGGTAGTGTGCCAGATGCTGATAGACAACCACAAGTCGCTCTTCTTCGACCCCTCAACCAAACAGAAACCGGCATTGGTGGTCAAGGTGTACAGTTTCGCATACAAGAACGGAGTGCCGCAGGACGAGAGCGGCAACGGTGGCGGATACGTGTTCGACTGCCGTGGAACCAACAACCCTGGCAGACACATCGAATACAAGTACATGACAGGACTCGACAAGCCTGTCATCGATTTTCTGGAGAAGGACGGGGAGATTCTCAGTTTCCTCGAACACATATATCCGCTCGTGGATTTCCATGCGCAGCGGTTCATCGACCGTGAGTTCACCAACCTGATGGTATCGTTTGGATGTACTGGCGGTCAGCACCGTAGTGTGTACTGTGCGCAGCACATGGCACAACACCTCCACGACCGGTTCGGATGCAAGGTGATTTTGTGTCATAGGGAACAGAACATAACACAGGTATTTGAATGATTAAGACACTACAGTGAAAAGACCCATGAATGTGTTCATACTTGCGGCGGGACTGGGAACGCGACTGAAACCCATCACCGACACCATGCCCAAGGCACTCGTGCCTGTGGACGGACGGCCGCTGCTGCAGATACTCATACAGAAACTGACAAGGGAAGGCGGTGAACTGTCGGTGGTTGTCAACGTGCATCATTTCGGACAGCAGATCATAGACTTTCTCGACAGCAACGACCGGTTTGGCATACAGATACAGGTGAGTGACGAGAGAAACAGACTGTTGGATACCGGGGGCGGCATCAGAAAGGCGGCTGAGATGTTCAATGACGAGTATCCGTTGCTGATACACAACGTTGACATATTGAGTGACATCGACCTTGAGGATTTCTATTCACGGCATGTCGCCGACACACAGAGTGAGGCTACACTGATAGTCAGTGAAAGAAAGACAAGCCGTTACCTCCTGTTTGACGACCAAAACCGGCTGGTCGGTTGGACTAACGTCACTACAGGAGAGGTGAGGACACCATTCCGGAACCTTGACGTGGCAGCATGCGGGAAGTACGCCTTCTCAGGCATACATGTCATGTCGAGGCCATTGCTTGACGCCATGCGCACGTGGGAGGACAAGTTCTCAATCATAGACTTTTACCTTGACATGTGCGACAAGGCAGTGATAAAAGGAGAGGTGCATAGCGACATGAAGTTTCTGGATGTAGGGAAGCTCGACTCTATTGCAACGGCTGACAAGATGGTTCATGAACTGAATTTATAAGAATAAAAACACATAACAAAATGATTAGAATAGCTATACAGTCTAAAGGACGCCTGTTCGAGGAAACGATGAACATCCTCCAGGAGTCAGGGATAAAGATCCCGTCAAGTAAACGGACTCTCCTTGTAGAGTCGTCCAACTTCCCGTTGGAGGTGCTTTACCTCAGGGACGATGACATACCGGAGACGGTGGCGGACGGAGTTGCCGACATCGGTATCGTAGGAGAGAACGAGTTTGTAGAGAGAGGCGCTGACGCCGAAATCATATCACGGCTTGGATTCAGTAAATGCCGTTTGTCACTTGCCATACCCAAGTCTGTGGACTATCCCGGACTGCAGTGGTTTGAGGGAAAGAAGATTGCCACCAGTTACCCTGGTATCCTGAGCAAGTTCATGCAGTCAAAAGGTATAAAACTGGATATCCATGTCATACAGGGTTCTGTGGAGATTGCCCCGGGGATAGGGCTGAGTGACGGTATCTTTGACATCGTAAGCAGCGGTTCCACCCTCGTCAGCAACAACCTGAAGGAAGTGGAGACGGTAATGCACAGTGAGGCGTTGCTGATAGGCAACAAGAATATGGACAACGACAAGAAGGAACTGCTGAAGGAAATTCTTTTCAGGTTTGACGCCGTAAGAACGGCTGAGGACAAGAAGTACGTGCTTATGAACGCGCCCACAGAGAAGGTGAAGGACATCATACAGGTGCTGCCCGGTATCAAGAGTCCTACAGTCATGCCTCTTGCCACAGAAGGGTGGAGCAGTATTCACACTGTACTCGACGAGAAACGTTTCTGGGAGATTATAGGGCAGTTGAAGCGGTTGGGAGCTGAGGGCATCCTGGTGCTGCCTATTGAGAAAATGATTTTATAAGGCAGGAATGGAAAAGATTGAACGTCCACATAAGGATGCGGCGGAACTCAACAGTGTGGTTGAGGGTGTCCTCTCCGACATACGGAAAAGGGGAGACGAGGCCGTCAGAGAGTATGAGCTTAAATTCGACAAGGTGGCACTGCGGTCCCTGAAGGTGAGCGATGAGGAAATGGCAGAGGCGGAATCACTGGTGAGTGAGGAACTGAAGTCGGCACTGCGTCTCGCACATAAGAACATAAGTGTGTTCCATGAGGCACAGCGGTTCACAGGCAAGAAAGTGGAGACCATGCCGGGTGTGTGCTGTTGGCAAAAGGCGGTAGCCATCGAGAAGGTAGGTCTGTATATCCCTGGGGGTACGGCCCCTCTGTTCTCCACCGTACTGATGCTCGCGACCCCAGCCAAGATTGCCGGATGCAAGGAAATCGTCCTCTGTTCCCCACCGAACCGTGAGGGCAAGATCCATCCAGCCATCTTGTATGCGGCGAAGATTGCCGGGGTGAACAACATATTCAAGATAGGTGGAGTCCAGGCCATCGGAGCGATGGCTTACGGTACAGAGTGTGTGCCTAAGGTCTACAAGATATTCGGACCGGGCAACCAGTATGTCATGGCAGCCAAGCAACTGGTGAGTCTGCACGATGTCGCGATTGACATGCCGGCGGGACCGAGTGAGGTGGCGATAATAGCGGACGGCACCGCGAATCCAGTCTTTGTAGCCTCCGACTTCCTCTCGCAGGACGAACACGGACTCGACTCACAAGCGGTACTGGTAACCACGAGTGCGTCAATGCTTGAACAAGTGAAGGCTGAAGTGGCACGTCAACTGGATTTGCTGCCGAGGAAAGAGATTGCCGCGGCATCGGTGAAGAACAGCAAGTTCATTCTCGTGGAATCCATGGACGAGGCGGTGGATCTGGTAAACGACTATGCTCCCGAACATCTGATAATAGCGACCGCAGACTATATGGACGTGGCTTCGCGCATAACCAATGCCGGGTCGGTGTTCCTCGGCAATTACTCGTGTGAAAGTGCGGGCGACTATGCCTCTGGAACCAACCACACCTTGCCCACCAGTGGCTATGCGAAGGCATACAGTGGAGTGTCGCTTGACAGTTTCATACGTAAGATAACTTTTCAGGAGATTTCCGCGGAGGGAGTCAGGGGAATCGGTGAAGCTGTAGCCACCATGGCGAGGTATGAGCAACTCGACGCGCATAAACAGGCGATGGTGTACCGAATGAATGAAGTGAACAATAAATAACCGTTGAACTACATGTTTCCATTAGAAGAATTAACACGAAAAAACATACAGAGACTCAAGCCGTACAGTTCGGCGCGTGACGAATACAAAGGTAAGACCGCGTCCGTGTTCCTTGACGCCAACGAAAGTCCGTACGGTGATCCGTACAACCGTTACCCGGATCCGTTACAGGAGGAACTGAAGCGGATGATTGCCGACGTGAAGCAAGTGCCGGCCGACCATATCTTCCTTGGCAACGGATCGGACGAGGCTATCGACTTGGTGTACCGTGTGTTCTGTGAGCCGCGAATCGACAATGTAGTGGCGATAGCCCCCACCTATGGCATGTATGAGGTATGTGCCGACATCAATGACGTGGAATACAGGAATGTGTCGCTCGACGAAAAGTATCAGATGAACGCGTACAAGATTCTGGACGCTTGTGACAACCACACCAAGCTGGTGTTCATCTGTTCACCCAACAACCCTACAGGCAACAATCTCGACCGTGATGAGATTATAAAGGTGATAGAGGGCTTCTCAGGTATAGTGATTGTAGATGAGGCTTATGCGGACTTCTCGAAGCAGCGTCCCTTGCGTCTTGACATACAGAAGTACAAGAACCTCATCGTCTACAACACGTTCTCGAAGGCTTACGGCTGTGCCTCCATACGTCTGGGCATGGCGTTCGCCTCACCCGAAATCATATCGCTGTTCAATAAGGTGAAGTACCCTTACAACGTGAACCTGCTGACGCAGAACAAGGCGATGGATGTGCTGAGAAACGGAATGGCTGACGTACACAAGCATATCAACATGATACTTGAGGAGAAAAACACTGTCATGCAGTCGTTCTCGCAGTTGTCGGTATGCGAGACCGTTTACCCTTCGGACGCCAACTTCTTCCTTGCGAGGATGACTGACGCCAATGCCGTTTACAGTTACCTGATAGACAAAGGCATTGTGGTGCGCAACCGCAATACGGTGACCTTGTGCGGCAACTGTCTGCGCGTGACTATAGGAACCAAAGATGAGAACTCGCAACTGCTCGGCGCGTTGCGGCAATACAAATGATTTAATATGAAGAGAGCGTTATTTATAGACAGGGACGGGACCATCATAGAGGAACCCGAGGACGAACAGATTGACTCGATAGAGAAGTTCCGTTTTCTGCCACATGTCATCAGCAGTCTCAGTTTCCTGCGGCAGAACACTGACTATGAGTTTGTGATGGTGTCCAACCAGGATGGGTTAGGCACACCTGTATATCCGACAGAGAGGTTTGATCAGTTCCAGTCTCTCCTGCTTCACACCTTGGGAACGGAAGGGGTCACCTTCGATGATATACTGATTGACAAGTCGTTCCCCGAGGAGAACCTTCCCACACGCAAACCGGGAGTGGGTATGCTTACCAAATACCTTAACGGTGACTACGACCTGGACAACTGCTATGTGATTGGTGACCGCGCTACAGACGCGCAACTGGCGCGCAACATCGGTTGCAAGGCTCTGATTTTCAAAAGTCGCTTCAATGACCCGTCCGTCAGTGCCGGATCAGATGACAAGACCCTGTATGTGGACGACTGGAAGAAGATTACTGAAATCGTATATGCAGGGGAGAGAACGGCTGAGGAACACCGGCGGACAAAGGAGACCGACGTGTATGTGAGGGTCAACCTCGACGGCAACGGCAAGTGTGACATAGACACGGGACTGGGCTTCTTCGACCATATGCTCGAACAGATTTCCAAACACGGAGGAATAGATATGGACGTGAAGGTGAGGGGAGACCTCAATGTGGACGAGCATCACACCATTGAAGACACGGGCATAGTCCTTGGCGAATGTCTGTTGAAGGCCTTGGGTGACAAACGGGGCATTGAACGCTATGGGTATATGTTGCCGATGGACGACTGTCTCTGTAGTGTCGCGCTCGATTTCGGTGGGAGACCGTGGCTTGTGTGGCAGGCGGACTTCACAAGGGAGAAAATAGGGGACATGCCGACTGAGATGTTCTACCATTTCTTCAAGTCGTTCAGTGACGCCGCCAAGATGAATCTTAACATAAAGGCGGAGGGAACGAACGAGCATCATAAGATTGAAGGCATCTTCAAAGCCGTGGCAAGATCGGTGAAAATGGCAATCAGACGTGACATTTTCAATTATGAATTGCCTTCCAGCAAGGGAATTCTGTGACAATGCAAAAAATATCCGTTTTTAACATGTCCCATTCAATGGATTTTGAGTAAATTTGGACGTTTTTTTGGAAGATGGAATAACCATTCTCTGAGGTAAGGACCTGTAGAGTATAAACAAACATAGCGCAGATATTATTTTAATTCAAAATTCTATAAATTACAAACAAATGAAGATTTCACGTATAGACCACCTTGGAATAGGTGTGGAGAGCATTGACGCAGTGCTTCCTTATTTTGAAAATGTACTTGGCCTGAAGTGCTACGCAGTAGAGGAAGTGGCAGACCAAAAGGTGAAGACCGCCTTTTTGAAGGTTGGTGAGGTAAAGCTTGAGCTTCTTGAGCCGACATCTCCTGACTCCGCAGTCGCAAAATGGCTGGAGAAGGGTGGCAAGGGTGTCCACCATGTGGCGTTCGCTGTTGAGGACGGTGTCGCAGAGGCGCTCGTAGAGTGTGAGGGCAAGGAAATCCGTCTCATCGACAAGGCTCCGCGTCCGGGAGCGGAGAACATGATGATTGGCTTCCTGCATCCGAAATCAACCGCAGGCATTCTTACAGAGCTTTGCGAGCCAAAGAAGTAATGGGGAACAAAAGAACAAATTATCATACTAATCATTAATTCAATGAGCACTCAAATAGAAAAAAACAAGGAACTTGTTGAGAAGCGTGAGAAAGCACGCTTGGGTGGAGGAGAGAAAGCTATTCAGAAGCAGCATGACAAGGGCAAGTACACTGCCCGCGAGCGTATCGCTTTACTCCTTGACGAAGGCAGTTTTGAGGAAATGGACATGTTTGTGACCCACAGGTGCCACAACTTCGGAATGGAAAAGAAATTGTTTGACGGTGACGGTGTTGTAACCGGTTCGGGTACAATCAACGGCCGTCTTGTATATATCTTCGCACAGGACTTCACTGTCAATGCAGGTTCATTGTCCGAGACAATGGCGTTGAAGATCTGTAAGGTCATGGACGCTGCCATGAAGGTAGGCGCTCCTGTCATCGGACTCAACGACTCAGGTGGCGCGCGTATCCAGGAAGGAATCAACGCCCTTGCGGGTTATTCGGAGATTTTCGAGCGCAATATCCTTTCCAGCGGTGTTATCCCACAGATTTCAGGCATCTTCGGCCCTTGTGCCGGCGGAGCTGTCTACTCACCGGCGCTGACAGACTTCACCCTCATGATGGAGAACACCTCCTACATGTTCCTCACCGGTCCTGCCGTCGTGAAGACAGTTCTTGGAGAGGTGGTGTCACAGGAAGACCTGGGCGGCGCGTCAGTACACTCGTCAAAGTCAGGTGTCACCCACTTCACAGCCTCAACTGAGGAGGAGGCGATTGCCATGATCAAGCAGCTCCTGAGCTACATCCCGCAGAACAACATGGAGAAGACCCCACGTGTTGAATGTACTGATCCGGTAAACCGTATGGAGGATTATCTGAACGAGATTATCCCTGACAATCCGAACAAGCCATACGACATGTATGAGGTAATTGCCGCAATCGTGGACAACGGTGAGTTCTTTGAGGTTCAGAAGAACTATGCGCGCAACATCATCATCGGCTTCGCCCGTTTCAACGGCGAGTCTGTAGGTATCGTAGCCAACCAGCCAAAGGCTCTCGCCGGAGTGCTTGACTGTAACGCGTCACGTAAGGCAGCCCGTTTCGTGCGTTTCTGCGACGCGTTCAACATCCCAATCGTAACTCTTGTAGATGTACCGGGATTCCTTCCGGGTACAGGCCAGGAATACAATGCCGTCATCCTTCATGGAGCCAAGCTGCTCTACGCTTACGGAGAATGTACAGTTCCAAAAGTTACAGTCACTCTGCGTAAGTCTTATGGCGGTTCTCATATCGTCATGAGCTGTAAGCAGCTCCGTGGTGACCTCAACTACGCATGGCCGTCAGCCGAAATCGCTGTCATGGGCGCCGCAGGTGCGGCTGCTGTCCTTTACGCAAAGGAGGCAAAAGCCAAGAAAGAGGCTGGTGAGGATGCAGCGGCGTTCATCAAGGAGAAGGAGGACGAATACACCAATCTCTTTGCCAACCCGTACAATGCAGCCAAGTACGGCTATATTGATGATGTCATCGAGCCGCGCAACACCCGGTTCCGCATCATCCGCGCACTGGCACAGCTTCAGGGTAAGAGACTCACCAACCCAGCAAAGAAACATGGTAATATCCCACTTTAAACAGTACAGACAATATGATTATTCCATTAGTTGAAGTGAACTGGACAAACGTATGGATGGAGACAGGTATCGGTGTCGGCATTGTGTTCGTCATTCTGGTACTCATCATCTTTATTCTTTCCCTGTTCAATGTTGTGGCAACAGGGAAAAAGAATAAGACGGCATCCGCTCAAGCTGTCCAGACACCAGCCACTACGGTCACTGCCGCACCCGTTGCCTCAGCATCGGATGAGGACAAGGCTGCCATAGCTACAGCTCTGTATCTATTCAATCAGAATGTCCATGATGTTGAGAGTGGTGTCATCACTATCAAGCACAACGCTAACTCAACATGGCATCAAGAGTTAAACCCACGCTTATAATAATCTTATCTCAATAAATTACAAATGAAGGATTTCAAATTTAAAATAAACGGCAAGGACTACACCGCCTCTGTTGAAGAGCAGGGCGACAACCAAGTTCAGGTAACCGTTAACGGTACAGCATACAACGTGGAAATCGACCACGAGGCATCAGCCGCTCCAACAATCAGGACTGTTGCAGCCGCTCCTGTAGCGTCTGCTGCGCCGACGGCTGTTTCAGCCACACAGGCAAAGATTACGGCTCCACTGCCCGGCAACATCACAAAGATTCTCGTGTCTGTAGGTCAGAGCGTGAAGAAGGGCGATGTTGTGATGATCATGGAAGCCATGAAGATGGAGAACAACATCGTTGCGGAAGCCGACGGAAAGGTCAAGGCTATCGGAGCGCAACTCGGTCAGGCTGTAAACCAGGGAGACGTGCTTGTTGAACTTGAAGGCGCGGCTGTCGCTGCCGCTCCGGCTCCAAAGCCAGTGGCTAAACCGGCTCCGGCTCCGAAGAAGGCCGCAGCTCCTGCGGCACAACCGGCAGCGGCTCCAAAACCGGCGGCTTCAGCAGGAGGCAAGACCATTTCCGCTCCACTGCCAGGCACAATCACAAATGTCAACGTGAAGGTCGGTCAGACTGTGAAGAAAGGTGAGGTACTGGTGGTTCTTGAAGCCATGAAGATGGCAAACGACATTGTCTCTGAATGGGACGGTACTGTGAAGAATGTTCTTGTACAACAAGGGGCGTCAGTCAATGTAGGCGACGCGCTCGTAGAAATAGGTTAGATCACATGAGCCGTAAATCCAAAATGTTCTGCACGTTCTGTGCGCTTATGCTCGTGACATTGGGAGTTTCCGCCGCTCCAGACCCGAATCAGACTTTCGACTTCGGTGAGACGATGATGAAATTCTTCAATGAGATGGGTCTGGTACAGATGTTCGTGGGTGACGGTTGGAAGACCTTCATCATGATAATCATCGGCTGCGTACTCCTCTACTTGGCCATCGTCAAGAAATACGAGCCGTTGCTGCTCCTGCCGATTGCGTTCGGTATGCTGCTCACCAATTTCCTCGGAGCTGGTCTGTACAACTCAGACTTGTGGACCAACTTCCTTGACAAGAGCAACCCGGAGACTTACCACAACTTCCTCGTCATCATGAGGGACGGAGGACTGCTCGACTGGCTCTATATCGGAGTGAAGGCGGGAGTGTATCCTTGTCTTATCTTCATCGGAGTGGGAGCGATGACCGACTTCGGTCCGCTGATTGCCAATCCTAAGAGTCTGCTGCTCGGAGCCGCAGCCCAATTGGGAATCTTCGTCACATTCATCGTGTCACATATCCTTGGGTTCACTCCGCAAGAGGCCGGTTCAATCGGCATCATCGGAGGAGCTGACGGTCCTACCGCCATCTTCCTGACATCAAGGTTGGCCCCGCATCTCCTTGGCCCTATCGCCGTTGCGGCTTACTCCTACATGGCGTTGGTACCGGTGATTCAACCGCCTATCATGCGGTTCCTCACTACCAAGAAAGAGCGTGAGATAGAGATGAAGCAGTTGCGTACTGTATCAAAGACAGAGAAGATCCTGTTCCCGATTGTAGTCACAATCGTCATCGCATTGCTTCTTCCGTCCGCCGCATCCCTCGTAGGTTGCCTTATGCTTGGAAACCTCTTCAGAGAGTGTGGTGTCGTAGACCGTCTGAGCAAGACAGTACAGAACGAACTCACCAACATCGTGGTGATATTCCTCGGTACTACAGTGGGAGCTACCGCCACAGCGGAGTCGTTCCTCGACATAAAGACAATCCTCATCCTTTGCATGGGTGTCGTTGCGTTCGGTCTGGGAACTGCCGGTGGTGTACTGCTTGCCAAACTGATGAACTTGTTCCTCAAGGAGAAGATCAATCCGCTCATCGGTTCAGCCGGTGTTTCCGCAGTGCCTATGGCGGCGCGCGTGAGCCAGACTGAAGGTCAGAAGGCAAATCCGCACAACTACCTGCTGATGCACGCCATGGGTCCAAACGTGGCGGGTGTGATTGGTTCAGCGGTGGCCGCAGGCTTCCTTCTGAGCGTACTCGGATAATAATCACAATTTGTACAATAAAAACCTATTCGCAAGACCGCTTAAGTTCAACTGTTGGCTTAGGCGGTCTTCCTTATATCATTATATCGTAAACACATAGAAAGAATAATGAGACACGAGATTAAATTCACCAAAATGCACGGAGCGGGCAATGACTACATTTATGTCTACCTGCCCGACAATCCGATAGCAGACCCGGTAAGATGTGCTATTGAATGGAGCCGACCTCATTTCGGCATCGGGTCGGACGGACTGATTCTCATAGGCAAGTCGGAGGTGGCTGACTTTTCCATGCGCATATTCAACAACGACGGATCTGAGGCCATGATGTGTGGCAACGGAGTGAGGTGTGTGGGCAAGTTCGTGCGTGACCACGGCTTGACTGACAAAGACACAGTGGCAGTGGAAACTCTCTCAGGTATAAAATACATACGCCTGTATGAAAAGGACGGGGAGATTGCAAGTGGAACTGTGGACATGGGCGAGCCGTCACTTGAGAACAAAGTGCAACTCGCCACAGCTGACGGACGTATGGTTGACGGTACTGTATCGGTCAACGGTCAGTCGTACAGGGGGACGTATGTCTGCATGGGCAATCCGCACTTCGTCATCTTCGTGGACGACATCACCAGCGTTTCCCTTGAGACAGTCGGTCCTTTGCTTGAGCATAATCCTTTGTTCCCTGAGCGGTGCAATATAGAGTTCGCCCAACTCACGTCACCAAATACCCTGCGCACCCGAGTGTGGGAACGTGGTTCCGGTATCACCCAGGCTTGCGGCACCGGCGCATGCGCCACGGCTGTCGCGGCCTGTGTCACAGGAGTATGCTCCAACAAGTCTGCGATAGAGATGGACGGGGGACGACTCGACATTGAGTGGCACAAAGAGTCGAACCACATCTTCCTTACCGGTCCCGCCGCCAACGTGTTTGAAGGAACTATCGTTCTTGACGACTGACCTACCGTTCTCTTCTCTCGATATAGTTCTTCATCTCGTACCGGTCGCCAGTGTCCTTGGTTATCTGTTCATAGAATGAGGCGTTGTAGCCGGGAGAAGAGATCTGTCCGTTTTCATAGACAACCTGGTCGTTGTGCTTCACAATGATAAGTCGCGCCAGTTTGTCCCATCTCTCCATCATAAGGGACGTGTAGTCCGACACCTTATTATTTATATAGGCGATCATGTCACTGTCTAACAGGGTAGGGGCTTTGGTCTCGTCAATCTTCACCTGTGCCGCATAATAATCCTCCAGTTCAGTCTGCACGTTGCGCAGGTCGGGCATGATGACACTGTAGCGCGGATACACCATGTTGGCTACAAAGTTGTTCATCCAGAACGCGCTCTTTTCCGAGAACTCCTTATAGTTGTTGTTCTCACGTCTGAACGCCTCGGGTACCGTTGTCGTTCCACAATACACTGGCACATAAGCCACCATGTTGGCGTCGTCGCAGTTGTAGTACATCACACCGCCTATGGCGTCTGGCAACCAGTTGCGGAGTTGTGCCACCAACGTGAAGGCGGACTTCTGTGTGGCTATGGGGCGTTCCACGAAATAGTGCTTGCCTTTCACCTCGTATGTCATCGGCATAGGACGGACCGGCATTCCCCAAGGACCTCCACTCATGTCGGCAGTCATGTCGAGGGGTGTCCCCTCATAATGGTCGCGCATGTCACCCTGGATATCCCTTACCGAGACAGGCTTGTCGGGCTTGATGTAAAGCGGCAGATGGTCGTACTGCGAGAAGTCGCCGTTCAGGTACGGCAGGTACTTGTCCATCTCCTGCTTGTCGGTGTGGTGACGGAAGAAACTGTAGACCCTCGCGTCCGCATAGCGCACGTTCTCGAAGTCGATAGGGCAGTAGGCGTCGCGGAAACTGAAGTCCTTGTCCTTGCCGCTGAAGAACCCTTTCTCACGGGCGAAACTGATAACGTCCTTGCTGTACATGCAGTTCTCCTTGTCGTTCAAGGGGAACTGTCTGATGCGGCTGAGGTTGGCATGGGCGCAGATGGCGTCGTCGGGAATCCTCACAGCCACCCACACCGCACCTTTGACACCCGGACCTTTTCCTATGATGTCCATAATCCACGCCTCGTTCTTGTCACAGACGGTGATGGTCTCACCCGACGCGTTGTAGCCGTATTTCTGCACGAGGTCGGTCATTATCCTGATTGCCTCACGCGCCGTAGCCGCGCGCTGCAGTCCGAGTTTTATCATCATGTCATAGTCGAGCAGTCCGTCTTCATTCACCAACTCCAACCGTCCGTCGAACGTCGTCTCCACGATGCACACCTGCTTCTCGTTGATGTGTCCAATGACATTGTAAGTCTCTTCCACCTGCTCTATATATCCCTTCACATTGCCGGAGAACCAGTCCTTCACCGGTATCCGATCACCTTTCTCATGTTTGCCTCCGGGGATGAATGTGAGTGACCCCGCAAATCCGTACCCGTCACAGTTGTACGTGCATATCACAGATCCGTCGGCTGAAGCCTTCTTGCCGACTATAAGGTTTGTACATGCCACAGACTCAACTGCTATGGCCAGCGATACGATAGTGGATGCAATCAGTAGTTTCATTTTACTTGTCTGTTTTATTGCTGTTTGGTAAATGGAGGTGTGCCTGATGTCATCACCTCCTTTATGTTCTTGTTATGCTTCTCAAGGAACGGACGGATGGAACTGGTGAAGGTGTCCCTCAGTCGTATTTCCGTTGGTGTGAGCAAAGAGTCGGGCGTTGACACAGGGTAAATACGGTGTTGCTTGTGGCCCGACACTGCCCGGCGGCTTACGAAATGAAGTGAGTAGGCGCAATCGGCGAGGCGAGTCACACTGTCCTTCTCCAACCGCATCTTGACCATCATCCCACCGTAGGTGTATGGGGCGGACTGGTTCGACACGAGATTGCCGAGGGAATATGCCACTACATGCTTCTCTCCGTCAGTGTCCCCGCGCACTTCCACCGGTTCCACCACATGCGGATGTCCACCGATTACGTGTGTCACTCCCTTCTTCAGCAACCAGTCGGCCAACACAATCTGGTTTCTTACCGGTGTGATTGTGTATTCCACACCCCAGTGCATTAAGGCGATTACCGCATCCGGCTTCATGGCTTTTGCCGCGTTTATGTCCGTAGCTATCTGTGTCGTGTCTATAAGGTTCACAACACAGGGAGCAGGCACAGGAATTCCGTTGGTGCCGTATGTGTAGTTCAACAGGACTATCCTGAATCCGTTCTTCTCAAGCAGGAAAGGGTAGTGGGCTTTTCTCTCGGTAGAGTCCCTGTAAGTGCCAAGGTGCTTCACACCCAGAGAGTCCATCACCGCCAGTGTACGGTCGATGCCCCTCCTTCCTTTGTCGCACGTATGGTTGTTGGCGGTAAGGAACACGTCGAACCCCGCCTTCCGACAGTCCCTCAGCAGCTCGTCCGGACTGGAGAACGTGGGAAAACCTGTGTATGGCTTACCGGCCAGAGTGGTCTCGAAATTGGCTATCGCCACGTCCGCCCCGGCAATCTCATGGCTAATGAAACGGAAACACTCTGTATAGTCATACGTGCAGTCCGGTTGCAGCGCGCCTCTCACCTGCGGTATGTGTTGCATGATGTCACCTGCGAACAGCAGTGTCAGACTCGGAGTCTTTACAGTGTCAGCACTGGTCTGGATGGTGTCCGTTAAAACAGCCTTGGCACGTGACGTGTTGTCACATGCCAAAACCGTTATGATGGCGGCGATGCCCGTCAAGGTAAGCAAGTGTCTCATCTCCACATGATTTACGAGCCGTATGCAGAGTGCGCGGATATGGTCAGTCGAGAATCTCAGCGGCGTCAGGGTCGCTCTCGTCCTTGCCCGAGAGTTTCGCCATAATCTTGTTCTCCACCTCCTCTGCCAGTTCCGGGTTGTCCTCCATGACCTTCTTCACGGCCTCGCGTCCCTGTGCCAGTTTACTGTCGTCGTAGCTGAACCAGCTGCCGCTCTTTTTGATGATGTCCAGTTCCACACCCATGTCCACCAGTTCACTACTGCGTGATATTCCAGTACCGAACATGATGTCGAACTCGCACTTGCGGAACGGTGGAGCCACCTTGTTCTTCACAATCTTCACCTTCACGGTATTGCCAATCACCTGGTCACCGTTCTTGATGGACTCCTTACGTCTGATGTCGATACGTACGGACGCATAGAACTTGAGGGCGTTACCGCCAGTGGTCGTCTCCGGGTTGCCGAACATGACACCAATCTTCTCGCGCAACTGGTTGATGAAGATACATGTGGTCTTTGTCTTGCTGATGGTGGCTGTGAGTTTTCTGAGAGCCTGACTCATCAGCCTTGCCTGTAGTCCCACCTTGTTGTCGCCCATGTCGCCCTCAATCTCCGCTTTCGGTGTAAGTGCCGCAACAGAGTCGATGACCACGATGTCCACGGCAGCCGAACTGATGAGTTGGTCCGCTATCTCCAATGCCTGTTCACCGTTGTCGGGCTGTGATATGAGCAGGTTCTCGGTGTCCACTCCCAGACTGTGGGCATAGAACCTGTCGAACGCATGTTCCGCATCTATGAAAGCGGCGATTCCACCTGTCTTCTGACATTCGGCAATGGCATGCAGCGCCAGAGTTGTCTTACCGGAAGACTCCGGTCCGTATATCTCTATGATACGTCCTTTAGGGTATCCGCCCACGCCCAGTGCGGCGTTGAGTCCGATTGACCCGGTTGGTATCACCTCTATCTTCTCTATATTTTCCTCACCCAACCGCATGATTGAGCCACGGCCATAGTTCTTCTCGATTTTACTCATTGCGGCCTGCAATGCCTTTAGTTTCTCTTCGTTTGCTGTTGCCATTTCTATTCGTGATATTATTGGTTCACTTGTTGTATTTAGTTGTTTTCCGTGCAAAGATACGAATTAATGTGATTCTACCAATCTCCGTATCCTGTTTTTTGACGATTCACCGTACATTATATGTTATTGGATGGATTGCAACGACTGTGCCAGCATCCCGGCGCATCTCTCGCCGTCGATTCCCGCGGAAACTATTCCACCTGCATAGCCCGCTCCCTCGCCACAGGGAAACAGTCCCGCGATGCGCGCGTGCTGTAGACTTTCGTGGTCACGCACAATACGCACAGGGGCTGACGTGCGTGTCTCCACTCCGATCATCAACGCCTCGTTGGTGAGGAACCCACGGCTTGCCTTGCCGAAATGCAGGAAACCCTGTTGGAGACGTGAGGTGATGAAACGTGGCATCCAGAAATGGAGTGGGGAAGGGATCAGTCCCGGTGAGTAGGACGATTTGGGCAGTGTGCCTGACAACTTGCCGCCAACGAAATCCGCCATGCGTTGTGCTGGCGCAGTCTGTCTCCTGTTGCCCTGAAGCCAACACTGACGTTCGAGAAACTCCTGGAACTCAAGCATACAGAGGGGACTGGGCTCCGTGCCGGTTTCGTACAGGCGTGTCTCCACCGCCAGTTCCTTATCGTAAAACCCCTTTATCTGCTGGAGGTCGTCGCGGCGCACCTCGACAACCATACCGCTGTTGCTCCACGGACTGTTGCGCTGACTTGCCGACATGCCGTTTACCACAATCTGCTCCGGACCACTGGCGGCAGGGACTACCGTTCCGCCGGGACACATGCAGAATGAATAGACTCCGCGTCCGTTCACCTGGGTCACGAACGAATACTCGGCAGTCGGCAGGTACTCGCCCTTGCCCTCCTTCCTGTGGTATTGTATCTGGTCAATCAGATGGGACGGATGCTCAAGACGAACGCCTATGGCAAGGTCTTTCGCTTCAATCTCTATACCGTTCCGATGCAACCAACGGTAGACATCACGGGCGGAATGTCCTGTGGCGAGAATCACCGGTCCATGGAACTGACACTGGTGTTCTGTCCCGTCCGCGTCCGTACACACGGCCTCCACTCCGTATACGTTGTCGTCCTTGATGAGCAGGTCTGTCATTTTCGTGCGGAAACGCACTTCACCCCCACATGACCTGATGGTCTCCCTCATGCTTTCGATGACCTTCGGCAGTTTGTCCGTGCCTATGTGCGGATGTGCGTCTGTAAGGATACTGGTGGACGCACCGTGCTGACAGAACACGTGGAGTATGTGGTTCACGTCACCGCGTTTCTTACTGCGTGTGTAGAGCTTGCCGTCGGAGAACGCCCCCGCGCCTCCCTCTCCGAACGAGTAGTTCGACTCCGGGTTGACCGTATGCTCACGTGAAATCAGGGCAATGTCTTTCCTCCGTTCATGCACGTCCTTCCCCCTCTCGATGACAATAGGCCGCACATTCAGTTCTATGAGTTTGAGGGCGGCAAACAGTCCGCCCGGTCCCGCCCCGACCACAACGGCGGTAGGGCATCCCTCCACATTGTGGTACTCCGTCCGCTGAAACTCGTCGTCATCCGGCTGTTCATTGATATAGACACGAACCTTCAGATTGACATAGATGGTGCGCTGGCGAGCGTCGATACTGCGTTTGAGGATGCGTACGGCTGTTACCTGACGGCTGTCGATTCCCTTGTCTTTTTTCAGGAAATCCTTGACACTCTGTTCACTTGCCGCCTGTTCGGGCAGCACTCTCAGTTGGTATTCTTGAATCATGATGATGGCAGATGGTTAGATGTTCAGTACGAGACCGTCGTAGGCAAAGTGCATGTGTGGCGGAAGCATACGATCCGCCTCCTCGTGCGGCAGCACGAAATGGCTCATGTGGATGAAGTAGGTGGACTCCGCGCCTACTTTCCCCGCAAACTCAATGGCGTCAGGCACACTCTGGTGCGCCATGTGGGGGCGGTAGTGGAGTGCGTTGACTATGAGCAGTTCCACTCCCTGCAGGTATTCCCACTCCGTGTCGGGCAGGGTCTTCATGTCTGTGATATACGCCATCTTGCCTATACGGAATCCCACGATAGGCAACTTGCCGTGCATCACACGTATGGGTATGACCTTCAGACAGCCGACATCAACCGGCACGTGTGGCTCCATGTGCCGCAAACTGACGGAAGGCACTCCCGGATAACGCTGGTCGGCAGGAGTGAAGCAATAGGGGATGCGCGCCGTGAGGTGTTCGCACACGGTGTCTTCCGCATATATCCTCACATCTCCGAACAGAGGCCCGGGACGCACGTCGTCGATACCGCCCACATGGTCGAAATGTTCGTGCGTGAGTACGATGTCGTGTATATGCGGCAGTCTGCCCAGCCTCAACATCTGGTTGCGGAAGTCCGGACCGCAGTCTATGAGCAGTACCGTGTCGCCCTCTTCCACAAGGGCGGAACATCTGGTACGGTTGTCCCTCGGGTCTTTGCTCCTGCACGTGGCGCAGTCGCACCCAATCTGTGGCACACCGTTGCTCGTACCTGTACCTAATATAGTTATCTTCATATTATGTTCACCTCTGGATGGATATCTATGTTGAACTTCTCCTTCACACTGTGTATGACCGCCTCCGAGAGGGCTACGATGTCACTGCCTGTAGCGCCACCGAGATTCACGAGTATGAGCGCCTGTTTGGAATAGACTCCGGCGCGCCCCATAGAACGTCCTTTCCAACCGCACCGCTCGATGAGCCACCCGGCAGGGATTTTCACCCCGCCGCCGGTGGCGTAGAAGGGTACGTCGGGATAATCTGTGTGCAGTTGCCTGAACCGTTCCTCACTGACAACAGGGTTCATGAAGAACGACCCAGCGTTGCCCGTCACCTTGGGGTCTGGCAGTTTGCTCTTGCGGATGTCCATTATCACACCGCGCACTTTCTGTGGGGTGATTTCCCCGGCCTGTTCGAGCCGTGACCGAATGTTGCCGTACTCCAGTTTCGGCGTGAAGTGGCGTGAGAGACGGTAGGTTACGTGTGTCACCGCATATTGTCCTTTCAGCTCTTGCTTAAAGATGCTGTCGCGGTAGGCGTAACGACATTCACTGTTGGTGAATACCCTCTGTGTGCCGTCTGCGAGACTCATGCACTCCACCCGATCTATAAGGTCTTTGACTTCCACGCCGTACGCTCCGATGTTCTGCACGGCACTCGCCCCGACCTCACCCGGTATGAGTGACAGGTTCTCCGCGCCGCTCAGTCCGGCCCTTACTGTGAAGTCCACAAAGTCGTCCCATGTCATTCCTGCTCCGACCCTCAACCACACGTGGTCGTTGTCGTCAGCCACCCGGTCCACTGTCTTTATGTTGCAGTGGAGTACAGTACCGTCGAAGTCCTTGGTGAAAAGCAGGTTGCTGCCTCCTCCAACATGAAGGACTGGGGAGTGGTGTAGGGTAGGGATGGCTTCCTGTAGTTGACCGCATGAAGCGTATTCCACATAGCCTCGCGCGTAAGCCTCTATACCGAACGTGTTGTGTATTTCATGTCGCATACAGTCTCTTTTATGATTCAATCTCGAACAGGTACCACCTGCCGCCAGAGAAATCGAAATGGAAGGTTATGAGCAGCCCGTTGCTGAGTCCTTTCAGCAGTACCGACTTCCTGTTGGTACTGATGAGCGACTGTCCATAGTCGATGTTGATTACTTCCTGCTTCATGTCGGGCAGGTCGTTCACCAACTCCATCCATTCGTCGTATTCAATGTGGCGTGTGATGATTTCCTCCTCGTCCTCGGAGAAGCACTTGAACAGGATAGGCAGTCTGAGTGATTCGTACTGGTAGTCCGCGTCGGTGATGAAACTTTTGAGGAACTCCAGGAACGAGGCGTTGGGGGTGTCGGACACACTGTTTATACTGTCACCGGTCAAGTACCATTTGCCGTGGATGCGGTTGAAGTCGTACAGTTCCATCTGGTCTTCTCCCCATTCGATCTTCTCCAGCAGTACATGAACAAGTGACGTGTCTTTCTGTAGTTCAAGGTCGTTCTCACGTTCGTAGATGACGATGACCGACTGGTCTTCAGTCAGTGACAGGGTCTCGTGCCTCATCTTAGTGCGCTCGTCCTTGAACTTCTGGCTGGAAATGTAACTGAACAGGAAGTCATCGAACAACTCATCGGCAGACTCCGGTATGACAGCCTCATTGAACAAGTCCAGTTGTTCCAGTCCCGCTGAATCCACTTCCGTACTGTCCGCACCTCCATCGTCGCCAGTGTCTTCTGTCCCGAACTTGCACGATATGGCAAGGACACACAGCCACAGCAGCGACATACTTAATAGAGTATCTCTCATATGCCTTAACATAAAACCGCGCAAAGTTAGTTCTTGCCGCGAGAATAAACAAACAAATTTGATTTTTTCTTTATCCACTAATCAACATCCTCACCGATAGGTGCCGATTTGGCGAACGTGAGTGTCACTTATATTGAAAAAAAACAAAGCAAAACACCCGAACGTCATGCAGATGCGGTGTGACGCATCTGCATGACGTTCGAGCAAAAACCAGCTGCTTCGCAGCAAAAACTAACCGCAGACATATTTGAAATACGATGAAATTACCATGCAGACAGTATTTGCAATACGGTGAAATTAGTTTCGTGGTGCGATAGTTCACTGGGACTCCGCATAGTTTTTGCTTGTGTCAACAAGCCTGTTTTTGCTCGACTGGCTTTCGGTGCAGCTCGCTGCACTGGCGGCAGGTCTTGCATCGACCGGGGGAAGTTTACTTCACCAAGGGCGATGGAAGACTGGCGACATGAGTCAACTTGTTGACGGCGAAAGTCTGTCGGGGGTTATTACCTGTTTTTTTTCTATCTATGCGATAGGTGGTAATTTTATTCCATATTTGTTTTGATAGTCCAGATATTTGCCATACCTTTGCGGCTGAAACAACTGATGAATAATTTATGAGAAAAAATATATTTACGACAACTATAGTCTGTGGGCTGTGTTTTTCACCTATTGCGGCACAGACCGTGAACATTGAGGTGAAAGGACTGCCTGACGGTACAAAGATGGGCATTGAACTTGCTGGAACGTACGAGCAGGAAAAGCCGATACAGACCGTAGAGATAAAGGAGGGTAGGGCGCAACTGAAGTTTTCCTCCGACGGACCGCGCGGCTATTACATCTATCCCACTGACGATGAAGGATATGAGCGCAGTATGATTGTATTGTCACCCAACGAGACAGCATCATTCAGTGTGACTTACAACGGATACCGAGCCGCCGCGACTGTAACAGGTTCACCTACGAATGACTTTTATGAGGCCAACAAGGGCGATAGGGGACAACTGGAAGTCATCTACACTAAGATGAACGAGGATTTCAAGGACGTTATCGCGAAGTTTGGCACTTTGGAACGTGGTTCGGACGAGTACAGGAAATTCTCTGAGACAGAGGAAGCCATGAAGTACGCACAGGCGGAAGCGAACTTCTTCAACTTGGTAGAGAAAACATTGATGGATCCGGTGTACAAGAATAAGGACTCATGGTGGGGACCGTTCTTCCTCTGTTCGGAGATGAGTTATCTTACAGAAGACCAGAAGCCGGTATACGACCAGTTCTCCGAGGAGGCGAAGAACAGTTTCTACGGTAAGATTATGGCAAGTTTCGTGGCTCCCGAATCTCCAGTGGGCAAAAAGATGCCGGACTTCACCTTCACCGACCACCACACACAGAAGCAGATGAGTCTGATGGAAATCTGCAAGCATAACAAGTACGTGCTTGTGGACTTCTGGGCATCATGGTGCGGTCCTTGCCGCAGGGAAATTCCCAACTTCAAGTCACAGTACGAACTTTACAAGGACAAGGGCTTCCAAGTGGTAAGTATCTCTGCCGATTCCGACAAGAGCGCGTGGCTTAAAGCACTGGAGGAGGAACAGACTCCGTGGCCAAATGACATTGACGGCGACCAAGGTATATGTAAATTATATAAGGTGGCATATTACCCGACAGTTTACCTGCTCGACAGCGAAGGCAAGGTAATAGCCAAGGACGGCGATGCCAGAGGCGAGAACCTGCGCGCACTCATGAGCGATCTGTTCAAGTGAACCTCTGGATTTTGCTATGAGGAGACTGATATTGCTGGTCGGCATACTGCTTTGCATCACGGTAGTGATTGCGAACAACCCACAGTTACTGAAACACGCTTCAAACGGCGGTGTCTGCGACACGGACACTGCCGTTGAAGATGTGGACGACTGTGTGAAGGAAATCAACAAGGTCATCGAGGAGACCGACAGTCTCATCGCAGCAAACCGGCATACGGATGAGCTGCAGTTGAAGCAAGATTCCGTAATGGAAAGATGGGGTTCGTTGATTGAAGCCATCGCGACCATCGAGAGCCGCAAGAACCCGAAGGTCGTGTCACGCTGCGGCAAGTACGTCGGCTACCTGCAGATATCAAAGTTGCTGGTCAACGAGTGCAACATGATTCTCCATGAAAAGAAATATTCGTACAATGACAGGTACGACAAACAGAAAAGCATCGAGATGTTCCTTGTCATCCAAGACCGCCATAATCCGGATGGAAACATCGAGAAAGCCATCCGGTTGTGGAAATCAGGTGACACAAAGTGTATGCAACGCAAAGCGCGTACCGAATCTTATTACCGCAGGGTCATGAAAATCTACGACACGTTATAACAGTAGAATACATTCGTGGAATCCATACCTAAGTTGTGATTCCCATTTGTTTAATTAAACATAACGCGAATTCCGCCATAATAGCGTACAAAGGGACAGTAAGCGCATATTACAAGATTAAACTCATGTGACATTGTTGTTTGAAGAAAAAGCGTTACCTTTGTACACAAATTCATTTTACACTCAAACAACACACAACAACAGCCTATGACAGTCACATTAATTGTCCTGATTCTGACCGTTGCTTTTTTCGTTTGGGGACGCATCCGTTCTGATGTGGTCGCCATTTCCGCGTTGGCAACTTTACTTTGTACCGGTATTCTGACACCAACCGAGGCCCTGGCCGGGTTCTCGTCAACAATCGTAGCCATGATGGTAGGTCTGTTCGTCGTCGGAGGTGCCATCCTGCGTACGGGACTCGCACAGACTGCAGGAAGCAAACTGATGAAAATAGCCAATGGCAATGAGACCTTGACATTCATTGTAGTCATGCTTGCCACAGCGTTTATCGGAGCTTTCGTAAGCAACACGGGTACGGTTGCCCTTATGATGCCCATCATCATCAGTATGGCTGCCCAAGGCGGATTCCAGGCTTCACGTATGCTCATGCCACTGGCTTTCGCTGGAAGCCTCGGCGGTATGCTCACCCTCATCGGTACACCTCCCAACCTTGTAATCGACGAGACCTTGAGGGAACATGGCTATGAGGGCCTGAAGTTCTTCTCGTTCCTTCCCGTAGGCTTGATCTGCATCTTCATCGGTATCGTGGTACTGATGCCGTTGAGCCGCTGGTTTCTCGTGAAGAAGGACTCCAAAAAGAAGTCCGGCAAGTCAAAGTCGCTGTCTGACCTCATGACTGAGTATCAGCTCAAGGAGAACGTCAGCAAGTATTCTGTCGATGACGACTCGCCCCTGAACGGCAAGAGCATACGGGAACTCGACCTGATGAACAGCTATGGCGTGACCATTATAGAAATAAGGAGTGAACGGATTCTCTACAAAGGACTGATACATGACGTGAACCAAAAGGCAGCGTTGCCCACAACGGTGTTGCAGGCGGGCGACATCATATACTTCCTGAGCAAGAAACAGGACGTGGAACGGCTTGCAAAGGACTACAAGCTCACACGCATGGACGGTGCGGAACTGAACTTCTACGACCTTGGACTGGCTGAGGTGGTCGTGATGCAGGGTTCCCGACTGGAGGGCATGCGTATACGCGACTCGAAAATAAGGGAACACTGCGGTGTCAATGTACTTGCAGTACGACGCAACGGCGCATACCTCACTGAGGGTCTGAGCAATTGCAGGTTGCACAACGGAGACGTGTTGCTGATACAGGGTGACTGGAAGAAAATCATGTCCATGAACAACGACAACCAGGACTGGGTGCTTATAGGTCGTCCTGAAAAGTCTGCCGGTAAGGTGCTGATAGACTATAAGGCTACCACCGCCGCCGCCATCATGATAGCTATGGTGGCTGTTATGGTGTTCGACTTCATTCCCATCTCCCCAGTGACAGCAGTCATGATAGCGGCTGTACTGACAGTCGTTTCCGGGTGTTTCCGCAATGTGGAGGATGCCTACCACACCATCAACTGGGAGAGCATCATGCTCATCGCGGCCATGATGCCCATGTCTACGGCACTGGAGAAGACTGGTGTGTCCGCACTGGTGTCGCAGACCTTGGTAGACTCCCTCGGCTCGTACGGACCTACCGCACTGTTGGCTGGAATCTACTTCACCACGTCACTCCTTACGATGTTCATCAGCAACACAGCCACCGCTGTGCTTATGGCCCCCATTGCCATGGTTGCCGCACAACAGGTGGGTGTCAGTCCGTACGCCTTCCTCTTCGCCGTGACACTTGGAGCCAGCATGTGCTTTGCCTCGCCGTTCTCCACACCGCCAAACGCATTGGTGATGAAAGCCGGCAACTACTCGTTTATGGATTATGTGAAGGTGGGTCTGCCGCTTCAGTTGATTATCGGCATCGTGATGATTTTCGTGCTTCCGTTGCTCTTCCCGCTGCACTGACGGTACTCTACTGGAAGGTAATCAAAGCCCTTACCGTTGTGGTCTCTTTGCCGTCAACCTCTCCCTTTCTCCGGATTTCAGCCTGATACTTCAACTGTCCGGTTTCCTTCAGGTAGAAGTTGAGGGTGTCACCGTAGTAGGACTCCGCCACATAGGCCACCTCTACCCTCTTCAGTTCGTGCTTCTCATAGAAGTCCCTGCTGAACAGGTCGGCCAGATGCACGGCGTACTTCACGCTGTTGAAGTGTCCGTTACAGTCGAGGTCGTGGTATACGGGTTTGAGGGACATTACAGGGGCATCCACATTCAACGGACGGATATGGCTGTGTCCTGCGATGTCGCATGTCTTGTCCGGATTGAGCAACTGGTCAAAGGCGTTGCCATAGTGCTGCACTATCTCCAGCGGCTGACGTGTCGTGTTGTCGATTATGGAATAGACAGTCCGCGCGTATCCCAGTACCTCTCCGTCCGCGGTGATTGCCGCATTTCGGTTTACGAACATACGGTATAGGCTTTCGAACCATGTCTCGACACTGTATTTCTCATACACGCGTGGCATACGGTTCATCTCTATCGTCATACGGGATATGACCCATGATCGACCCTCTTTCGCAAGGTCGCCCATACCGTGTCCCACCGCCTCTGAATTCATGTCGGCTGTGTCGAGGATGTTCCTCCCCAACACTTCAAACAGCAGTTCCTTCCTGAAGTCTACGTCGAACGCGTTCGCGCGGTAGTCGTTTTTGGTAACAGTATTCATCTTGTCGTCTCCTTTCTTGTTTTACGTCTGCAAATTTACAGACTTGCACACGAAAGTGTTCACGACAATGGATTTATTCTCCGCACGGCTTCTCACCGCAATAGAGGGTGTGCAGAATCATGCCGTACAGTTGCACACACTACAGTGATTCGAGATACCGTCTTACCACACTGAAGGAACTGTCCGCCATGCTTGCCCAGAAGTCATTGTACTCATCTTCCTTTGATTCGGCGTCGGCTGTGTCACTTATCACCCGGAACGAGATGAACGGCACACCGTGGAACTGGCAGGTCTGGGCTATAGCGCACGACTCCATGTCCACAGCCAGTCCGTCGGGGAACTTCTCCCTGATGTGTTTCATCACTTCCTTGTCGGTTACGAAGTGGTCGCCTGTGCAAATCATGCCTACATGTATTGGCGGCAGACTCTCGTCCAGACTCAGTGCCCTTGCTTTGTCCACCAGCCTACTGTCACTTGCGAACGGTTTCTGTATGTCAAGTACAAAGGTGTCGCCGTCGATTACCACATCATGATAAACAGTAGTCTCACTTGCGATGACATCCATAATCCTCAGTCGGTTGCCAAGTCCTCCGGCACAGCCAGAACTGACAACGCAGTCTGGACGGTAGGCGTTTATCAGTTCGTTCGCCCCTATTGCGGCTGCGACCTTACCGATACCACACTGGTGCAGAATCACCGTCTTGCCGTCCAGTTCACCCACGACATACGTGATGCCGTCCTTCACTTCCTTTTTCTTGTCCGCCAGCAATGCCACGAGACGTTCCATCTCTTTCTCCATTGCCACGATTACCGCTATCTTCATCCTTTAATCGTCTATCTTCACAATTCTCAGACACTTGTCAAGTTCACGGCTGATGGCATCCTTGTCGAGGTTCTGGCCGATGAACACCAGTTTCTGCATCCTGTCGCCATATACATCGTCCCAGTCCTTCAGCACGTCGGGCTGAGAGTCCACCAACCGTTGGAAATCGTCCTTCGGCATGGTGGCGTACCACTGTCCGGCCTTGCTCACGGTCATCTGCCGTCCCGCCTGCTCGAAGATGTAGCACATGGCAGGCTCGTCGGCGAAGTAACAGATTCCCTTGGCGCGTATCACGTTCTTCGGCCAGTGCTTGCCCACAAACTCGTCGAAGAGTACGAGGTCGAGCGGCTGACGGCGGTAGTAGACGAACGTGCCGATGCCGTATTCGTCAGCCTCGCCTTCCTCCTCGTTTTCCTCCTCCGCCTCTTCCATGGCTTTCATCCATGCGGGGGACGTGGACACCTCACCGAAGTTGAACAGTCCGGTGCCTACAATCTTGTCGAGGTCAACGTCACCGTAGTCGCAGTTTATAATCTCCGCCTTGGGCTGTATGGCGCGTACTATCTTGCGTATGCGCTCCAGCTCTTCGGGTTCCACCTCAGACGCTTTGTTCAACAGGACGATATTACAGAACTCAATCTGTTGGATGACCAGACTCTCAAGGTCATCGTCATCGATATTGTCCTTCATCAGGGCAGACCCGCCACCGAACTCGTCACGCATACGGAGCGCGTCGACCACGGTGACCACACAGTCCAGCACTGGATATCCGTCCTTGTGGAACCTCTCTTCCATATAAGGTATGGAACAGATGGTCTGGGCTATCGGAGCTGGCTCACATATGCCGCTTGCCTCGATCACTATGTAGTCGAACCGTTTCATCTTGATGATGTCGGACAGTTGCTGCACCAGGTCCATCTTCAGTGTGCAGCAGATGCATCCGTTCTGAAGGGCGACCAGACTTTCGTCCTTCTGCCCCACTACCCCACCTTTCTGTATGAGGTCAGCGTCGATATTCACCTCACCGATGTCGTTGACGATGACGGCGAACCTGATGCCTTTCCTGTTGGCGAGGATACGGTTCAACAAAGTGGTCTTTCCGCTGCCCAGATAACCTGTAAGCAGCAATACAGGTGTTGTGTTATTACTCATTTCTGTCTTTCTCCTATGTTAGATGTCTATTACGATGCACATTCCTCACTTGACCGCGGAAATAACGAACGTGAATGTCCTGTCCTGGCACGGCATCTGGTATTCGCTTCTCGGCCATGCGCCCCATGAGTTGACACAACCGATACCCATCTGACGCTGGGCGATGTGTACTGAAGTGAGCGGACGCGGAGTGAGGTCGCCACTGTGACGCTGGGCCTTCTCCGTAGCCGGGTCAAGGTCGTCGTAGAGGTACGGGATGGACTGGCACTCCATCGGTTCGGTAGACTCGAACATCAGACCGCGACCGTTCTTGTCAGTCACCTTCCAGTAGCGCACCTGGGTCTTGTTGCCCGATTCCTGCGGACGGATATAACCCCAGTACTGGTCAGCCACCGTCTGCTTGTACACACCCAGGGTTGCGAAGTTGTTGCGGTCGATATAGTTCTCCTCTGGACCCTTGCCGTAGAACTCAATCTGGTCGTACGCCTGTTCCATCTCCAGTTCCATACCGTAACGCATGAGTTGCGGATACTTCTTGCCGTCCTCGCCCACAGTCATGGTCTCGGTCACGATAACCTTACCTACAGGGGTGACCACATAAGTGAGACTGATCTTAGGCTTGGCAGCAGGGTTGTCTTCCTTCTTCTGTTCCGCCACATTGACTGTATAGTCCGCCTTCACCACGTAGTTGCCGCCCTCAGTCTCGTACTTGAAGTTGTCGAGATGCAGGTACGGGTTTCTCCATGTCCTAAGGTTGCGCTGCATTCCGGCGCCGAAGTCATTGTCAGTTGAGGCGCGCCAGAAGTCAGGTCTCAGTTCGTAGCCCTCCTTCATCACAGGCTTGCCGTCCACATCCATATATGCGATGTAGCCGTTGTCCTTGTTGAATGTCACGTCGAGACCTCCGGCCTTAACCACCAGATACACACTGTGGTCCTCCACCTCAACCTTGTCGGCTGATGTCCGGGCCATCAGGGCTGCGGTGTCCACGAACTGGTAGTCGGTCAGCACAAACTGCTGGTAGGCCACCGTGTCGCCCTTCTTCTGAAGCGGACTGTCGGCATCCAGATCGTAACTTATGTTGCAGACAACCTCCTTACCGGCCAGTTTCTTGTTCTTCAGAGCCTTGGCGATTGCGGCTATCTTCACTGTCTTGCGTGACTGGGCCTTGATATTGAGACCCGTCAGGTCCACACTACCCTCTTCTATCTTCTCGCCCTCGGCCTCCACAACATAATGCAGGGTGATGCCCTTGATAGGCTCAAAAAAATTCTCGTTGAAGATTTCCACCTTGCCGCTCTTCTTGTCTACGAGGGTAGTCCAAATGTTCTGGTAGTAGTAGCGCACCTCCAGAGCGTGCGGATTAGGCACACGGTCGGGGTTGATGAGACCGTTACAGTTGAAGTTGTTGTCCGAAGCTGGGAAGCGTCCGTAGTCGCCACCGTACGTCCATATCTGCTTGCCGGTCACCTTACTCTTGGCGCGCAGTCCCTGATCGATATAGTCCCAGATGTAACCGCCCTGGTAAGCGGGGTACTTGCGCACCATATCCCAGTACTCCTTGAATCCTCCCTCAGAGTTGCCCATGGCATGAGCGTACTCGCACTGGATGAGCGGACGGGGATTGTCGCCCTGCAAGTATCTCTCACAGTGTTCATAGCCGGCGTACATAGGACAGTAGATGTCGGTCTTGCCGTTCTGTCCCGCCTGTTCGAACTGACAGGGACGTGACGGGTCATACTGCTTCACCCAGTCGTACGCGTCCTCGAAGTTCTTGCCGTAGCCGGCCTCGTTGCCGAGCGACCACACGATAATCGCGGGATGGTTCTTGTAAGCCCTCAGATGGTTCTTCTGTCTCTCGATATGGGCGTCATGGTAATCCTCACGCTTGGCGAGAGTCTTGTCGCCGTACCCCATTCCGTGGCTCTCTATGTTGGACTCCGAGGTCATGTATATACCGTACTCGTCGCACAGGTCATACCAGCGGGGGTCGTCGGGATAGTGGCAGGTGCGCACCGCGTTTATGTTCAGTTGCTTCATCACCTTCAGGTCCTGCACCATACGGTCGTAGCTTACCACATAGCCGTAGTCGGGATCCATCTCGTGGCGGTTGACACCCTTGATGAGGACAGGCTGTCCGTTGACCAGCAGTTGACGGTTCTTTATCTCCACCTTACGGAAACCCACGTTCTGCGGAATGACCTCAACCACCTTGCCGTCCTTCTGGAGCGTGGTGTACAACTTATAAAGGTATGGGTCCTCACCGTTCCACTTATGGCAGTCGGCAAACGCGATGACGCACTCCACGTTCTTCGCGGCGTCCACAGTCTGTTCCTTTACAGTCTGACCCGCCTTGTCCTTCAGTGTGAACACCACCTTACTGCCAGCCTCGGGCGACTGGATGTCGGCCTTGACAGTGAGCATACCGTCGCGGTAGTCGGGAGTTAGGTCGGGAGTGATGAACAGGTCATGGATGTGGCTCACAGGACGGGCGTAGACATAACACTCACGGGCGATACCGCAGAGTCTCCAGAAGTCCTGGTCCTCCAGATAAGACCCGTCGCACCAGCGCATAATCTGCATGGCTATAAGGTTCTTCTCGCCCGGTTTCACGTAAGGGGTGATGTCGAACTCGGCAGCCACCTTCGAGTCCTCGCTGTAGCCCACATACTGTCCGTTGACATACATGGTGAGGTTGCTCGTGGCAGACCCTATGTGGATGTATACCTTGTCGCCCTTCCAGTCGGCCGGCAGGGAGAAGTATTGGCGGTAGGAACCCACATGGTTCTCCAGATCCTGCACGTAAGGAGGGTTGGTCTCCCAGTCGTTGCGCCACGCGTAACAGTTGTTCACATAAGTAGCGTTGCCGTAGCCGTTCATTTCCCAGATACCGGGGACAGGCATCGTACCCCACTTGCTGTCGTCATAGTCCAACTTGTAGAAGCCGTCGGGACGCTTGTCCGCATCCTTGACCCAGTTGAACTTCCACGTACCCTCGATGGAGAGGAAGCGGGAGGATTTCTCCTTCACGCCCGACTGTGCGAGCTGACTGTTCTCATAAGCGAAATAAGTAGCCACGTTGTCCAACCGGTTGTCGCTGTTGACCCTCGGGTCGTTCCAGCAGTTGGCAGGTTGGGCTTGTGACGCCAGGGACACGAGCGCCGCGCCCAAGGCAATAGTTAGGACCTTTGTGTTCATTGTATTGTTAATGATAATTTGCTGTATTGTCAATGATAATTTGATGTTGCAAATATACGAAGAGTTGCCGACCCGACAAAACAATTGCCGCACAAGTTTCATTTCACCTTGCCGCCGCCAATCCAGCAGTCCACATAATACCGGCTGTTGAGGTCGTCCACGACAACCCCACGGGAACCGCTCGCATGGATGAACTTGTCGTCCTTGAGGTAGATGCCCACATGATTGATGTTCTTGCGCCTCACCTTTCCAGAAGTCACGAAGAACACGAGGTCGCCACACTTCAGTTTGCCCCTGCGTACCTTCTTGCAGTCCAACTCGTACTGGTCCGCGCTCTTGCGGTGGAGCGACTTCCCGTAGACCTTCTTGTAAATCTGTGTGGTCAGTCCCGAACAGTCCACTCCCCTGCGGTCGTTGCCCCCGTAACGGTAGGGAACGCCTATCCACCGCGCGGACTCCACCATCAGTCCCCAGTCGTCGTCCACCCCTATGTCGAACCCCAGAGCCAGTCCGGCACGCACCAGTTCGCGCATATCCTGGTTCTTGTAGTACACGGATCGTGAACTGTGGCAGGAAGAGAGGATGGCCACAGTCACCGCGACCAGAAGACAGAGGCGCGCGTTCATTCCGCCAAGTACTTCTCCGCCTCCATGGCGGCTTTACAGCCAGACGCCGCGGCCACGATGGCCTGTCTGTAGAGAGGGTCAGCCACGTCACCTGCGGCAAACACGCCCGGCACATTCGTCTTGGGAGTACCACCGACAGTCTTGATGAACCCCGTCTCGTTCGTCTCTATCCACGGCTTGAACACGTCTGAGTTGGGTTTGTGGCCTATGGCGAGGAAGAACCCGTCAATCGGCAGGTCGTAACGCGCCTCGTCAGTCTCACCCTTGCGACGCACCAGGTGCGCGCCCTCCACGCCGTTCTCTCCGTACAGTCCCTCGGTGTTGGTCTCGAACAGTACGTCAATCTTCTCGTTCTTCGCCACCCTGTCCTGCAAAATCTTTGAAGCGCGGAGATAAGGCTTGCGCACGATGAGGTACACCTTTGAGGCAAGTCCCGCCAGATAGAGTGCCTCGCCACAGGCAGTGTCGCCTCCGCCCACTACAGCCACCACCTTCTTGCGGTAGAAGAAGCCGTCGCACGTGGCACAGGCACTGACACCCTGTCCCATGTATTTCTTCTCGTCAGCCAGTCCGAGGAACTTGGCGCTGGCTCCTGTGGCGATTATGACCGTGTCAGCCTCAACCTCACTACCGTCCTCGAAGCCGAAGACATAAGGAGCCTTGCCGAGGTCGCAACGCACACATACATGCTCACGGATCTCAACTCCGAACTTCTCCACCTGCTGACGCATCAGGTCCATCAAGTCCTGTCCCGACAGTTCCTCCGGGTGTCCCGGGAAGTTCTCTATTGAGTCAGTGATGGTCAGTTGTCCTCCCGGTTGTATTCCTTCATAGACAACTGGCTTCAGGTTAGCCCTACTTGCATAAATGGCGGCGGTGTATCCCGCCGGTCCCGATCCGATAATAAGACACTTAATATGTTCCATTCCTAATACGTATATCCTTTGTTGTGATTTCTACCTCAAGTCAATTACATCCGCCTTAGGGTAGTTCTTCTTGTTGAACCTGAAGGCGGAGTCAGCCTGCTTCGATCCCTTCTTGTATGCCGTGACACTAATCTCCACATTGCCCTTGCTGTAGCCCATCATGACGTAGGTGGGACGGTTGTCCGCGCGGTTGACACGTATGATGGCCTTCTGGATGGACGACTTGGGGGAAGTGGCTGTAAGTATAATCTCGTATTGCGCCTTGGTGTTGTTTCCGAACGTCACATCATACCCGGTCTGGTAGATTCCGAGGAATGCGTACGGATTGATTTTGGACAACTGGGTCTGTGTGGGTTCGGTCACGTTCACCTCCTCGTTCTCCTTGGAGTACGACCACATCGTCTTGCCGTCGAACCACGTAGTGTGGTTGCTCAGTCGGGTGCGGAACTTGTTGCCCTGCAGCAGGACAGAACCCTCGTCCTCGTCGTCCCCCATCCTTATGGCAAAGTCGGCAGTGATACTGGGACATTTCTTGTACTCAGCATACACCTTGTCTAGTACACCCCTCGCGTCAATCGCATGAGCCGCCATTGCCACGACTGCGAATAAAACAGTGAAAACGAATCTTGCGTTCTTCATATTTATTTCTCCTTTAACTGATAAATATTTTTCTCGAAAGTCTTCCTGTTTTTTCCCGAAGACCTTCCGGTTATTTCAGGTTTCTCACGATTGTGTCGAGCGTGTTGAAGTCCTGCACCAGCACCTCACGCGGTTTCGCCCCAATCTGCGCTCCCACGACACCTGCCTTCTGCAACTGGTCCATAATCTTTCCGGCACGGTTGTAGCCGATGGAGAAGTTGCGCTGGAGCATCGATGTGCTGCCCTGCTGCGTTGAAACCACCAGTTTGGCGCACTCCTCAAACATCGGGTCGATATGTCCGATGGAGTCCGAAGACCCGCCGGCTGAGTCGTCTCCGTCCACATCCACCTCTGGCAGGTAAGCGGCATGGGAGTAGCCCTGCTGCGTGCTGATGTACTTGCAAATCCGCACCACCTCTGGTGTGTCCACGAAGGCGCACTGCACTCGGGTGGGGTCGCCACCGTTGAGGTAGAGCATGTCGCCACGTCCAATCAGTTGGTTGGCTCCAGGTCGGTCGAGTATGATTCGGGAGTCCATCATCGCAGCCACACGGAAGGCGATACGCGCCGGGAAGTTGGCCTTGATGGTACCGGTGATAATCTGCGCCGTAGGTCGCTGCGTGGCGATAATCATGTGGATGCCCACGGCACGGGCCAACTGGGCGATTCGGCAGATAGGCAACTCTATCTCCTTTCCGGCGGTCATTATCAAGTCACCGAACTCGTCGATTATCACCACGTAGTACGGCATGTAGTCGTGTCCCTGCAACGGATTGAGCTTTCGGGCCTTGAACGCCTCGTTGTATTCCTTTATGGTACGCACACCTGCCATCTTCAACAGGTCGTACCGTGTGTCCATCAACTTACAGAGCGAGTTGAGGGTCTTGACCACCTTCTGCGTGTCCGTTATAATCGGTTCCTCCTCTTCCTCCAGTTTGGCGAGGAAGTGGTTCTCTATAGAGTTGTAGATACTGAACTCCACCTTCTTAGGGTCCACCATCACTATCTTCAGTTCCGACGGGTGTTTCTTGTAGAGGAGTGAGGTGACGATGGCGTTCAGTCCCACAGACTTACCCATACCTGTGGCACCTGCGACCAACAGGTGGGGAGCCTTGGCGAGGTCAATCATGAACACCTCGTTAGTGATGGTCTTTCCAAGCGCGCACGGCAGTTCCATCTTCGACTCCTGATAGGTCTTGGAGTTGAGGATGCTCTCCATGGACACGATGCACTTCTTCTTGTTAGGCACCTCGATACCTATGGTTCCCTTGCCTGGTATCGGGGCTATGATACGTATTCCCTCGGCTGCCAGACTAAGGGCTATGTCGTCCTCAAGGTTACGTATCTTGGATATGCGCATACCCTCAGCCGGAGTAATCTCGTAGAGGGTGATGGTAGGACCGATGGTAGCCTTGATGCTGCTTATCTCGACACCGAAACTGTGGAGTACCTGTATGATACGTTCCTTGTTGGCTGTCTGCTCCTCCATGTCGATACGGGGGGAACTGTCCTCGCTCTTGTCCAACAAACTCAGCAGCGGGTATTTATAGTACTCAAGGTCGTGCCTTGGGTCATACGGAGTGTTTATGTTGCCACGGCTCAGGTTCTTGTCGGTAGCAGGCGCCACACTGCGTCCCACCACAGCGTCGAAACCGATAGCCGTGTCCACGGAAGCGGTCGGCTGAGCCGGTTCCGGATTACGGGTCTCCACTTGGAACGTGTCGGAGACGGTGACTGTAGAGTCGTCATTTTCCTGTTGAGGCTCCTCCGTATCCACTTTCTCCGGTTTCTCCACTTTCTCCGGTTCTTTCTCGTTCTGCTCTTCCTGTCCGTACACCTGCGTACCGAAGTCAATGACGTTGGTCTGAGGGTCAACGAACTCACGCTTCCTGTCTTCGGAGTGTGCTGGTGTCTCATCTTCCTCATCCACTTCGTCCGACTCTCCCTCTTCTTCTGCTTCGTCTTCCTCGTCGGTCTTCTTGTTAATAAGACTCTCAAGAGGATTGTGGAACGACTTGATACGTTCCAGCCGCATCAGGTTGCGCACCACCTCGATGGTCTTGGTACTGAGGTATACGAGTACGAATATCGCCACCATAATCAGTATGCCGTAGATTCCGGGCGAACCAATCATGATACCCAGCCATTTCGTGACGTTCATCCCACTGTAACCGCCCAAGAAGAAGAAACTGTCGCCCAACGCGGGTATGTCGCAGGTCAGCGCACTCAAGAGGAGACTGGTCCAAATCATGATGATGCCCATCAGAATGAACAGACGGACACACCTGATACGGAACGAACCGATAAGTCTCATGCCGAGCATGATGAGAAACACCGGTATGAAGTATGCCGCCACACCGAAGTATTTGTTGATGAACAGATAGGCGGTCTTCGCCCCGAAGCCGCCGCAGAGGTTGCGGGCGTGGGCATTGCCTGACGTAAGTTCCTTGTAGAACTCCCCGAAGTCCTGTGTGTCCACTATATTGTAGTCTGAAGCCCCACTGTAAAGAAACGAAGAGAACGCTATAATCATGAACAGTGCCACGAAAACGAAAAACAGTCCAATCACAAACTTCACGATGGATGACCTCGACATGATGTCCACATCCACCGCATTACCCTTCTTAGTCTTTTTCTGAGTGCTTTTATTCTGAGTCTTCCTTGCCATCTCCTTTACATGTATATAATACAAGGTACAAATGTAAACAATATTTTTCAGACCGATTCGCATTACCTTGTATTATTATTGAAATTCGGATGAAATAGACAATAAAGCACCGTGTTTTGCGTTTATAGAAGCGAGAAGAATGACCGAAATGAGTATAAGGAAAAGTTATAGTTCCGTGGTCTGTGTATGTGTTCTCGCATGGGCTGTGGTCGGGTTGTTTTCGTGCAGCGAGGACGAGCAGTTCACCTCGTCCCCGAATGAGGCATTGCGTTTCTCCAGCGACACCATCAGCTTTGACACCATATTCACCGACATAGGTTCCGCCACCAAAGTGTTCAAGATCTACAATCCCAACAGCAAGGGAGTGCGACTGGTTTCGGTACGGCTCGGAAGTGACGGAGAGAGCGGTTTCCGTATGAATCTGGATGGAGACTACGGCACGCGGTTCACTGACGTGGAGATATACAGTAAAGACAGCATGTACTGCTTTGTGGAAGTGACGGTAGACCCGAACGACTCCGACTCCCCCACCCTCATCACCGACTCCATCCTCTTCACCATGGAAAACGGACTGACCCGGAAAGTGATGCTTGAGGCTTACGGACAGGATATAGTCGTGATGGAAGGACAGGTAATAACAAGCGACACGACATGGGCGTCGGTGCGTCCTGTAGTGGTGCGCGACAGTCTGGTAGTAGCCCCCAACGCCACCCTGACCATAGCCGAAGGAACGACCGTCTGTTTCCACAAACTGTCGGGACTGGATGTCTACGGCACTTTGAAGGTGGAAGGGACACAGGAGAAACCGGTAACACTGAGGGGCGACCGTACGGATAAGCTCTTCACCTACCTGCCCTACGACCGTCTGGACGCACAGTGGGAAGGGGTACGCCTACACCCCGAGAGTCACGGCAACACATTCAACTACTGTGACATACACGGAGGAAACTACGGAATCATAGCCGACAACGACTCACTGTCTGAAGGAGTCAAATGCACGGTCAGCAACAGCGTCATACACAACGTGGCCGGTGACGCCCTTTTCCTCCACTCTACAACAGCCTGCCTGTCGAACTCCCAGATAAGCAACGCAGGAGGCAACTGTGTTACCGTCATTGGTGGCACTACACGGTTCGTCCACTGCACCGTGGCGCAGTTCTATCCGTGGCACGCGACACGCGGCTCTGCACTTTATTTCGCCAACGTGTACGACAAGAAAGAATATCCCTTGGAACTCATAGAGTTCGTCAACTGCATCGTAACCGGATCTTCCTCCGACGAGGTGTACGGATCGAAGATGCAGGACAGTGAGGCGGCGTTCAACTACAGGTTCCGTAACTCGCTGGTAAACACGGTAACCACCGATGACGACGCGCAGTATTTCACAGGGTGCAAGTTGGACAGGGACGAGGGCGAGTCCGACTCCAGTGACAAGACTATATTAAGAGGAGAGAATTTCCGGACCATCGACAACAGCGTGTACTACTACGATTTCCGTCTCGACTCCCTCTCCACCGCACGTGGACTGGGTGACGGGACACTCACGCCCGACGACTGTAGGACCGACATGAACGGAGTAGAGCGTCCTACAGAAAACCCCGACGCGGGGTGTTATCAGTTCGAGGACAAGTCAACGGGACCGATATTACGCATCTGGCGCAATATCTGACGCTGACGCTTGTACATGTAGGGAGTGGGTCTACCACTGTTGCGCACCCTTGGATTGGGCAGTGACGCCGCGATAAGTGCGCTCCGGTTGGCGTTCAGGTCGATGGCGTGGCAACCGAAATGTTCGAGGGCTACAGCCTCCGCCCCGTAAATGCCGTCCCCCATCTCGATGGTGTTGAGATAGACCTCCATGATACGCTCCTTCGACCAGAAGGTCTCGATGAGAACAGTGAAATAGGTCTCGAAAGCCTTGCGCGTCCATGTGGACGAAGGCCAGAGGAACACGTTCTTGGCAGTCTGCTGACTGATGGTGCTTGCTCCCCTCACCCTACCGGTCTTCTCCTTTTCCTCAATCGCCTTCTCAATCGCCTCCATATCGAAACCGTGGTGCTTCATGAAGTTCTGGTCCTCACTCGCCACAACCGCCTGTACGAGACTCGGGTTGATGCTGTCCAGCGGAACCCACTGGTGCGCCAGTTTCAGTTGCATACCGTCGCCCAGTTGTTCCACCAGCCGTATGACCATCAGAGGAGACAGTGAAACCTCACTGAACCGGTAGAAAATGGTAATGGCTATCGACGAACCGAAAAATAATATGAGTAGCCACATGAACGGTTTGAGTACGAATCTTACAAACTTCAGGAGCAGCATGAACAAGGTCTTTAAGAGTTAATGGAAAAGGTATGAAAAAGGGTGTGCGGTGCAATCCGCACACCCAATTTTTTTTGTTTGTGAAACTTCAGGCAGGATTACTGGAGAGTGCCGTTGTTGGCAGCCTCAATCATTGCCTTTGAAGCATAGAGGTAAACCTCCACACGGCGGTTCTGAGCCTTTCCAGCGGCAGTAGAGTTGTCCGCTACAGGGTTGGACTCACCGAAGCCGGTGCTTGAGGCAATCTGTGAAGCAGAGACTCCGAGAGACTTGAGGTAAGTGGAAACCGCGTCAGCGCGCTGCTGTGAGAGAGTGAGGTTCTTCTGCACGCTCTGCTCTGCGGTACTGCCCTTCCAACCTGCGTTGTCAGTGTAGCCCTGTACAGACACGTCCATGTCCTTGTTCACAATCAGAACGTTGGTGGCGAACTGCTGGAGTGACTTCTTGGCGGTTGCGCTCAGGTCGGACTTTCCGGTAGCGAAAAGGATTCCGGAGTCGAATGTAACCTTCACAGCCTCCAGACCGTTGTTGTCTGTCACGGTCTCCACCTGTGCGTTGTCCACCTTCTCAGCGGCGGCCTTGGCCTTGTCCATCTTCTTTCCGATGAGGACACCCGCTCCTGTACCTACAGCCGCGCCTATGGCCGCGCCTATGGCTGTTCCGCCGGCGTTATGGCCGATGAGGTTACCTACAAGTGCGCCGACAGCGGCTCCACTGCCTCCGCCGATGAGCGCGCCCTTGGAGGTGTTGTTCATATTACAACCAGCTAAAATCATCAAAGCACTCAAGAGAAGTGCCGTAAACTTTGTTTTTTTCATAATAACTCGTTTTGTTAACTTGTTTATATTACAATTCAGTCTGCAAATATCGCTCTTTTTATCCAAACGGAACAACGGACTGCGGATGTTTTTTGGAAAAAGAGGGAATTTCTTCATTTTTCAGTGGAGATGGCACGGTCTGTAATGATATTATTCGTAAATTTGTACTCGATTACGGAAAACAATTATCGTTGATTCGACAAAACATATTATGGCAACAGATTTAAAGGGGTTGACCAAGAGAAGCGTCAACTATTCACAATGGTATAATGAGTTAGTGGTTAAGGCCGAGTTGGCAGAACAGGCGGACGTGCGCGGATGTATGACCATCCGTCCCTACGGCTACGCCATCTGGGAGAAGATTCAGGCGGAGATGGACAGGAGGTTCAAAGAGACAGGTGTGCAGAACGCCTACTTCCCTCTGCTCATACCCAAGTCGTTCCTCAGCAAGGAGGCTGAACACGTGGAAGGCTTCGCCAAGGAATGTGCGGTGGTCACCCACTACAGGCTCAAGGCCAACGAGACACACGACGGTGTGGTTGTGGACCCCGCCGCCAAGTTGGACGAGGAACTGATTATCCGCCCCACGTCGGAGACTATAATATGGCACACGTACAAGAACTGGATAAAGTCGTACCGTGACCTGCCCATCCTGTGCAACCAGTGGTGTAACGTGATGAGGTGGGAGATGCGCACACGTATATTCCTTCGCACCTCAGAGTTCCTCTGGCAGGAGGGACACACGGCGCACGCCACTCGTGAGGAAGCTGAGGAGAGGGCGAAGATGATGCTGAAAGTGTACGCCGACTTTGTGGAGGACTATATGGCGATACCAGTGGTGCAGGGAGTGAAGAGCGAGACCGAGCGGTTCGCCGGCGCTCTCGACACCTATACCATTGAGGCGATGATGCAGGACGGAAAGGCTTTGCAGAGCGGCACCAGCCATTTCCTCGGACAGAACTTCGGCAAGGCGTTCGACGTTACCTTCCTCAACAAGGAGAACAAACTCGAGTACGCGTGGGCTACCAGCTGGGGAGCGTCAACACGACTCATGGGCGCGCTCATCATGACCCACTCCGACGACAACGGTCTGGTACTGCCTCCGAAACTGGCTCCGGTACAGGTGGTCATCATACCTATATGGAAGACCAACGAGCAGTTTGAGGCAATCAACAGGAAGGCTACAGAGATTGCGGACAAGCTGAAGGCGTTGGGCATCAGCGTGAAGTACGACAGCGACGACAACAAGCGTCCCGGATTCAAGTTTGCCGACTACGAGGTGAAGGGTGTGCCAGTACGCCTCGTGTTGGGAGCGAGAGATTTGGAGAACTCCACTATCGAGATAATGCGCCGCGACACACTGGAGAAGGCGACCATAAGCATCGACGGAATAGAGGAACACGTGAAGGAACTGCTCGACAACATTCAGGAGAACATCTACAGGAAAGCGCGCGAGTTCCGCGACTCACGCATCTACGAGTGTGAGGACTATGAGGAGTTCAAGACGAAAGTCAAGGACGGAGGCTTCTTCCTGTGCCACTGGGACGGAACTGCCGAGACAGAGGCGAAGATAAAGGAAGATACACAGGCCACCATCAGGTGCGTGCCTTACATGTTTGAGCAGACTCCTGGAGTCGATATGGTGAGCGGCAAACCTGCCAAGTACAGGGTCATCATAGCAAGGGCATATTGATTTGACACAAAAACAAGACATAAACGACACTAAAAACTAAAAGCAATGAAACGAATCCTTTCAGTAGTACTGGTCACCCTGGTGGCTCTCACCGTCGTGGCGCAACAGGATACCACCGCGTTCATGAGCCAGCTCATCAACCTCAAGGGTATCAGTGATGTCACTCCACTTGAATCAAAGATATTCAAGGAGAAGTATGTGATGAAAATCAAACAGAACGTGGACGGTGACAATGCCGACAAAGGCACATTCACACAGCGCATATTCGTGGCACTGAAAGGAACGGACCGCCCTACAGTCATCGTGACCGAGGGTTACTTCGCCGACTATGGCTTCAGGGATTTCCAGGAGGAACTGTGCAAACTCTTCGACGCCAACATGGTGATTGTGGAATACCGTTATTTCGCGGAGTCCACGCCCGAGCCGTGCAACTGGGACTATCTGACTGTGGACAACTCACTGCGTGACCTGCACAACGTGCGCCAGACACTCGGTGCGGTGCTTCCCGGCAAGTGGATAAGCACAGGAACGAGCAAGGGCGGACAGACCACCATGTTCTACAGGGTTTCCTACCCCGGCGATGTGGACGTGAGTGTCAGTTACGTGGCTCCGCTCAACAAATCGGTTGAGGACGGTCGCCACGAGGTGTTCCTCGCGAAGAAGGTAGGCACGAAGGCAGAGCGCGGGACCATCCTCAAGGCACAGCAGGAGATGCTGAAGAGAAGAGCGACTATGCTTCCGCTCTTCAAGAAGTACTGCGACGATCGTAACTATAAGTTCTACCTGTCCCTCGACGAGATTTACGACTATTGCATCTTTGAGTATCCGTTCGCCCACTGGCAGTACGGCACACCGATAGAGCAGATACCGTCTGTGACAGCCAGTGACGCAGAACTCTTCAACCACTTCATGAGTGTGGCTGGACCCGACTACTTCGTGTACCCGAACAAGTACCTCTCCTTCGACGTGCAGGCCGCAAGAGAACTGGGATACTACGGCTATTCACTGAAGGGACTGAAAAAATGGACTGTGGTGAAGGACACAAAGAACTACCTGAATAAAATCATGCTGCCGCCTGAACTCCGCGACATCACCTTCGACCCAACTCTCTACAACCGTACGGTGAAGTTCCTGAAGGAGGAAGACCCGACACACATATTTATATATGGAGAGACTGACCCGTGGAGCGCGAGCGGTGTCTGCACCTGGCTCGACTGTAGCAAGAAGAAGAACATGAAGATATACGTGCAGCCGCGCGGCAGTCACGGATCACGCATAGAGACCATGCCGGCGGACGTGCGCGACGACATCGTAAACCGCATCGCAGGATGGCTCAAACAGTAAACTGGCATAATGTTCGTCGTATGCCATATACTGAATAACAACCCATATAAAAACAGAATGAAACTTACATTGCCGTTTTCAAATAAACTGAAGAAGATACTCACATACAGCAGGGAGGAGGCAGTACGTCTCCGCAATGACAGTATCCAACCGGAGCATCTGATGCTCGGGATAATCCGTGACGGTGACAATCAAGCATATAACATACTACACGGTTCGCTGGACATCCAGCACTACAAGCAGATATTGGAGGACAACGTGAGAAACGGGTCCGCCTCCGAAGCCGCGCCGACAGAGATGACGGTAAGCGACGAGACATCCGACATCCTGCGTCTGAGTATGCTTGAGGCGAAGTTGCTGAAAAGCGGCCAGATAAAGACTGAACACATCCTGCTCGGTTTCCTCAAACGGGGGATGATGCAGGCTACAGAATACTTGAGCAACAACGGAATATCATACAATAAGGTGTTCGCCTCCCTCACTAAAGAGACCTCCCCCAAGGCTGACATAAGCTATGACGAGGAGGATGAGGAGGATGCGCCTCCTGCCAGCAGGAACAAGAGCAACTACACTACCAAGACTGCGGAGAAGAGCGGCAATACCGACACCCCGGCCATCGACTCCTTTGGAGTGGACATAACGGTGGCGGCGCGTGAAGGTAAGTTGGACCCTGTTGTGGGCAGGGAGAAAGAGATTGAGCGCATAGCGCAGATTCTCTCACGCCGCAAGAAAAACAACCCAGTCCTGATTGGTGAGCCAGGTGTCGGCAAGAGCGCCATCGTGGAGGGGCTGGCTATGAGAATCATAGAGCGGAAAGTGTCACGTGTGCTGTTCGACAAACGGATTGTATCGCTCGACATGTCGTCCATCGTGGCAGGCACGAAGTACAGGGGACAGTTCGAGGAACGTATGCGCGCCGTCATCAAAGAGCTGAAGGCGCACCCTGAGATTATCGTGTTCATCGACGAGATACACGGCATCATAGGAGCCGGCAACCAGGCAGGTCAGATGGATGCCGCAAACATGATGAAACCGGCGTTGTCGCGGGGCGAACTGCAGTGTATCGGAGCCACCACGCTCGACGAGTACCGCAAGAGCATTGAGAAAGACGGGGCGTTGGAGAGGAGATTCCAGAAGATTGTCGTGGACCCGACAAGCGCAAAGGAGACCAAGATTATCCTGCGCAACATCAAGGAACGGTACGAGGCGCACCATAACGTGACATACACGGAGGAAGCCCTCGACGCGTGTGTCAACTTGACCGAACGGTTTGTCACCGACCGCTACTTCCCCGACAAGGCTATTGACGCGTTGGACGAGGCGGGAGCGAGGACTCACATCTCCAATGTGAGTGTCCCCAAGGAGATTGAACAACAGGAGAAACTCATCGACGAGGCGGTAAAACAAAAGGAACGGCTCGTAAAGGAGCAGGACTATGAGGGGGCAGCCGACTACAGGGACAGGGAGAAAGCCCTCAAGGCACAGCTCACGCAGATGAAGGCGGACTGGGAAGCCAGATATACCGAGACGCGTGAGGTAGTCGATGCCGACCAGGTGGCGAACACAGTGTCGCTCATGACCGGAGTGCCGGTGTCGAAGATTGCCACGGACGAAGGGATGAGACTGAAAGGAATGAGGCAGGAACTGAAGTCGAAGGTGATTGCGCAGGACACGGCCATCGACAAACTGGCGAGTGCCATACAGCGAAGCAGGATAGGACTGAAAGACCCGAACCGTCCGATAGGCACATTCATGTTCCTCGGACCTACGGGTGTCGGCAAGACCTATCTGGCGAAGAAACTGGCGGAACTGATGTTCGGGTCAGCGGACGCCCTCATACGTGTGGACATGTCGGAGTACATGGAGAAGTTCACCGTAAGCCGACTGGTGGGCGCGCCTCCGGGCTACGTGGGTTACGAGGAGGGAGGAATGCTTACCGAGCGTGTACGTCGCAAGCCCTACTCCATCGTACTGCTTGACGAGATAGAGAAGGCGCATACCGATGTGTTCAACCTGTTGCTGCAGGTGATGGACGACGGACGGCTCACAGACTCCAACGGACGTACTGTGGACTTCCGCAACACCGTCATCATCATGACATCCAATGTGGGAACACGACAACTCAAGGACTTCGGACACGGCATCGGGTTCTCTGCCATGGAGTCAAAGGACGACAAGCAGTTGAGCCGAGGCATCATACAGAAAGCCCTCAACAAGCAGTTCTCGCCGGAGTTCCTCAACCGAATCGACGAGATCATCACGTTCGACCAGCTCGACCTCGACGCTATCCTGAAGATTATAGACATCGAACTGGACGGTGTGTACAAGCGCATTGAGAGTATGGGCTACAAACTGCAGCTTGACGACGACGCGAAGGAGTTCGTCGCCAAGAAAGGATATGACAAGCAGTTCGGCGCGCGTCCGCTCCGCAGGGCCATACAGCATTACCTCGAAGACGGTATCGCCGAGATGGTGGTGGAGCAGGAAGTGGCAAGCGGCGACACTATCGTGGCTTACCTTGACAATGACTGCGTGAAATTCAAAAAGAAAGACTGAGTGTAAAAAAGGAAAGGACTTTGGGCTGTGAAGGCTTGAAGCCCTTTTTGTGTTCAACTATAAAGATCTATTATCAATAACTTATGGGTGGTTTTTTTGGAACGGTTTCTACCAAGCCGTGTATCAACGACCTTTTCTATGGGACAGACTACAACTCGCACCTCGGGACAATGAGGGGCGGAATGTCCACATACAGTAAGGAAAACGGCTTTATCCGTTCAATCCACAATCTTGAATCCACATATTTCCGTTCCACCTTCGAAGACGAACTGGACAAGTTCAAGGGTGAGGCTGGAATCGGTATCATAAGCGACACGGACGCGCAGCCCCTGTTGATGAACAGTCATCTGGGGCGGTTCGCCATAGTGACCGTAGCCAAGGTGAACAACAAGGAGGAACTGGCGGAGAAACTGCTGAACGAGAACATGCACCTGTCTGAATTCAGCTCAGGCAAGATCAACCAGACGGAACTTATCGGACTGCTCATCATCAAGGGAAAGAGTTTCGTGGAAGGTATCGAGAACGTGTTCCGAGAGGTGAAAGGGTCATGCTCGCTCCTGTTGCTGACCGAAGACGGAATCATCGCCGCGCGCGACTCGTGGGGCAGGACCCCCATCGTGGTCGGCAGGAAAGAGGACGCTTATGCCGTTACAAGTGAGTCCACCTCCTTCTCCAACCTCGGTTACAAGACCGAGAAGTATCTGGGACCTGGCGAGATAGTGCGCCTCCACCCCAACTGCATGGAACAGTTGCGCAAGCCCAACAAAGGGATGCAGATATGCTCGTTCCTGTGGGTCTACTACGGTTTCCCCACATCATCGTACGAGGGCATCAACGTGGAGGATGTACGGTTCAGTTGCGGCAAGAAGATGGGCGGGTACGACAACGTCGACGTGGACAGTGTGTGTGGCATCCCCGAGTCGGGAACGGCGATGGCACTGGGATACGCCGCAGGCCACGGAGTGCCTTACCGCAGGGCGATATCCAAGTACACGCCCACATGGCCACGATCGTTCACACCGAGCAACCAGGAGAGACGTAACCTCGTGGCTAAGATGAAACTCATAGCCAACAGGGATATTCTCCGCAGTCAGAAGATGCTGTTCTGTGACGACTCTATTGTGCGCGGCACACAACTGCGTGACAACACCAAGGAGCTGTACGAGTGCGGAGCCAAGGAGGTACACATGCGCATATCCTGTCCCCCGCTGATTTACGGATGCCAGTTCATCAACTTCTCGCGTTCGCAGAGCGACATGGAACTGATAACACGCCGTGTCATCAAGGACTTTGAGGGAGACGAGAACAAGAACCTCGACAAATATACGGAGACCGACTCTCCCGAGTACTGCCGTATGGTGGAGGAGATAGGCAAGCGGCTCAACCTCACATCACTGAAATTCAGTAAACTGGAGACACTCATCGAATCAATCGGACTGCCCAAGTGCCAGATCTGCACACACTGCTTTGACGGCAGCAGCGAGTACACCCTTCAACAGAACAACAGCCAAGGATGAAGATAGTAGTAGCCACATCACCGCAGTTCTTCATCGAAGAGAACACCATCATACAGACCCTGTTTGAAGAGGGTCTTGACATCCTGCACATCAGTAAGCCCGGGTCGGAGCCTATATTCTGTGAACGGTTGCTCACGCTGATGGACCCAAAGTGGTACGGCAAGGTCGTTGTCGAGGACCACTTCTACCTGAAGGAAGAATACAACCTGAGGGGCATCCACCTTACTGACCGCAATCCAGGCATACCTGCCAACTACAGAGGACTGGTGTCGCGCACGTGTTTGGTGGACGAACTCGGGAAGTGGACCGACAGCAGCGCATACGTCATACTGGACTCCTCACCCTCCGCCATCAGGCAGACGGCTTCCCTGCATCTGGCGAGTCATAAGGTGTTCGCCGGTGGAGTGACCACCCTCGAAGATGTGACGGAAGCGCAGAAGGCCGGCTTCGGCGGGATAGTCCTCAACGACGTGCTGTGGAACCAATTCGACCACCATGAGTCGAACAACTACAGAGATTTGACGGATTTGTTCAATAAATTCCGCAAAGCCACGGACTAATTGAAATAAAAACCGTAACTTTGCATTGGTTTAGGCGTTGCCAGACGATACACACACATCATACATCCAACATAATGGAAGATAACAAAACATACAAGGTTTTTGCCGGTACCAATTCCAGGTATCTGGGCGAGAAGATTTGCAAGGAACTGAAGACCCCACTCGGCAACATCGTCCGCACAAACTTCTCCGACGGTGAGTTTGTAGTTTCCTTCGAGGAGTCCATCCGTGGAAAGGACGTGTTCCTGATACAGTCCACGTTCCCCAACACCGACAATCTCATGGAACTGCTTCTGATGATTGACGCTGCCAAGCGCGCGTCGGCACATCAAGTCATTGCAGTGATGCCCTACTTCGGGTGGGCGCGTCAGGACCGCAAGGACAAGCCGCGTGTCCCGATAGGCGCGAAGCTGGTGGCCGACATGCTCAGTGTGGCCGGCATCGACCGTCTTATCACCATGGATTTGCATGCGGAACAGATTCAGGGATTCTTCGACGTGCCGGTAGACCATGTGTACGCCTCGCTCATATCCATACCCTACATACGTGACCTCAAGCTCGACAACCTGGTGATTGCAGCTCCCGACGTGGGCGCGTCCAAGCGTGCCGCCAAGTTCTCCGACAACCTGCAGGTGCCGTTGGTGCTTTGCAACAAGACACGCAAGAAGGCCAACGTGGTCGATTCAATACAGATCATCGGTGACGTGGCGGGCAAGAATGTGGTCATCGTCGACGATATGGTGGACACTGCCGGAACCATCACGATGGCAGCCGATGAGATGAAGAAAGCCGGAGCGCTGTCAGTACGCGCCGTGGCGAGCCACTGCATCATGAGCGGTCCCGCATCTGAACGTGTGGAGAAGTCCTCGCTGGAGGAGATGCTCTTCACCGACTCCATACCGTACAACGGCCACTGCTCCAAGGTGAAGCAGATATCCTGCGCGCTCATGTTCGCGAAGGCAATAGAAGGAATAGAGAAGAACAAGTCGCTCAGCACCCTGCTCGACTTCGAACTCAAGGAAGAAGAGGAAGGTTAACCTCTTTAAATCGGGAAGCATTCTAAAGTCTTATGCTCCCACTTCATAAATATTGGTAGTGCGAAGTACCAGTACTTCGCTGGGTATCCTGAGACACACCGCCAAGATTCTCAGGATACTTTTTTTGTGCCATTTCCAAAGTACCGCAATACTGTTCATTGCGGCAAGCGGAAAAATCACTAACTTTGCACCTACTTAGAAACTCTAAAACAATAGATAAAGGAAAATGAAAAGGATGTTCTTAGGACTGGCGCTGGCAGGAGCGGCATCGGTCGCAAGTGCCCAGACAGGTAAACTACAGGTCAAAGTCAATATAGAGAACTTTGGCGACTCTCTCATCGTGTACTATCAGCAGAAGCGTGACACCATCACCGGCACTGACGGCAAGTTCCAATTCTCCCTCGACGCGGGTGACAAGGGCATGTTCCTCGCCGCCAACCCAGCCACTTTCCGTGGCAAGGACAACAAGTTCTTCCAGACGGTAGCCATACCCGACGAGACACTGGAGGTCACCGGGTCACTGCCTAAGACAGCTGTCAATGACTCCACAGTCTCCCTGTCGGGCATATCAGACCAACTCACGTTCGCCGGCAGCAAGTTCTACACTGAATATACCGACGTGATGGCACAGAACGCGGCGGCCATCAAGGAACTGACAGACTACAACCAGACGATGCTCGCGCGCATCCAAGGTGGCGAGAGTCAGGAGGCTGTGCTTGCCGAGTACCATAATAATGTGGGACCGCTGAAAGAAAAAGCGGAGAACGGAGTCATGGAGGTAATCCGCAAGAACTCCGACAAGGAGGCGTCCGCTTACCTCATATCATCGTTCGACACTGCGGAGAAGATAGAGGCGGCTATCGCCCTGCTGTCCGACAGAGTGAAGAACGGACGGATGAAAGACATCGTGTACCAGACTCTCAATCAGGTCAAGGCGGAGGCTGACGCCAAGGTCAAGGCAGCCAAGGTACAGGGAGAGGGAGTGGAGTCACAGGACTTCACCCTCACCGACATCAACGGCAAGAGTCTCACACTGTCCAGTCTGCGCGGCAAATACGTGATTATCGACTTCTGGGGTTCATGGTGCGGATGGTGCATCAAGGGAATGCCTAAGATGAAGGAGTATTACGCCAAGTACAAGGACAAACTGGAGATTGTTGGAGTTGACTCCGGCGACACCGACGAGAAGTGGAAAGAGGCTGTCAAGAAACACGAACTGCCTTGGCTGCACGTGAAAGACGCGGAGGGCGACGCCAGTGTAGTGAAGAAATACGCGGTGTCCGGTTTCCCCACGAAGATACTCGTAGGCCCCGACGGCAAGATAGTGAAGACCATTGTGGGCGAAGACCCTCAGTTCTATGACTTCCTCGACGAAACATTTGGAAAGTAAACCAACAACAACTGAAAATATTATGCGCAAACTACTTTTATTCGGCGTGTTGGCACTGGGAGTCATGGTGACTTTCAGTGCCTGTGAGGATGACGACAAGTCTGCCGTCGTTCCCACATTCGACAAGATTGAACTAAGTCCGTCTCCCTGTAACCCGGGCGACTCGATTACCGCTACCGTGACCCTCAAGCAGGATGGAGCCTATTACTACTACTCCTATCAGGAATACAGCATAGGACAAAGCACCTACCGTCTTGGCAGCAAGAGCTACAACACGTCGAACCCGACAAATACCAACGGGTCTGTCAGTTCCCTCACCGGAGCAGTCACGTTCAAGTTCAAGGCTCCGTCAAAGGCTGACACCACCTACACCGTGACCTTCCACGCCATGTGCGCCAGCAGCGCGGACGCTTTCCCGAACGGTGGCCTCTATTCACAGACCAACACGGTAAGCGCGAAACTGCCAATCAACAAATGAATTAACCAAACCAATTTACAATCTGATGAAAAGAAACAGTCTACTATTTACAATGGCACTCCTTTGCGGCTTCGCCCTCAAAGGAAGTGCGGCGGCACCCGACTCCGTTTATGTGTTCACTTATGCCATTCCGCAGGACACCCACAAGGGTATCCATATCGCCTACAGTTCCGACAAGTCACGGTGGATCGCCATCGGACGCGACCAGTCGTTCGTTAGCAGCGACTTCGGGTCATGGGGTTCGCAGAAACGGATGTTCCACCCGAGCGTCATCAAGGACGGCGACACATGGTACGCCGTGTGGCAGGTGAACGACAACACCAACCAGTTCGCCACCACCCTCTCACAGAAACTCTATATCTGGAAACCGCAGGACTATCCGTATGTGTCCACCTCCAGCGTCATCGCTCCGGTACTTGAGAAGAAAGGAGGACTCTTCGTGGTTACCTACAAGACCAAGGAGGGGAAGACCTATCAAGTAACGAGCCGCAACTTCAAAGAGTGGAGTCCCGCACGTGAAGGAGGCGAGTACAAGAGCAACGAGGTGAAAGTACTCGTGGACGGCACGGAATACGAGGGATGTGTCACACGCGCTCCGTGGAATGTGGTCGAGACACTTGTGAACAAAGGGTACGCCACTACCCTGCGCAACCAGCAGTACGGTGAGTCCATGAGGGACGACGCTTCACGCTTCACCGGCCTGAACAGTGTGGACGTAAGCGTAAAGATCGACTACAGTGGTAAGAAAGCCATCAGTCCCAACCTCGTGGGCATCTTCTTCGAGGATATCAGCTATGCGGCCGACGGAGGTCTCTATGCGGAACTCGTGCAGAACCGTGACTTCGAGTACTGCAACACCGACCATGGAGGGTGGAACGCCAAGTCTTGCTGGTCTCTCGAAGGTACAGGCACGACCGAATGGACCATCGAGACAGCTGACCCGATTCACGTGAACAACTCCCATTACTCAGTTCTCAACACCACTGCCACAGGTTCTTCACTCCAGAACGGAGGGTTCGACGGCATTGAGCTGCGCAAGGGCGACAAGTACGACCTCTCTCTCTTCCTCAAGAAGATGGAAGGACCGGGAAGCGTGAAGGTGGAACTCGTGGACGGTGACAAGGTGTTGGCACAGAAGACCTTCAAGGCGACAGGAGAGTGGAAGCAGTACAAGGCGGTACTTACTGCCGGTCAGGACTGCGACAAGGCGAAGATAAGTATCACACCACTACAGACAGGAAAACTGGCGGTGGACTTTGTGAGCCTCTTCCCACAGAAGACCTTCAACAACCGCAAGAACGGACTCCGTAAGGATCTGGCGCAGGTTCTCGCCGACATGAAGCCAAAGTTCATCCGCTTCCCCGGAGGCTGCGCAAGCCACGGACAGGGACTGGAGGACATGTACCGTTGGGTCTACACCGTAGGTCCGGTTTGGGAGCGCAAGCCGCTGCCCAACATCTGGAACTATCACCAGACCATGGGACTGGGCTTCTACGAGTACTTCCAGTTCTGCGAGGACATAGGCGCGGAGCCGCTGCCTGTATTGCCGGCTGGAGTATGTTGCCAGAACTCCTACCGTGGAGGCCACGGTCAGCAGGGCGGACTTCCGTTCGCTGGCGAGAAAGCCAACATACAGACATCCGAACCGCTGCCAACCATGGAGGAATACCTTCAGGAACTCATCAACCTCATCGAGTGGGCTAACGGCGACCCCAAGACATCCAAGTGGGCCAAGATGCGCGCTGACGCCGGTCACCCGAAGCCGTTTGGACTCAAGTACCTCGGAATCGGCAACGAGGACCTTATATCCGACGTGTTCATAGAACGTTTCAACTTCCTCAACAAAGGCATAAAGGCCAAGTACCCGGAGATTGAGGTAGTAGGAACGGTAGGACCGTTCTTCGAGGGCAGTGACTATGAGTACGGATGGGAACTGGCACGCAAGGAGAACGTGGATATAGTGGACGAACACTATTATGTTGACCCGGGATGGTACATCCACAACCAGAACTTCTACGACAAGTACGACCGCAACGGAACTAAGGTGTACCTCGGTGAATGGGCGAGCAGAAGCAACCGCATGGAGAACGCTCTGGCTGAAGCCCTCCATATGACCAATCTGGAGCGCAACGCCGATGTGGTGGTCATGGAGTCCTACGCTCCGCTCTTCTGCAAGGACGGACACGCCAACTGGAACCCCGACCTCATCTACTTCAACAACACCAGTGTCAGACCTGCCCCGAGCTATTATGTGCAGTACCTCTTCGGCAACAACAACGGAGTGGAGTACATCCCAAGCAACTTGTCGGTCAACGGCAACGAGGCAGTAAAACTCAGGGTCAACTCATCTGTGGTGAAAGCCGAGAACGGTGACCTCATCGTGAAGCTCGTAAACCTGCTCCCGGTAACTGCGAAGACCAGCGTTGACTTGGGTGACCTACAGGGATACGGCACCACAGCAGCCCTCTCTGTACTCACAGGCAAGCCCGACGACAAGAGCGCAAAGCCAGAGCAGTCCACTTTAACTGTAAGTCCGCAGTTCAACTACGAGATGCCGGCGTACAGTCTGTCTGTAATCCGTATTCCTGCCAACGCCAAGAAGAAATGATTACGGACACCCGCGCCATACAACCCATGCTTCACCCTCTTACAACGGAGGGTGAAGTTGTTTTACCCCATCAGTTCACCTATCCGTTCCAGTACACGCCCCACCCTCTGGCTGTAAAGGCGAGCCGTCAGCTGCAGGACTATCTGAGGCGACAAGACCTGTGGAGGGAGGAAATCAGTCTCGGGAAGATGTTCGGAGTACTCGTGGTCGGGACTGACGGGAAATCCAATGCCAAGTCAGATGTGAGGGAAGACGGACAGGCGGACATCCATGCGATCTGGGCTTTCTCAGGACTGCTGGACGGCAAGAGAATCCACGAGGGTTTCGTTCCTCCTGTGTATGACGTGGACAAGTGGAATTTGGAGTATACGCGTGAGGATGCCATAATAAGTGCCATGCCCGACGGAGAGGAGAAAAGTGAACGGTCACGCCAACTGCAGATGAGGCTGTTCGGTCAGTTGCGGTTTCTGAACGCTCTGGGCGAGACACGGTCACTTACCGACATCTTCGACAAGGAGACCTGTCGCATACCGCCGTCTGGCGCAGGCGAGTGCTGTGCGCCCAAACTGCTGCAGTACGCCTACAGCCACGGTCTCCGTCCGTTGTGTATGGCTGAATTCTGGTTGGGACGGTCACCCAAGGGAGAGGTAAGGTACGAAGGAGAGTACTATCCGGCGTGCAACGCCAAGTGCAAGCCGATACTGCGCCACATGCTCGTGGGACTCGATGTGGAGGAGAACCCTCTGCTTGCCGTCATGCGTGAACGTGTGCGCCAGATGCGTGTCATTTATGAGGACGGACAAATCATAGCGGTCTACAAACCGGCTGGCATGTTGTCAGTCCGTGGCAATGTGGACGCTCCCAGTGTGGAGTCCGTGATACAGGAGTCGCACCCCGAGGTGAGCGGTCCGCTCATCGTACACCGCCTCGACATGGACACCTCGGGAGTCATGCTTATCGCCAAGGACAAGGATACCCACAAGGCCTTGCAGATTCAGTTCTACAAACATGAGATACGTAAACGCTACATAGCCCTGCTCGACGGAACTGTCAGTCAAGACCACGGCACCGTATCCCTGCCGCTTTCGCCCGACAGGACCGACCGTCCCCGACAGATGGTGAACTGGCAGAACGGCAAGGAAGCGGTCACCGAATACGAGGTGCTGGAACGGAAAGAGGGACGCACCCGCGTGGCCTTCTATCCACAGACAGGCAGGACACACCAGTTGCGCGTACACTCTGCCCACCCCGACGGACTCGGTTGCCCTATTGTAGGCGACCGTCTCTATTCACCCTCCGCCAAGACGGGTATAATAAAAGGTGTGGCGGAAACAAAAGACCCGACATGCCGGATGTACCTTCATGCCGAGTCCATTGACTTCACCCATCCCCTCACAGGAGATCATGTCCATCTGGAAGTGCCGCCAGAGTTCTGACTATTTTGCGGCTATTGCCTCAATCTCTATGTCCGCGCCCTTAGGCAAGGCTGCCACGGCAAAGGCGGAACGCGCAGGATAGGGATCCTCGAAGAACTCCGCATAGATTTCGTTGACTGCGGTGAAGTCATTGATGTCGGACAGCAACACTGTCACCTTCACCACATCACGCATCGTCAGTCCGGCTTCCGCGAGAATATTCTTGATATTGGTGAGACTCTGGCGAGCCTCAGCCTGTATCCCTCCCTCGGCAAACTGACCTGTGGCAGGGTCGATTGGCAGTTGACCGCTCACATACACAAATCCGTTGGACTCAATCCCCTGGCTGTACGGCCCGATGGCGGCAGGGGCGTTCTTTGTAGATAACTCTTTCATTTCCCTTTTATTTAATAATGTGTAACCTGATTCATTGAATCTTGTTGCAAAGTTACGAATTAAATGCCAACAGACCCGTGTGTATGGATTTTATTTGTAAATTTGTGGCAGTAAAACAACCAACTGAATATGGATATAAAAGAAAGGTTTTTGGGATACGTGGTGTTCGACACGCAGTCGGACGAGGAGAGCGAAGGATGCCCAAGCACAGCCAAACAACTTGTTTTCGCTGAATATCTGAGAGATGAACTGAAGGCGGAGGGACTGACTGACGTGGAACTGGACAAGCATGGTTACGTGTACGCCACCCTACCTGCCAACACGGACAAGGACGTGCCTGTGGTCGGCTTCATAGCACACTACGACACCAGTCCCGACTGCTCGGGCAAGGACATCCACGCGCGTGTCGTCCACAACTACGACGGTGGGGACATCACCCTGAGCGAGGGTATCGTCAGTTCGCCCGACAAGTTTCCCGAACTGCTGGCGCACAAGGGCGAGGACTTGATTGTTACCGACGGACACACCCTGTTGGGTGCGGACGACAAGGCAGGGATAGCCGAGATAGTACAGGCTATGGTATATCTCATGCAACATCCAGAGATAAAACACGGAAAGATACGTGTGGGTTTCAATCCCGACGAGGAGATAGGCAGGGGAGCCGCCCTCTTCGATGTGGAGAAGTTCGGTTGCCGGTTCGCCTACACCATGGACGGAGGCGAGGTGGGAGAACTGGAGTTCGAGAACTTCAACGCCGCGTCGGCTAAGATTAAGGTCAACGGATGTTCCGTACACCCCGGCTACGCCAAGGGCAAGATGGTCAACGCCGCCCGTGTGGCTACCGAACTGGTGAGGATGCTGCCGCAGGACGAGACTCCGGAGACCACCGAGGGCTATGAGGGGTTCTACCACCTCACCGACATCAGGGGCAACTGCGAGTCGGCGACCGTGTCCCTCATCATACGTGACCACAACCGCCGTAAGTTTGAGGCGCGTAAGGAACGCGTTGAGGAGATTGTGGCTGTCATCAACGCCAAATACGGAAAGGCCGTGGCGGTACTTGACCTCCACGACCAATACTACAACATGCGTGAAAAAATCGAACCTATGATGTACATCATCGAGACGGCACAACAGGCGATGAAAAAAGCTGGAGTCACACCCCACATACAACCCATCCGTGGCGGTACCGACGGAGCGCAACTCTCGTTCAAGGGACTCCCCTGCCCCAACATCTTCGCTGGAGGCATCAACTTCCACGGACCTTACGAGTTCTGTCCAGTGCAGTCACTCGAAAAGGGCATGGCCACGGTAGTGAACATCTGTAGACTTGTGGCGGAATGACCCTCAATCCCTTGCTGCCGGCAGCCAGAAATCTTATTTCTTGCTGTCGGCGGCTTTTTTCTTGCCGCTCTTCTCGTAGCGTTTGTTGAGAGCCGTAACCACCTCCTTGGTGATGTCGTACTGCGGCGCACCGTAAAGCACGTTGTCGATACCGCTGCTCTTGCAGAGGATGAAGTCATAGCCCTTCTCTTCCGCATACGACTTGGTGAACTTCTGGATGGTGTCGGTCAAAGCGGTCAGTTCCTTCTGGTACTCCTCCTGAAGTGAGTTGGACAGGCGCGCCTGAAGTCCCTCTATGTCCTGCTGCAGTTTCTGAAGCCGGGCCTGTTCGGTCTCGTACTGCTGCTGGGTGATGGAGTTGGACTGTACCTTACGCTGGAACTCCTGCACCTGGGCGGTGAAGTTCTTGCCCTTCTCGTTGATGGTGGCCTCGGCGTTCGCCTGTTTCTTCTGGAACGAATCCGACACGTCTTTGTAGTACTCATACTGACTGGTAAGGGTGTCTATAAGCACGTAGGCGATTTTGAGTCCCGACTTTGACGCTACAGCCGTACCGCTCCGCTTGGCCGCGCCGGCATCATCTCCCTGGGCCTGGCCGCATGAGGTGAACGCAGTGGCGCACGAACATGCCATGAAGGCCGCAACAAAAAATTTTGATGTATTCATTTATTGTGATTGTTTATATGTTTCACCTGTCACTCACTTCTTTTATGGCATGGGGATTGGGAATCCGCGCCATGAAGTCCTGGCTCTGGGCGCAACCGACACCTCTCTCCCTCATCGCCCTGCTCGACGACACATGGGTCTTCGGGAAGCGGCCGTTCTTCTTCAACAGGATGCGTACGCACAGAAAAAGCATACTCAATCCGATAATTGCCGCTGATAAAAGAAATACTTTCAACATAATTCAGTACTTTTGCATGCAAATATACAAAGAAAAAGACAACGTATGCCGCACACGTACAGAAAACGGCAGAAGAAAGAAGAAGTATAACATTTTTTTAATTTAATATCTCATGGAACTGAAACCAAAAGCGGTGTTTGATTACTTTGCGCAAATCAATAAGGTGCCGCGCCCATCGAAGCGCGAGGAGAAGATGATAGCGTTCCTTCAGGACTTTGCGGAGACTAACGGACTGGACTGCAAGACCGACGAGGTGGGGAACGTGCTTATATCCAAGGATGCCACCCCCGGAATGGAGGACAGGGAGACCGTGGTGCTGCAGTGCCACATGGACATGGTGTGCGAGAAGAACAGCGACAGGGACATCGACTTCACCTGTGACCCTATAGAGACCTACATCGACGGTGAGTGGATGCGCGCCCATGGCACTACCCTCGGGGCGGACGACGGTATAGGTGACGCTATGGCGATGGCGGTGCTTACCGACAAGAGTCTGCGTCACGGACCGATTGAGTGCCTGTTCACACGCGACGAGGAGACCGGCATGACCGGGGCGCACGGAATGCAACCGGGATTCATGACCGGGAAGTACCTTATCAATCTCGACAGCGAGGACGAGGGACAGATTTTCATAGGATGCGCTGGAGGTATAAACACCGACATCGAGTTCTCCTATTTCTCACAGGATATACCGGACGACTATATCGCACTGAGAATCGTGGTAGACAAACTGACGGGAGGACACTCGGGCGACGACATCAACAAGAACCGCGCCAATGCCAACAAGATACTCGCGCGTTTCCTCTACAGGACACTCGACACCCATCATGAGACTCTCCTTGTAAGTATCGACGGCGGTAACCTTCACAACGCCATCCCACGCCATTCGGAGGCGGTAATCGCCGTACCCGAGATCATCAAGCACGACATCCGCAGCGAGTTCAACATCTTCGCGGCTGACATCAGAGACGAGTACCATACCACCGAACCCGCGGCGGAGTTCATCATGGAGTCGTGCGAGCGGCCGGCTACAGCCATCGACGGCACTACAGCCACCAACCTCGTCCGCGCTCTGAATGCGGTGCATAACGGTGTGTACGAATGGAGTCAGGACATCCCGGGGTTTGTGGAAACCTCGTCCAACCTGGCAAGTATAAAGATGCCGGAGGAAGGACGCGTGAAGATTGTGGTGAGCCAACGAGGCAGCACCAAGAGTCAGTTGCAGGCTGTATGCGACGCGGTTGCCTCCACCTTCACCCTCGCCGGAGGAGAGGTGTTCACACACGACGGTTATCCCGGGTGGAAACCCAACCCAAACTCCACCATACTGAAAATGGCGGTGGAGAAGTACAGGGAGCTGTTCGACAAAGACCCCAAGGTACTTGCCATCCACGCCGGACTGGAGTGCAGTCTGTTCTCCGAGAAATACCCCCACATGGACATGATAAGTTTCGGACCGACACTGCGAGGGGTACACTCGCCCGACGAGTGTCTGCTCATACCTACCGTGGACATGGTGTGGAGACACCTCATCGCCATACTTGAGGACGCTCCCAAGAAGTCTGTCGGCTGATGCGTTCCCACCGTCTCTCATGGACTCTGTTGCTGGTGGCACTGGGCATACAGGCGGTGCCGGCCCAGCGACTGATGCGGCAGACCAATATCACACGCATGGGTGTTCCCTATGGCCATTACAGTGGGATAACCCATGTGAGCGACAGTCTGTATGCCGTGGTGAGCGACAAGGACGAGGCCGACGGTTTCCATTTCCTGCATGTCCGCATGGACACAGTAACTGGCAGGATACTCGGGGTAAGCAGACACGAACCGTCCCGATACGGGGAGAATTTGGAAAGGGCAAGTGCCGTGAAGTCGCCCCAGCGTGACCTTGAGGGCATCGCCTACTACCCTCCGTCCAACTCGTTCTTCATCTCAGGCGAGGCGGACCAGCGGATTCTCGAATACTCGTTCGAGGGACTGCCAACAGGCAGGGAACTGTCTGTGCCGGCTGAGTTCGGGAAAGACCGTATACAGGACAACTTGGGGTTTGAGTCTCTCACATACAATGACTCCACCCGCCTCTTCTGGACTACCACCGAAGGGGCGTTGAAAGCGGACATGGACGGAACGCCCCTGCTGCGCCGCCTCCAGAGTTTCACCGCTGACCTGCAGCCGTCACGGCAGTACCTCTACGAGATGGACCGACCGTTAAAGAAGAAAAGATACCGCACGTTCGTGCATGGAGTGTCCGATATGCTGGCGATGGATGACGGCAGTCTACTTGTGATGGAGAGAGAGGCACTGATTACACCCCGATACGTGGGAAGCTACTGCATAGTGAAACTCTACCGTGTCGTCCCCGACACCGCCGCAGTTCCATCCGGTGCCGTCTCAGTAGTATCCACCACTACCCCATTGCCCAAACACCTCATCTGCCAGTTCCGCACCTCTCTGAAGGTCGGCAAGATGAACTTCGCCAACTACGAAGGACTATGCCCCGGACCAAGACTCTCCAACGGCAGACAGACAGTCCTTCTCATCAACGACTCCCAGAACGGACAAGGCAACAGACTGTACCGTGCGAAGGACTATATCAAGGTCATCATCCTGTGACAGTATGACAAGTGTATCTCAACGGTATTCTGGACCAGAAGTTATTTATAAGGTGACTATTGACACAACGTCACCTTATAAACATCTTCTTGCCGTCAACGATGTTCAGCCCCTTGGACAGCCCCTGCTTGCGCATACCATTGAGGTCGTAGACAGTAGTCTTACCGCTGTTCCCTCCTGTCAACTCCCTGACGGGGATGAATCCTGTGGCAGTACCGTCCTCGTCATCAAAGCTGATGTCGATTGACCTTTTGGCGGCAGCCGCACTTGCTGGAATCTGGAGATATGCCTTGTTGGCAGAAATGGTACAGTTCTCACCCGGCACATGAAATCCGACACCGTCGTCTCCATTGCCCAACACATAGTTGGTGTTGGAACCGTCAGATTTTGACAGGCTGATACTCTCCAATGTGCCTACAAGCATATTGACGTACATATAGTCTGTTTCGGAAAGAGGAATGTTGTACGTACCTTCAGCGCCTTTAAGGATGAACCCCGTATTTGCCGGAACCGCCATGACGCGGGTCAGAAGCACCGTACCTGCGGCAGGACTGAAACCGGTGGCTATGTACGCCTTCACATCTGTCTGATTGGTGAAATCAAGGTCCTCGTCAAAGCATGCGGTAGCGATGCCGGCATCGGAGACACTTACAGGCAAGCGGACTGTCTCGATGTTTGTGAAGCCAGACCACGGTGCCGTAGTTCCGCATGTCTCTTTCAGTGCCGTACGGCAATACAGTATTGTGGATGACGGAACGTTCGAGAAGGCATTTGTAGCGCACTCCGGCAGTGTCTTACCAAATACACTCACGCTCTTCAGGCCGGTGCAACTACGGAACGCACAACTACCGATACTTTCCACACTACCGGGAATGATGATGTCGGACAGGCTTGAGCAAACGTTGAACGCATATGATCCAATGCTTGTGACGGATTTCCCGATTGTAACAGAAGTCAGGCTTTTGCAACAGTCGAACGCCTGACTGCCAATACTGGTCACCGCATCGGGAATAGTGACAGACTCCAGCTTTGAACAATTCTGGAACATACAGCCTCCAATTTTCGTCACTCCCTCGGGAATGGTGACGGACTGCAGGCTTGAACAAGAGTAGAACGCATTGTCGCCAATGCTGGTCACTGCATCCGGGATGTTGACGGAAACCAGACTTGAGCAAGAGAAGAACGCGTTCATGCCAATACTTGTCACTGTAGTGGGCAGAACCACAGTCCTCAGTTTACCGCATTTATAGAACGCATAATCTCCGAGTATGTTTTCTTTCGTGTTGGAGGTTGAATAATAGTAGTTTTTTGCATCCTTCACGATGGACGCACACGACAAGTCCAAGTCGGCAAGCACGCCTTCGGTCGCGTTTCCGTTTACATCACTTCCTGCCATCTCACGCAGACAGAGAATATCAGCCCCGTTAAGAGGTCCGGACACTTTCAGACTGGTAATGGTGAGTTTGTCATCACCGACTTGTTCAGACAACGTACCTGCTGCCTCCAACGTAACATCCTTAGAGACATCTTCCGCATGAACATAAAGACAAGCAAGTAGCATAAAAGCCGCTGTCATAGAAATCTTTCTAACCGTGTATAATATCAATGCCATGTCATAAAATTTTTTTGGACGTGCAAAATTACGACAAATTCCCGGTTCTGCCAAAGGAGTTTGGGGAAGAAAATGTTTTCGCCACCTTTTTGTCAAGAATCATAACCGACAAAACTCCGTGTCGGATTTTATTCGTAACTTACCAACGACAAAAGCGGAAGAACCTAATATTGCGAGATGTTGTTCAGTTCTTTCATCGTGATTTCACGAGGCTTCTCCGACAATGTTTTTTGCAGGGCTTCCACCGAGATTTCCATGGAAGGGGCGAAGTCTGCGGATCGCATATAGTCAAGCACGCTCTCGTAGAACGCCCTGCCCTCTGGATATTGCGAAGCCTTGTCGAGGTCGCTCATGCAGACGAGGAGCTTACCCTTGCCCACCTTCCACTCCATCACGAGTCCGAGTTTATGGTTGCGCTCGATGTTGTCGATGACCTGCACTACGGGCCTGTAGTCCTCGGCAAAGTTGTCGAGTACCAGAGGGTGCGACTCCTTGATGACGGGGAACCACTGACAGTTGGTGTGCATCTCCGTGGGGAAAGCGCGGAAAAGGGGATGATTGGGGTCGGTAAGGATGCCGAGCGTACCGGGTGAGACAGCCTTCTTGTTGTTCTCGCAGATGGTCTTGAACATACGGTAGTTCCAGTAGTCGGTCTGGAAGAGACCGTCCACGGTATGGGGCAGACTGTCGGGCATCCAGAGAACCTTGCTCCCTTCCTCCAACTGCTTGGCGATGTCGGCAGTCAGATTCTTGGCGATGACGATACCTTTCTTGTTTAGGGTAATCTTGGGATAGACCCAAAGTTTATACGAGTTCTTCGCCTCTGTTCCTTCGACGGCAAGCGACAGGTTGAGTTTTACAGGCTTGTCAACACGGATTTCCTTGCCAATCTCGCCCACATCTATCAGTCCCTCATCGGTCGTAAGGATGTTGAGGACACCATCTGCCACTTCCACCCCTGCCTTATCTCCCAGACAGAACGTACCCTTGTCGGCTGAGATTTTCCATCTCAGTGCCTTGCCCTGGAGCGAAGTGCCACCGTAATTCGCCACTTGTATCTTTGCCTTTAGCGTGTCGCCCGACTCGAAGCAGAACCTGTCTGCCACAAGCAACGGCACGACTGGCGAACACCACTGCCTCCATTCCTCGGGCGTGGTGATGCCCTTGCTCTCCATAAAGGCGTCGAGGATGCCCACGAAGGCACTGCCCTGACCGGGATAGTCCTGAATGTCGAGCAGTTGGAAACCCGCCATGTTCTTCGTGCGAAGGTCCATCTCGATGTCTGCCTTGTAGAGCTTCACGCTCCACAGACCGGAAGCCCTGTGGAAGTCCTCTGCCTGTGGGGTCATCCCCGCGGCGGCGAGACGTTTACGGAACATCTCGAAGTTGCAGGGCTGAAGCACACCTGTGTATTTCTTCATCTCTCTGTAGTTGGGATAAGTCTGGAACTGCCCCGTCTCGTGGGAGATGATGGGGATGCCCGCCTTGCCGTCCTTCTGCCAAGACTGAGGCTTTGCCCAAGGGTCACAAGCCTCGTCGAAGTTCATCACGGTGTTGGGACGGAAGTGGTTGATCACGCCGCCGTCGTAGGCGTCGGCAAAGGAGAACGACCCGCGGGTGTGGGTGTTATACTTGCCCCATCCCTCGCCACTGATGCGGCAGGTGGTGAAGTAATCCATCCCCTCTTTCACTCCTTGATAGCCGAGATAGTAATTGCTGCCGAAAGTATAGTATTTGTCGGGGGCTATCTGGCGGAAGTCATCCACAAACTCCTTCATCTTGTCGATGTCGCCCCACAGTTCGTTGCCGAGCGCCATCATGCGGAAGGAGGGATGATGACCGTACTCCCTGAGTATGTTCACACCCTCCTGGTGCAGGAAGCGCATGAGTTGCTCGTCCTTCTTGTCGAAAGATCCCCAGAATGGAAGTTCAGGCTGGAGATAGATGCCCAGTGAGTCTGCCGCCACGAAGGCCGCCTCGGGCGGACACCAGGAGTGGAAACGCACATGATTGATGCCGTACTCGCGGCAAGTGCCGAGGTACTTCATCCATCCCTCCACGGTCATGTCCACATGACCTGTCAGAGGCCATACGGCAGCGTCGTGCTTGCCACGGAGAAATACCTTGTGGCCGTTGGCGTAGAAGTGGGCTCCCTCTATATGGAAATCCTTGAAGCAAGGCAAAATATCCGGATTCTTCACTCCCCGTTCTTCTCTCTTCACTTCCTTGGTATTGTCCTTCACTTCCAGACGGATGTCTCCTATGATTCCGTTCCAGTTGGTCTGCGTGTCTTCGGTATAGGCGTGGCTGGAGGCATAGATTTGCCCCGGCACGCCCTTCGAGTTGTCCACCACGATTTCCAGCAGGTGCTTGCCCGGCTTCAGTTTCTGTGGCAAGAGGTATCTCTGTGGGGTACTGATGTAGTTGCAGGAGTCCACGAGTTGTCCGTCGAGATACACCCATGTAGTCTTGGTGCGCTCCAGGAAAATCATCAGTTGCTTCTTCTTCCATTCCTTGGGAATCTCTATGGTGCGTGAATAGCGGGCAGCTCCCTTGTAGGCACTGCGGCGTGTGAGGTGGGTTGTCTCGGTAAGGTCGGTGGGCGCGATGCCCAGGCTATTGGTGTCGATGGTGCCGGGCAGGGTGGCGCGCTTCACCGCCTTGTCATTTCCCAACGTCACGTTCCATTCACCGGCAAGCGAGATGCTCTGCGCTTGTGCGCCCAGACTCATCAGTCCCAGGCAAAAGATTATAAAAGAGGTCTTCATTGTATCGTTGTATTTGCGCACAAAGGTACTATAATATTTTTATATTTCCGCAGTTGGCAGGGAAAAAAACTAAACGGAAGCCATGAGAACTATCGCATGACAACATCAAATGGTTGTCATTGTCCACATGAGAATTTCATCGTATTGCAAATATATCTGCGGTTAGTTTTTGCTGCGAAGCAGCCTGTTTTTGCCCGAACGTCATGCAGATGCGGCGTGCCGCATCGGAGAGGGGGCTGTGACGGCAGTGGGAGCCTCGGCTCACAAACTGACGGCAGAGCCTCCGCCCATAGCCTCATGACGTGAGGCTGCATGACGTTCGGGGGTTTTGTCTTGTTTTTTTTCTAAAAAGATACCATCAACGTCCCTCTGAACCGAAAATTATCAGTACCTTTGTGCCAAAGGAACGTGAAGACTGTAAGATTATGGCCATAAGAGAAAG
>CAVBFD010000003.1:0-81120 GCA_963594655.1 Candidatus Methanomethylophilaceae archaeon
GGCTCTTCAAGGAAGCCTCAGCCCAGATATGCCGCTACGCCGACAGCGACATAGTACGCGAGTCCGTCAAGACAACCACGCTCCACAAACTCGTGGTCATCTACCGGGGAACGGAGATGGTGGAGTGCCGCGAGGCGGAAGAAGCATCTTAACTGTAGCTGAATGGTTATGCCAAAATCAAACCACATCAACGACAAATCAAACGAAACAGACATCATGAAGATTCTACTGATAAACGGAAGTCCCAAAAGTGAGGGCAACACATTCATCGCACTGAACGAAGTCAAGAAAACTCTCGAAGCCGAAGGTATTGAGGCGGAGATTATACATGTAGGGCATAAGGACATCCATGGCTGTATCGCCTGTGGGAAATGTAGCGAACAAGGCAAGTGCGTGTTCGACGACCTTGTGAACGAGGTGAACAAGAAGTTCGAGACGGCAGACGGTATCGTTGTCGGTTCCCCGGTCTACTATGCGTCACCTGCCGGCACACTGATCTCGTTCCTCGACCGCCTGTTCTATTCTGCACAGTTCGACAAAAGCATGAAAGTGGGCGCGGCAGTAGCCGTGGCACGCCGCGGTGGCACGACAGCCACCTTCGACGTAATCAACAAGTACTTCACCATCTCGAACATGCCGGTCGCACCGTCACAATACTGGAACAGTGTCCACGGACGGACACCCGGTGAAGCGTCCAAAGACGCGGAAGGACTGCAGACCATGCGGCAGTTGGCGCGCAACATGGCGTTCCTCGTGAAGAGCATACAACTGGGTAAGGAGAAATACGGTTTGCCGGAACACGAGGAGAGGATAGCGACGCACTTCATCAGGTAAAGGACCAAATTACCCAGGATGCCGCTTCGCATGCCCCACCGCTGTGTGTGTTATGGGCTTTCAGCCCGACCAACGCCAAAACAAAGAGAGCCAGAACAAAATATTACCCAAAGGTAAGTTACCTTTGGGTAATATTTTGTAGTCATCAGTCATTCAAGCAGTTGAACACCCTTTTCACTTACGTCGCCGTTGGGATTTCGGATACTTGGTGTCGAAGTCCGCCAGTTTCTTCTCGAAATACTGCTTGAAGTCAGTCCATTTATAATATGGGAAATTGTCGGTCGGCAGCGGCAGTGTCGCCTCGTCTTCATTGAGAAGGGCCTTCATCAGTATGTCTCCCTCCCCTTTCTTAGGACGGTAGAACACCAGTTGCACGTTGCACGCCATAGGATAGATACGGTAGTTGACCCACTTCTGGTCGAGAGTCGAGAGGTCGTCCACCTGTCTTCCACAACTGTCAAGCTCAAGCAGACAGGCCAGTGGCATCACACACACCTCGTGTCCGAACCGAAGAGTCGCTCCGTTCCAGTCTTTCTTGTCCACTATAGTGTCGGCTGTAGCCAGTATGTTCTTCAACAGGTTCTCCTGACTGAACGGCATCACGCCACCGGTCTGAGGAGCCGCGCCATAACCCAAGTACCAGTCGATGTTCTTGATTTTCCACAGGTCGTATATCTCCTCCTTGGTGAACAGGTCCATGAAGTCGATGTCGGTATCGTGGCTCTGCATGTTGGTTGCCATCTCAAAGGTGTGGCGCATGAAACTGCCGGCATTGATACTGTCAGCCACATACCTGGAGTCATTGAACAACACTGAGCAGAACCGTTCAGGATGGGTGTACTCCTGCTTTGCCTTTGACACGGCCTCCTGCCTGATGCGGTTACCGCCCTGTCGCGCCACCTCACCGCTCCATCCCTGGTTGAGGTAGTACTGGAAACTCTCACTCACGTCGTTGTGCATCCTGGTGTTGGGGTTATACGCCATAATCTCCTCACACTCGGCGGTCATGCTGAGGATGCAGCGGATGACCACCGTACTGCGGGCGTCCACCTCCGGGGTTCCCTTGAACACACTCGGGAAACGCTCCGTCATGCGTTTTCCTATACGGTGGTGCTGCCGCTCGCCCACTGTCGTCAGGTCGCCCAAGCGTCCTAAAGTGGTCGGATAAAACTCCTTCATGTCCTTCAGCACCTGTTTTCCTTTGGGGGTCAACTTGCCGTAGCCGTCTGCCTTCTCCAACACATTGATAAGGTTCGAATAGTCCCAATCGCCCAAGAGCCAGCGGGAACCGTGCCTCCCGTAGTGACTTATATAAAACGGTTCGTACCCCTTAGGGGCTTTAGTGAGCGGCTTCACAGGGTCGAGATAAGCCAGATAATTACCGCCGGACAGCAATGGATTGGCGTATATCTCCTCACGTGCGGTCTGCGCCCGCAGCACAGAGGCTGAAGCCAGAACCAGAGCGATTGTCAAAAAGAATTTCCTCATGTTTAGTCTGTATGGTCTTTGATTGATTAATAATGAACATACAAATTAACGGATTATTTTCCAAACAATCAAATTTCAGGACAGCAAAAAGGCAGTCAACGGATAATTGACTGCCTCTGAAGCATGATGACGGACTGTTATGACAAGTCCGGTCAACGAATCATATAGTTTTCTCCACCGCCCAGGTGAACGCCCTCAGACCGAGCAGGGGACTGTTCCCGTCGAGGTTGTGCAGCCTCCCCAACAAAGTGTCGGCCTGCCTGTCATCCACGATGGTGAGTATCGAACTGTTGTTTGAAGGCCAGGCATGGGACCCGAGGTGAGGCTGTCCTCCGTGTGACCCGCGTCCGCCAGTAAGCGGAAACAGTGTATAACCGATGACGTTGGTGGCCTCAAGCACAGCGATGACATCATCATGATGTGCCTGGTCGTATGATATAAATACCGCTTTCATATTATGTCTTTCTATAAACAGTGTGTTAATCCATATCCTTTATCACATCCTTACTCATTTTATCTTTCTTTCCGGTGAAGAACTGCTCCTCTGAAGCGTGTTCCTTCCAGTAAGCGTCAAGCTCACGCTGCTCCCTCATCTGTCTGCGCTGACGCTTGATGCCCACAGACCCGAAGATACAGAACATCGCCGGTATATAGATAAGTGTGAGGACGGTGGCTACAGTAAGACCGCCGATGACACTGATACCGAGCGGTCGCCACATCTCGGCTCCCACACCGTGGCTCACTGCCATAGGCACCATACCGAGAATGGTGGTGAGGGTCGTCATCAACACCGGTCGCAGACGGCTACGAGCCGCCACCACAGCCGACCGTATCAGTCCGAACCCGCGCTCACGCATCAACTGTGTGTAGTCGATAAGCACGATACCTGTCTTCACCACGATACCGATCAACATGATACCGCCGAGCATTGACATCACGTTCAGACTCGTTCCTGTCAAGACGAGGGCGAAGATGATGCCCGAGAAGGCGAACACCACGGAAATCATGATGATGAACGGATAGGTAAGTGACTCGAACTGCGCCGCCATGACGATGAACACCAGGATGATGATGAGGATACCGAGTGTACCCAAGTCACGGTTACTGTCCTGCTGGTCCTCATAAGAACCCGCCACCTGGATTGTCACGTCGTTTGGCAGTTCCATCTTGTCGATTATGCTGTTACCCAGAGCCACACCGTCGGACAGAGCCTCTCCGTCCACCAGTACGGCGTTGACTGTGACGATACGCTGACGGTCCTTACGCTCGATGGTTGGAGGTATGGACGACTCCTCCACCGTGGCGATGTCCCTGATGCGTATGTTCTTGCCGGCTCCGTTTGGTATGAGCATATTCTCCACATCCTCAACCGACTGACGGTTCTGCACCTCATAGCGCACCTTGATGTCGTATTCCTCACCGTCCTCTCGGTAGTATGAGAGGAGTGAACCGTTGATAAGGTTACGCACGCTCGTGGCCGCCGTTGAAAGACCGAGTCCCTCGCTTGCCAGTTTCTCACGGTCGAAATTGATTACCAGTTCTGGCTGGTAGTCAGAACGTGAGATAAGACTCTGTGATATGATAGGACTCGCCTTCAGTTTGTTGTTCAGTTCAGTAGCCACCTCGTAAGTCTTCTCCAGGTCATAGCCGTAGATTTCAAAGGACGCCATCTGCTGTCCACCCATGGACGAGTTGGATCCACCCATCATGACATTGTACTTGGCGAGTTCCGGGATAGCCTTACAGTCCGCGCGCATCTCGTCACAAATCAGTGCCAGACCCTTCTCACGCTCGTTCGACGGAACGAAGTTGATGTTGAAGGAGATGATATGGGAACCGTTGTCGGAAAGTGAGGCGAACGTATTGTCGTCACCAGCCTGACCGACCGTGAAGTTACATGCCATCATTTTGTCTCCATAACGTTCCATCCACTTGGCGGACAGGTCACTCGCCAGTTTCTCCGCCTGTTCCACACGTGTACCGATAGGCAGTTGCAGGGTGATACCCACACGGCCGGAGTCATTGGCAGGGAAGAACTCACTCTTTATTCCGCACACCTGCATGACCACCACACTCAGCACGAAGAACACGATACATCCGGAGATGACAGTCCAGCGGTGGCGCACAGACCAGTTGATCCGTCGCTCATACCAGTGGTCGAGTCCGTCCAGCGCGCGCTGCACAGGCCCGTAGAGTACCTTGAAGGTCTTGCTCTGCTTCTTCTGCAGACGAAGCAACTGGGAACAGAGCATAGGGGTGAGCGAGAGGGCTGAGACCGTGGATATGATCATGATGATACACATCATCCATCCCAACTGCTCGAAGAGGACACCCGACATACCGGTCACCATGGTCAACGGGAAGAACACCGCTATCATCGTCAGTGTGGAGGCGATGACGGAGATGGTCACCTCATTCGTGGCGTGTATGGCGGCCTGTTTCGGACTGGATCCGCGCTCTATATGTGTGGTCACGTTCTCCAACACCACGATGGCGTCATCGACCACGTTACCGATGGCTATTGACAGACAGGACAGGGACACGATGTTGAGCGAACCGTCCGTTCCGTACAGATAGATGAACGAGGCAATCAATGAAATCGGGATGGTGATGGCGATGATGACGGTGGCGCGCCAGCGTCCGAGGAACACGAACACCACGAGGACGACGAACACCATGGCGTAGATAATAGTCTCCGCCAGTGAGTTGACGGTATTGGTGATGTTGTCAGACGTGTTGACGATGACACCCAACTTGACATCCGAAGGCAAGTTCTTCTGGAGGGTCGGCAACATGTCCAGCACCTTGTTGGAGATGCCCACGGAATTGGATCCTGACTGCTTCTGCACGATAATCATCGCACCCTGCACACCGTTGGTATAGGTACGTTGGGCGCGTTCCTCCACGTCGTCCACTATACGCGCCACATCCTTCAGGTACACGATGGCTCCGTTGTGGGTGCCGACCACCACATTCTGCATCTGCTGCGGGTCGGTGAACTCACCCTCCACACGGACAGTGTAGGTCTGTGTGCCTATATCCATCGTACCGCCGGTGATGTTCTTGTTCTCGGCGGCGATAGCCTGACTGACCTGCGCGGCGCTCAGTTCATACGCCTCCATCTTGTTGGCGTCCATGTAGATGTTTATTTCACGCTGCGGCGCGCCGGAGATGGACACCGTACCTACACCGTCGACACGGGCCAGAGGGTTAGCCACATTGTCGTCGAGAATCTTGTACAGTGCCTTCTGGCTTTCATGCGCCTGTGCCGACAGGATGATAATCGGAATCATGTCGGTGGAGAACTTGAAGAGAATAGGGTCGTTCGCGTCAGTAGGAAGCGAGTTCGACACCATGTCCAGTTTGTCGCGCACGTCATTGGTCAGGTCGTCGATGTCGTAGCCGTACTCGAATTCGAGGGTAAGCACCGACACGTTCTCCCTGGAGTTGGACGTGATATGCTTGAGGTGTTCCACCGAGTTCAGTGTGTTCTCAAGCGGACGCGTCACGTTGTTCTCAATATCACTTGCCGAAGCTCCGTTGTAGTAGGTCAGGACCATGATGGTGTTTGTATCGATGTCCGGATACAAATCGATAGGCAACTTCAACAGAGAGAAGAGACCCAGGATGATGACCGCAACGAAGCAGAGGCTCGTCATTATCGGGCGTTTCACCGCCCCTTCATATATACTCATAATATTATACTGTTCCCTTACTTAACAACCTTTACTTCTACACCGTTCGCAAGACGTGACATTCCGGCGGTGACCACCTTTGCCCCGGGATCCACACCGCTTATGATCTCGTACTTGTCACCGATATGCTTGCCGAGTTCCACCTTGTCGTAGCTCACCTTACCGTCCTTGTAGGTGTACACGTAGCGGTCGCCCGCACCCACCTGCTTCACGATGGCCACGTCAGGCACCACAACATGGTCGGCGTTCTCCACTGTCAGTGTGGCACGCGCGAACATTCCGGGGCGCACCTTCTGGTCCTTGTTGGTCACCTTTATCTCTACAGGGAACGTGTGGGTGGTCTCGTCGATGGTCGGATAGACGATAGACACAGTACCGGTGAAGCTGTCGTCGGGATAGGCGTCGAGCGTGATGTCCATCTCCTGTCCCACCTTCACGTATCTGTAAAGTATCTCCGACATGTTGATGATCATCTTCACAGGATTGAGCTGCTCTATGGTCAGAATCGGAGTGGCACTGTACATGTCACCGTTGTCGTAGTTGCGCGCGGTCACCACACCGTTCACAGGCGACAGCAGTTGGGTGTTCTGCACGAGCTGGCTGTACTGGGTGTTGAGGATGTCCAACTGAGTCTTGGCGTTGTCGTACTCCGCCTTTGACGCTCCTCCCACTGAATAGAGCTGGCTGATACGGTTGAACTCCACCTGCTGGTTCTCCGCCTGCAGTTTCAACTGTCGCAGGTTGGACGCGTCGAGCTGCACGAGCAACTGTCCCTTATGCACCTGGTCGCCCACCTCCACATAAATATTCTCGATACGGTAAGGAGTGTTCGGTGCGATGTTGTTCTTCACGTCGCTCTCCACAGTCGCCGTGTAAGTCTCAGTCTGCGGTATGTTCTGCACTTCCACATCAGCAATCTTAACCTCCGGCTTCTCGGCGGCAGCGTCCGCGCCCTTATTGTCACTGCCTCCACAAGCGGTGAAAGTCACGGCAGCAGCCAAAGCCATTACGAATAAAACATGTTTCTTCATATATCTGTCTTTCTTTTGTTATTTCAAGTAAGTTTCACGTCCCAGTGTATAGTCCAGTTCCGACTTGTTCACCAGATAATCATATATGGACTGGTTGTAGGTGAGCTGTGACTGGGTAAGCGCCACCTCGCTCTGGTTCAGTTCCAGTATGGTTCCCTTGCCCACGTCATATCTCTTGGCGGCGATGGCCACGGCCTTGTCAGCCTGTCTCACCGCCTCCTTGTTGCTCTCCACCTGCACTATGCTCGAAGCCATGTTGTGCATGTAGCTCTGCGCCGACATGGCCAGTTGACGGCGTGTGTTCAGGCGGTTGTCCTCCAGTTCGGAAATCTGCAGTTTGGTTGTCTTCAACTTAGTCCAGTTGGATGCGGTGAATATAGGGATACTGATTCCAATGGTGAACGAAGCCGAAGGCGACCAGTCGTAGTCCCACAGGCTCCAGTTCTTGTTGTAGAGCGACTGGTACTGCCCTGTCAGCGAGAAGGAGACGGTAGGCATGAAACTGGTGCGCTGAATCTTGAGGGCGCGGTCCAGCATCTCGCGGTTGATGTCAAACTGCCGCATCGCCGAGTTGTTCTGCAACGCCGCTTCAGTGTCGTCCACCTCAGCAAGCACCAGCTCGTTCTCATAGTTCTCCAGCTTGTCGTTGATGACCACCTTGATGTTCGGGTCGATACCCATGAGAACCTTCAGTTGGAGTTCAGCCAGGGTAAGGGCGGTCTGTGTGCTTACCATGCTTGAGTTCATCGAACGCATCTGCACCTCCGCGCTTATCTTGTCGTACTCACTCACCGAACCCACCTTGTATTTCTCGTTCACCACGTCAAAGTTCTCCTTGCTCGTCTTGTAGCTCTCCTGCATCACCTTGTAGGAATCCTGTGACAGGAGCATCTGATAGAACGCCTTCGTCACCTGGTTTACCAAGTCGAGACGTGAGTTCCTCGCCTGTTCCCTTGCCAGTTCGATGTCAGTCTTGGTCAGTTTCATGTTCTGGTAGACTGTCGGGGCGAACAGCGGCAGACTGAGAGTTCCCGCCAGCACACCGGTATTGGTGTTGTCCTCACCCATCTTGAACTTGTTTCCTCCCAGATTCATCTCGGCAGCCAGCAGGGTATGCTGTACACTGGCGTTGGCAGTGACAGACGGGAGCAGGGCCTGCCATGCCTCCGTGTCGGCTATCTTCTTAACCTGTATTTCCTTGTCCGCCACCTTGATTGTAGGGTTCTCGTCAAGTGCGATGTCGATAGCCTGCTGAAGAGTGAGGTCGAGTTGCTGGGCGTTCAAAGTCCCAGCGCCCAGCAACAGCCCCACGCCTAATAGCAATCCTTTACCTTTCATTTTCATTCTATTTCTGATTATTACAATACATCTTTCGGGGTGCAAAGGTAGCATATTTTCATGTCATATAAAGGTATGTGTCAAGGCAAAAGCCAAAGGCATTCGACCTTTTAACGTTAATTACCCAAACGATTCAACCTTATGAGTTAAAAAACGAACCGAACGACAAATCCTGTTTCGTTTTCCGCAAGCGAGACTCACTCGTTCACACGTCCGCAATGGGGACACTTCCCCTTGATCCTCATCCTCTGTCCACAATGGCCACAGACATACCAGCAACGGATGTGGCGGAAATAAATCCACAGCAGCAAGACGATGTAGGCTACAGTCAGGGGATAGCCCACATAAAGGGCGGTGGTCCACGAAACGACAAGATAGGAAATCATGGAAACCCCGAGAAGCTCAAAGATATAGTACATCCCCTGCACGATATAGAAATGGTGGTACACCTCAATGACCATCGCCACAAAGACCGTGAGGGTGAGCCATACGAGGGTCACGAGCGCTGCCATCACAGGCGGCAGAATCAGGGGATTGAGTGTCGGGTGGAAATAATATTCCTGCCAGAACTCCGGGGCGAAGTTCTGTATGCTCACATAAAGACAGGCGGTGACCGACACCAGTATAAGTAGGAATACAGGATAGAAACTGTCCATCTCCTCAAACCGGAATATCTGTAGAGTATGCCTCGTGCCGCGCCTGAAGAGGTAGCAGACCAGTCCCAACACCACTATGGCGGACATCCACGCGGACCGGCTGCCAGTCAGTGTGTCTATCATCTGGGAAATCAGGTCGTCGGGTACGGTGGACTTCAACAGCGCGTCCTCCCCGGTCCAGCCCATGGTGAACTGGTCGCGCGCCACCTTCACCCACACGGTGTCGCCCGCCTCGTCCACACGGATGTCAGCCACGGCTATCACGTCGTGTCTGCGCACCACACACGTGTCCGTCATCCTGTCCTCACCCGGCACCAGCACGAGCGAGTCGGCCTTGACCACAAAATTGAAGTTGTTGGTGTAGTGGTGCAGCAGCCGGAACTCCAGACTGTCCGCCTGTTGGCGCGTCAGTTCATAGAGAGTGTCCGACTTCTCAATCGCCGTTATCAGTGAGTCGGCAGCCGGCGCGTCCCCACAATCCACACCCGCGTCGTCGCAGGCGTAAAACGCGGCTATTACCAGCAATATGACCACACCGACAGTTCTCATCCCTACACCTTTTTCATATCAGCGTTGACATCCACCACCTTCATCACACACTGCCTACAGTCGAAGTCCAACCGGAAACGCCTACCGTTGGCGAGTTGCAGATAGAGTTCACCGTCACCCGGCTGTCCGCCGCCGGCGTTCTTCCGTCCGTTCTTGTGGCACCATCCCAACGAGTACCTTATGCAGTGCTTACAGAACATCACAGGCACTCCCTGCGGATGCGTTTTTTCGTAAGCCCAGTCAACCTGCGCAAAACCCTGTTCATGCCAGAACTCCATCGCCTTGTCGTTGTACACGTTTCCGAGATAAGTGACGTGCCGTGACTTACTGTCATTTGCGGCTGACATGTCCCCCACCGGTTCCTGTACAGGCAATCCGTCCGCTTTAACTGTCGCTGTCCGCCCGTCAGGCAAGTGAGGCACACTGGCAACCAGCTGTCTCCTCCACTCCGCCAACTGTGAAGCGGGAATGAACCAGTTCTTCCTGTAGTCGATGTCCAGTGACCGTAGCCTGTAGACCGTGCCGCCCAACCGGGACAACTGCCGTTCGATGCCGGCGGACTGGTGGGTCCGCGCCAGTTCCTTCCCGCATACAGCGTCCACTGACGCGCGCATCCCATAGTCGTCCGCCATCGACAGGCGGAAGCCGTCAGGGGTTTCCGTCAGGGTCATGTCAACCGGGATGTACCTCTCCGCACTGTCCTTCTGCAGCACATCATCGAAAGCCTTGTCGAAATTGCGGAATATGCGCGTCTTAGGCCGTAGCCCATGAGGCATCTCCCTGGGGTACAGCCTACCGTTCTCCACCTTGTTTATCCTGAAACCGAAGAGTTTGCCCTTACTGTCCACGAAACACAGTCCGTCACCGTTGGCGAACGGTTTGAGTCCCGCCACAGTAAAACAATTGGGATACACCTCCTTCACCGTCCCCATCTCCTCGCCCATGGCCTTGGGCGTGTCGAACGAGAAGATGCGTTCGTTGCGTCCGTAAAGGAAGTAACTCGTGAACCCGCGGTTGAAACTCTTGTTCACGTCAGGCCGGAACTTCAGTTCAACCCTACCCATGGACGCTCTCGCATATTTGTCGGGCTGCGCGCTGACAATCATGTTCAACGCCTCACTATACGCCGCCGTCACATTCTTCACATACCCCATGTCCTTCAGCCTTCCCTCAATCTTCAGCGACGAGACACCGGCGTCAATCAGTTTCTGCAACGATCCAATCTGACACAAGTCCTTGAGCGACAACAGGTGTTTGTCCTTCATCAGCACCGTCTCCCTGACACCGCGTCCCCTGCGCGACTGCTGCACGAGGTCGAACGCCATCCGGCACACCTGCGCGCACTCTCCCCGGTTCGCGCTCCTGCCGAACAGACATTCACTGGCATAGCACTGTCCGCTCATGCTGACACAGAGCGCGCCATGCACAAAGGCTTCCAGTCTCACGTCGGGACACTGACCGTGGATGGCCTGTATGTCCTCCAGCGACAGTTCCCTGGCAAGCACCACCTGTTCGAATCCCCATTCACGCAACTGACGCACCTTCTCGGGAGTCCTGTTGTCCATCTGTGTGCTTGCATGGAGCGGAATGGGCGGTATGTCGAGTTTCTTCAGAGCCAGGTCCTGCACTATAAGGGCATCCACATGGATGTCGTAGAGCTTACGTACGAGTGCCTCCACCTCCATCAGCTCACTGTCTTTCAGTATGGTGTTGACCGTGACATAGACCTTGGCGGCAAACTGGTGGGCATAGTCCACCAGCCGTTGTATGTCCTTCAGACTGTTGCCGGCGGCCACGCGCGCGCCGAACCGTGGCGCGCCTATGTACACGGCATCCGCACCGTGGCGTATAGCCTCGATTCCTATGTCCGCGTTACGTGCGGGGGCCAGCAGTTCAATCTCAGTCATGGATGTCGTCTATATTATAAGGTGTGGTCTGGTAGACATAATAGTTGAGCCAGTTGGTGAAGAGCAGGTTGCCTGTCGAACGCCACCTGACCACAGGTCCCTTGTCGGGGTCGTCGTCCCTGTAGTAGTTCTTCGGCATCTGTATCGGCAGGTTCTTCGCCAAGTCGCGCCTGTACTCAGCGTCCAAGGTGAGCGGCGCGTACTCCGAGTGTCCTGTGATGAAGAAGTCGCGTCCGCCACGCGCGGTGACGATATGCACTCCAGCCTCGCCTTCTCCCATGGATATTATCTTCAGTCCCGGCACGGCCCTTATCTCGTCGGCGTCGAGCGTTATGTGCCGGCTGTGCGGCACATAGAACTCGTCGTCGAACCCTCTGAATATCGGCAGTTGGGGGTCGAGCGCGTGATGGCGGAACACACCGAACACCTTCTCCGAGGTCGGGTGCTTCTGTATCCCGTAGAAATGGTAGAGTCCGGCGAAGGCTGCCCAACAGATGTTGAGTGTGGATGTCACGTTACTGTGCGCCCAGTCCATCACCTCCTGCAGGTCATGCCAGTAGGTCACCTCCTCGTAGTCCATCCCCTCCAGAGGCGCGCCGGTGATGATCAGTCCGTCGTACTTCTTGCTCTTCATATCCTCGAAGTCGTGGTAGAACGCCCTCATGTGTTCCACAGGCGCGTTCTTCGACGTGTGGCTCTTTATCTTCATGAACTCAATCTCAATCTGTAGGGGCGTGTTCGAGAGGATACGTACAAAGTCGGTCTCCGTCGTTATCTTTATCGGCATCAGGTTGAGTATGGCAATCCTCAGAGGACGAATATCCTGGTTGAGAGCGCGCGTGGTGTTCATCACGAAGATATTCTCCTGCTTGAGCAGTTCTATCGCCGGCAGTCTGTCTGGTAGTTTCAGTGGCATACAGTGTCCTCCCTTACCATATATTCACCCTCTTGTCCTCAGGAATGAACAAGGGGTCTTTCTCTGTGATTCCGAACGCCTCGTACCATGCGTCAATCTGCGGCAGCGCGCCGTTCACGCGCCACTCGCCCAGTGCGTGGGGGTCAATGGTCGTCAGTCGGCGCATCTCTTCCTGTGTGATGTTCTGCGCCCACACACCGGCATAGGCTATGAAGAAACGCTGTTCGGGTGTGAGTCCGCTTACCGTAGGCAGCGGGTTGTCCTTAGTGGCGTTCTTGAATGCCGTGTACGCTATCTTCAGACCTCCGTGGTCAGCTATGTTCTCGCCCTGTGTCAGTTCACCGTTGGCGTGCAGACCCGGCAGCACCTCTATGCCGTTGAAGAAGTCCACCATCACCTTAGTGTGTTCCTTGAACTTCACATCGTCGCCGGCTGCCCACCAGTTGTGGAAGTTGCCCTCCTTGTCGAACTGGCTTCCCTGGTCGTCGAATCCATGTGTCATCTCGTGTCCGATGACAACACCTATCGCACCGTAGTTGAACGCGTCGTCGGCGCTCATGTCGAAGAACGGATATTGCAGGATGCCGGCGGGGAAACAAATCTCGTTGGTTGTGGGGTTGTAGTAGGCGTTGACCGTCTGTGGGGTCATGTACCACTTGTCACGGTCAACCGGTTTCTTGTAGTTCTTCGCCACCTCGTCCTTCACGAACCACACGGATATGTCCTTCATCAGTTCGTAGAGGGTCTTCTCGGGGTTGATGTCGAGCGTGCTGTAGTCCGTCCACTTGTCAGGATAGCCTATCTTCACACGGAAAGCGTTCAGTTTCTCCTTCGCCATCAGTTTCGTGGAGTCGCTCATCCAGTCCTGCCTGTCTATCCGTTCCGCAAGGGCCGCCTGCAGGTTCTTAACGAGCTGCACCATACGTTCCTTGTTCTCCGCGGGGAAGTACTTCTCCACGTACATCTGTCCGACAGCCTCACCGAGGATGCCGCTCACGGAAGCCACCGACCGTTTCCAGCGCGGCTGCATCTGTTGCTTGCCTGACATCACCCTTCCGTTGAAGTCGAACGACTCAGCATAGATCTCGTCGCCCAACACACTTGACGCGCCGTCGAGCAGACACCACTCCAACCAGTCCTTCAGTTCCCTCTCCGGGGTCTCGTTGAGGATGGCCACCGCCTCCTTCACCGCCTCCGGCTGTCCCACAGACAGGGAGTCGAGTCCCGTGATGAGCATTGACTCGAAGAACTCATCCCAGTCCATTCCAGGGTAGTCGCGCTTGAGTTCGGCGAACGACATCTTGTTGTAGTTCTTCGCCGGGTCACGCAGTTCCACCCTGCTCCTCGAAGCCACAGCCATGCGGTGTTCCACGTTCCATACGGAGTTCATCTTCCTGGCTGCGGTCACATCGTCGTCGCCCACCAGACTGAACATCTTCACTATATGCGCCTTGAACGCCTTACGGATGTTCTCCATGGACGGGTCATCACTCACATAGTAGTCCTTTGTCCCGAGCGAGAGTCCGCCCTGTCCTATCTCCACCATGTTCATGGTGCTGTTCATCATGTCCGCCCCGATACCCGACGCGATAAGGTGGGAACCGCCGTAAATCTGCCTTGTGTTCATGTAGCTGAGGATAGTCTCACGGGAGTCGAGCGACTCGATTTCCTTCATGTCAGCCATGATGGGCTTGTAACCGTCGGTGTTCTGGCGCACCGAGTCCATCCTCATCTTGTAGAGGTCGCCTATCTTCTGCGCGACACTCCCCTTCTCGTTGTCCTTCTCCGCCAGTTCCTCAATCAGGGTCCTTATCTGTTCCCTGTTGGTTTCGGCAATGGCGTCAAAACTGCCGAAACGCGAATATTCGGGTTTCAGCGGATTTGCCGCCATCCATCCTCCACAGGCATACCGGTAGAAGTCCGTACCGGGAGCCACGGAGTCGTTCATGTTCTCCAACTTGATTCCCATGCCAAGCTGATTATTCTGGCATGATCCTAATGCAATAGCCATAACCATCAATGATGTTAGTTTTTTAAACCTCATAGTATGCTTCCTGTTAAAACAATTTCAGCCGCAAAGTTACGACATTTATTCGTAACCACCAAACAAGTGGCGGTCGGCTGTCCACAGGAACCGGGGTTCTCAAACCTCCGGCATGGCCATTCAGGTGTTCCGTGCTGTCAGCGCTTGACAAACTCCACACTGTCGCCGTGCTTCTTGCTCACCTTCACCAGGAGGCAAGGCACTGTCCGGTAGGATCGCGGATCACCCGACACGACGGTCTTGTAGGTCACCACGATATGTCCGTCACGCTTCTTGACGCTCTCGATCTTTATCTCCGTATCGTTATAGGTTTCGGGTTCTACGATGGCTATCACGTTCTCTTTCTGGAAATCCACCGAGGTGGGCAGACCGCCCGGACCCATCACGGCAGCCATGCCGAAGTACTGCCTCATCTCCTCACTGGCGGTGATGACCCGTGGGGAGAAGTCCGCCACGTCGTTTCTCACGAAATAATGCAATACTTCCGTGTAACCTACGGTCTTCTCTGACGTGCCGCACGAGTGGAGTACCGCTGTCGCCACCGCAATCACGGCAAGTGGCAATACCCTAAAAATCAATTTGTATGTCCTTTTCATTGTCTTGTTTTTGTCTTGTTTGCCAGTCTGTCTGGGGGACAGGACTCAGAACGAATACCTGAATCCAAGTCCAAGACTGAGGTTCAGTGGGGTGTCCTTATATATATTGGTCACGCCACTATGATTGTCAAAATGGTAACTCACGCCCGGTTCAAGATATAGTCCCACATGGTCGGCGATGTCCAGGCGGACACCGAGAGCGGCGTTGGCGGAACACTGGATCCGGTTCTCCTTTATCTTGTCATACTGTGTAGTCGCCTCCTTGCCGTAGACCGCGAACTCAGTGGTAGACTCACCCTTCACACATTTCTCCGCCATACCGCCTACTGTACCGTAGAGACTCAGCCGACGGTGAGAGAAGAAGGTGTAGCCGATGTTCAGCGGAACACCCACATAATGCAGTTTCTGGTGGGTTGAATAATAGGACTCGGCTGTACCCGACACAAGGTCGGAAGACAGATAGCTGTAGGTCAGGCCCGTCCCGACCGACCATCCCATACCGAGATTCCAAGAGACTGAAGCCCCGATACGGACCGGTTGGCGGTGCGACTTCCGTGTGTACACCGTCCTGTCGCCGTTTCCGACGATGACCTCCTCCAGCACACCGAACTCGTCGGACCCGCTGCCGTCACCTTTTCCTCCTTCACCGGAACCCGACTGCCATATACTGCCGGCCAGCAGCTCGTCATACCCCGTGCGTTCCATACTGGAGTTCATGACACCCTGTGCCACTACCGACACCGAGATGCCTTTCTCTCCCGAACGGTTGGAAGCGAGGAGTGAACCGTCCCACGAACCGGTGTCGTAGGTTCGCCTCCGTCTCTCCGGCCTGTCGGACCAGGACCGCACAGGCTGTGGAGTCTGTTGCCCTGTTGTGTCCGTCCGTCCTTGTTCCGTTGCCACAGGATTTGTTTTCTCGTCGTCAAGCCCCCTGGATGTATCTTCCACCGACGCAAGAGCGTCACCCACCGCCGAAGTCTTGTAGACTGTAGCCGCACGGTCGGCACGGATTGCCTCAGCGTCATCAGCCATAGAGGCTGTTTGCTCCGTGTCCGCAGACGAGGTATGTTGAGAGGTTTCAGAAACCTTGGCAAGATTCGGGTATGCGACAGGGGAGTCCTTATGTCGGGTGCCGATCCAAACTCCGCCACCCACCACCAGACAGCCCGCGAACACGGCCGCCGCCATCCATACGCCCCTTCGGCGCATGCCGACCGACCGTGGCTGACAGGCTGGCATCTGTCGTGCTGGATTATGGGAATCCTGCACGCCCCTCTGATCCAACCGCCGCTCGATGTCGGTCCACAGACCCTCCGGTGGCGACATCTCGAAGCCCTCCATCTTGCGTTCCAAGTCCTTTATCCATTTATCGTCATCCATGGTTTCTCGTTTTATATTCGTTAATGAATCCTCTCAACATGTCCTTCGCCTTGTGGAACTGCGAAGCGGAAGTGTCGGGCCGGATGCCGAGCGAGTCGGCAATCTCCTTGTGGCTCTTGTGTTCGAAAACATAGAGGCAGAACACCGTACGGTAGCCCCGAGGCAGTTTCATCACCATCTCCTGTATGGCTTCCGGGGTAATGTCGAGGGTGTCGGGACTGTCCTCCTCCGCCACGTCGGGCAGTTCCCATTCGGGATAGGAGACCTCCGGGCGGTCGGTCCGTCTCAGGTACGAGAGCGACTCGTTCACCACCACACGGGTCATCCACGCCCTCACCGATCCTTTTCCCCTGTACTCAAACCCTCCGATTCCGTCGAAGATCTTCACGAAACTGTCCTGCAGCACGTCCCTCACATCGTCCTGCTCTGCCACATAACGGGAACAGACGGCGGTGAGATAACCTATATGCCGTTCATATAGGTTTCTCATTGCCGCAGCATCTCCATGCTTCACCAGAAGGATTTCTCTCTCCTCCTTGTCACTGTTCCAATTGAAAAGCACCGTCTGTGTCTCGTTTTCGTGTACGTGGCCTACTACTTCACTGTGGTTGCGAAACGGCCTGTGTTCTTGTCCTTGTCGGTCACCACAACCGCGACCGTACCTGCCTTCACTCCTGTCACGAAAATGGAGTCTGCCTTGGTAGTCACTTTCGCGATGGCCTCACTGCCCGACTTTGCGGTGAACGGCTGTGTTCCGTTGGTCACCTTCAGGGTGTCGGTCTTTCCCACCTCCACACTCACACTGTTCTTGCTGAACTTGAGGGTCGTCGTCTTGCTTGAGTCGTCGTCGTCATCGTCACTGCATGACGCGAAAGTAACCGAACCGATCAGGGCTGCCATCAATACCATTGAACCTAAGATATTCACTGTTTTCATTGTCTTCATTTGTTTGTTTAAGTTGTACAATCATTTTCTTTTTCTTGACGGAACTCCGGGAATCAGGTCTGTGCACCGGCCGCCTCCTTTCGTCCCTGTCTGCTACTTAAACTCACAATCGGCAAAACCTTGCCTGCGGAATGTGTTAAACTTTGTTACCCGTCACACTTTGGCCTCAAACAGGTCATCCAATTCCACCATGCTCTGAATCATTCCCGCCTGTGCGTTCATTTTCACTCCAGACGCTGTGACAAAGGTTATATGAAGGGCCTTCTTGGTGGAAGTCGCCTTTCGGAACGCCTCTCGTCTCTCTATCAATTTCTGTAGATAAGCAGGTGTAATATCGTAAGCGTTAAGAGAATACTTCATCTCACACAGATTTACGATTTGGTCACGACGGTCCAGAACCAAATCAATCTGCGCCCCGTCTATGCCTTTGGCCTTACTTGCTTTCTGTTGCCAAGAATAGGCATTGGTCTGCACACCGTTAATTCCTAACTTTTTCTTGATTTGTGAGATATGGTGCAAACAGAGCTGCTCGAATGCATAACCGCTCCAAGCCCGGTGCGATGGTGAGTCAATCATATTACTCCACAAATGTTCGTCATTTTCCCCATTTCCTTTTACATAATGAAGATAGAACAGAGTGTAGAGGTCGGTCAATTGATACATGGCTCCATTTGATATATTGCCGAACATGCTGTATTTTCTGATGAAATCACAGCTAATGAGGTTGTTGAACGCCTCTGTCAGTTTACCCCCAGATGTAAGACGAAGTGATTTCATGATTTCCTCACGGGTCATCCCCACCTTTCTCTTTGCCAAAAGTTCCACTATTCTCCGGTACAGTACTGAGTCCTGAAAAAGTGAACGGAAAAGGAAATCATATTCATCTGACAGTTCCGCCCCCTCCGCAAAAAAAAGCATGTCTATGTTTTGGGGCAGACTGTATTGTTTGTCCACCATGTTGAGGTAAAAAGGAGTTCCACCCATAATCATATAGCACTCCGCTATTTGATGTCGGGTCCAGACAATGCCCTTGGCTTGCAAAAACAGTTCCGTCTCATGAAGGTCAAACGGAGCCAGATAGATTTTCCTTGTCACCCGGTTGTGCAGTCCACCCTTGTCACCCAACAGTTTGTCAGTCATCCATGTAGTGGCGGAACCGCATACGATGAGTTTAATCTTGGGTTGGTCTGAGGCCCACCCGTTCCAGAACAAATCCAAGGCTCTGATGAAATTGGACTTCGGGGTGTCAAACCACGGCAACTCATCAATGAAAATTATGAGACGCCCCTTTTCTTCCAGTATTGACATGAGATAAGAGCGTAGTTTTGAGAATGCCTCAAACCAGTCTTTAGGTTTAGCTTGCTTCCTGCCAGTATACAATGACAATTGCTCGCTAAAATAGGTGAGCATCTCCATCTTGGAGCATTGGTAAATTCCAGTCATGTAAAAACTGAACTCATCACCCAACAGCTGTTTGACAAGATAGGTCTTGCCGATTCGCCTTCTACCGTAAATGGCAATAAACTCCGGTTTATTGGAATTGAGGCATTGCTCAATCAACTCAATTTCCCTTTTTCTTCCTATGATGTTCTGCCGCATAGTTTCTTGGTTTTAACTGCATGCAAAGATAGGGCAAAACAATCAGACAACAATAATGAAACACTGGAAAACCTTCGATAGTGGTGCCAAAAGTGTGTTTTTTTTCAACTTTTGGCACCATTATCGTCACCCAGGGTGTCGCTTCGCTTGCCCTGGGCTAGGAGTTTACTGGGCTTTCAGCCCGGGGTTTCACTCAGAGTGCCACACGTAGTGAACTGAATTATTACGATTACGTAGTCTTACCAGCTCGAAAAGCGGAAGAACCCAATCCCGTCATAGTTCAATCTTCGGCTTCACGTCCTCGTAATCGGGCATGCACGTGCCTATATTCGCTCCAGTGCATGTAGGGTCACATATAAGGTATTTCTTACCTTCGTACACATAACCGTCACCGTTCAGGCTCTGGTCGGTGAAGCGGATGGCGGTAGCCTCATGTCCCGGGTAGTGCAGCAGGTGGACATCCAGGCCCAGCACGTTGCGCACGATGAACGTGAGCAGGATGGCACGGTCCTCGCAGTCATTGCGTGGGTAATAGAAGTTCTCCTCGATGAAGAACGGCTTCTCATAGCCGAACTGGTCACCGTCGGTGGCGTAGTCGAAGGCGTACTGCATGAAGTGAAGCAGACGGTTCACCGCCTCCTGTTCCGACAGTCCCCTCAGCTGTTCCCTCACCTGTTCCAACAGTTCCGTCTTGAACTCCTCCGACATGCACGACCTGGCATATACCGGTATCTCCGTCTGCACGAAAGCGCTTGCCACAGCCACAGGCAGTTCCGGCACCGTTCCCCTCAGTGTCATCACACCGTCAGTCAACTCATACCGTCGCCCTCCCTTGTCGGGCATCATGAGATTGCCCAATACAAGATTGAAGTTGCTGCCCAAATCCGCCCCTTTGGGCAGACCGTATGTGGAGAGGGTGGTCAGTTCACCGCTCACGTCCTTCCCTCCGTCATACATGAACACATGATACTTCACCCCGTCCAGTTCGAGGTAAGGGCGCGCGTACACCATCTGGCGGAACGGCACGAGCAACAGGAAACGGTCGGACCGTCCCTTTGCCATCCTCACGTCAAACCCCATATTGGAAAGCAGGTAATGGGTAAGCACTACACTGGAGTTGTCGTCCCCGGGGTAAAGGGCGTCGGCATAGGCATGTACCAGCCGGAACGTGAGCCAGTCGTTGAGGTTACACCCGAGGCGGTACTGGTTGAGGGCTGACGACACCTTGCCGTACACGTCTTCATCCTGACACTGCTTCCACAGCACACTCACGCCATGTTCGTCCATCCCCTCCAACGAGGGAAGACTCACCTCAGGCACTCTCGCCTTGATCGAGAAGAAGTCGAACGTCACATACTTCTGCGCCGGTACTGTCGGAGCCACAGGCGGCAACTCCGGTATTGACGGTCCCTGGGCCGGCACTGGGGCTGTAGGCTCAGGCACGTCGGGCGCCGGAACCATAGCCACAGGGGTCATGTCCACCGGCGGAGCCTCCGGAGCTGTCTTCGGTTTCGTGTCGGGATAGAGTTTCTTGCCTGTAAACAGGTCATACTGTACCCACACGGTGTCAAGAAACCGCGCGTAGTCGTCGAGTATATTGCCGCGGTAGCTCTGGTAGTCCCCCAGCATCCGCTGGCGGAACTGGTCGAAGTCGCTGTCCATCTGCGCGTCCGCCACACCGACGGACACCACGACCAACAGACATGTGATGATATTCTTCCTCATGATAAAGCAGAATTAAAAGTCACCCGGACCGTAGAGTCCGAAATTGGGGTCTTTCTCCGGTTGCCATGTGCGCACCTTGATTATAGGGTTGTCAGGGTCGTTGACATCAACAATCAGAAAGAGGTAGCCCTTGTCCCCATAGTTCGTCGAGTAGTAGTCCTGCGCTATCTGTATGGCGTAGGTCTCGCTGCCAGTTCCCATCTTGTACACGTCATTGTCAGCGAAACGGATGTTGACGAACTCGTTGCTGTCGAACGTGCGCTGCAGGTTGGCGAGATAACCGTCCTTGGTCTGGCGGTTGTACCTGATGATGTTGCCGCCGGCAATGGTGTTGCGGCCCTCCCTTCCACGTGCGGACGAGTAAGACCGTCTTGCCACCGACCCGGTGATAATCACCGCGTCGTCGTCGAAAATTGTGCGGATATAATCGATGCGCTTCAGTGCGAAGGCTGTCTTGTAGTTCTCCAGGAAATTAAGGATGGCCTTGCGCGCCGCCTCGCTCCACTTGCCCTTGCCGAGTATGTCCTCCTCCGCCCGCTGTCCCAGGCCGAACGCCATGTTGCAAATCTTGCCGTCCCGGTCGAAGTAGAACACCAGTTCCTCCACAAACGCCTTCCTCACTCCGTTCTTGAAGGAGAAGGACATCTGGAGTCCGCGCCCGATCACATTGTCGCCGTCCTGATAGACCTTGTATGTGGGGTTGCCCACCACACTTGCCGACCCGTACTTCACCAGACGGTTGTAGATGTCGAGTCCGCCGGCAGTGAACAGTTCGTCCACACTGCCGTAGCGGCGCGACTTGACAGCGTCCGCCACCTTGGCCATTATGCGCGCGTACTCCCCTGCATCGCCTACAGGTTTCTGCAACGCCACCCCATTGGATGAAGTGGAGACAGCCGTGGCCGTTCCCTTGTTCGTGTCGCGCGCCACCTCCGTCCCATCTGAGACGGAAGCCTTCACTTTGACATACGCCGCCTTGAACGGAGTGGACTTGATGCAGTTGATGACACTCTCTATCTCCTTGTCGATATGTGCCTGTCCACGGTACTCGAACTCGTACTTCAACTGGTACTGGGCAAGCGATGAGGAGGACGGCAGTTCAAGCACGCCCACACCGTCCGCCGCACTGTATATGGCACTCCAGCCACTGCCGTCGAAGTAGGTGTAGTCCACCGCCGACACAGGCTGTCCCTTGTACGTGAACTTCAGTTCCGCCCCACCTGCGTACTTGCGCACACATGTGGCGTTCATGCCGTCAAGCAGGTCGTTCAGTTTCTCGGGCAACCACACGGACATGAGGACGGTCTTTCCGTCCTGTCCCACCGTGGTCATCTCCTCCGGATGCTGGAGCGACCTGAGAAGGATATAGGCCCAGTAATAGCAGCGGAGAGCGTCACCGATTTTCAGTTTCGCCTCAGCCTTTTCCGCCACATCCACCAGACTGCGTATCTTGAGTTTCCTCGCCTCGAAAATCTTACGCACCTCCGCGCGCCGTATCCACCTGCCCACATGGGCGTCAGGCTCGTTGCTCAGTATGATACGTCCGGTATTGGTGAGGGTCGCCTGAGAGTAGGTCTTGACCGACATGGTGAAGTCAGAGTTCGAGGTCACCTTGTCGTTTGTCACCGTCTCGTTGTCATTCTGGCTCGTCGCGCTCGACACGTTGAGGGCAATCTTGCTTATCAGGTCCGACAGGGCCTGGTTGTCCGCCTCAGCCACCGTCGTGCCGAAGCCCTCACCGTACAGGTATTCGGGACTTTCCCTTATGTTATCCCAGTTCTGCGCCCGGACACCCGGACAGCACAACAACAGGAGCAGGGCACACACAACATGCCCTGTCCCAGTCAGTTTTCCCATAACCGCCGTAAGCCGCACTGTCATTTCTCTGACACAGGTTCAAAACCCTCACGAACGAACTCGCTCACCTTTTCGGCGTACTTCTGTGCAGCCGCACTCTCCTTCAGTGCGTTCTCCGAAGCGCGGATACGCGCCTTGGTGGCAGCGTCCTCACTGATGATGAAGAAGGTCTGCATGGAGTAAGTGTCGTCGCCGTTGTCACGGATGACAGAGAACGACTCCAGCATCTCGCCCTTGATCTCCTTCTCCACCAGAGTCTCGTACGCAGCATAGAAGTGGTCGAACTCAGCGGCGACATCATCGCCGCCTTGAAGGTCGCTCACGACGCGTCCCCTAATCTTACTGCCCGCCTGACGCGCATACTGGTTGCACGCGTTGTTGACGGCCTGCTGCTTGCCCACGTTCTTTGACTTGAAGCGGCTCGCCTCGCCCATCACCTCGTAACCGTTCTCGCCAAGGGCTGAGAGCTTGTCGTAATGGGTCAGCAAAGCGACATCGAGGGACCGGGTGCTTCCGTAGAGCTTCCATCCCTCCTTCTTGAATTCCTTCTGCTTCTGCTTGTACTCCTTCTTGAGAGCCTTCTGCAACTGTTTGTTTGAACTCTGCGCTGAAACTGTAGGCACTGCGAGTACCGTCGCCAGCAAAAACACGAATAAAGTTTTAAGTGTCTTCATACTTCTTATATTTGTCTTTGGTTACACATAAATATATTGGTTGCCCTTTTCCCATTGTATGTCCGCCCCGCCAAAGCCATTCGAGACCTTCCGTATGCGTTCACACGGTGCAAAGATAACGGTTTTATTTTACAGCAGACACATTCGCATTATAAAAAACGAGAAAAATATCTGAAATTTAACCGTCAAACCGACTATTTTTCCAAAAACGCCAATCAAAGTATGCCTTCAGCCAAACATTGTCACCTCTTCAGACATTTCCTGCCATTGACAATATAGATGCCGCCGCTTAGACCGGAGAGGTCATCGACGGACGCCGCCACCTTCTGGCCTTGCAGGTTATATACGGTCGCATCGGTTGTGGCGGAGGACGGGCCGGTGATGTCTGAGATGCCGGTCACGCCTGTGGATGTGGTGTCGAGCGTGCCATTGTTGGTTATGCTGCCATAAGACAGGGTATGGCCATTGGTATAAACCGTAGCCCCCTCATTGATTACAAGGTCGTCCACATAGGAGTCGGCGTCCAGAATCCACGTGCCACTGACGGTGGCGGCGGTGGACTTCGCCTCGTTACCGCTGTCCATAGAACCTGTCCATGTGGCGGTGCCGGCGACATCCACGGCCACCGTGCCGTATTGGTCGGCGTTCACTGCCCCGGTGTAAGTTCCGTTCTTCAGAACCAGGTTGCCTGTTCCGCCATAGGTACTCCAACGTGTGTTGTAATCCACATACATCAGTACGCCGCTGGGAACGGTAACAGAGGTATTGTCAAGTGTCAGGGTTCCGGTGATGTCGGTAGGGATCTCACAGAGAGGCGCGTTGCCGTTTGTCAGCGTGATGGTACTGCCTGTGATGCTGATGGCGCCATTGTAGCCCTCGGAATCTCCCGAACCGCTCTGTAGTATCATCAGTCCGCGTGATGATGACCCGGACGAGAAGGTACAGTTATTGATGATGATGCTGTTGTCGCCCTCGATGACCCCCACTTCGCCTTCCGACGAACTGCCTGTAGCGTCATTGGCGGTGATGGTGCCTGTGGAGTAGAGGATGGCGCAATCGGTGCCGGTGGTCACATACGAACCGCCGTTAACCGTTACCGTACCGCCTCCACGGTCGGTGGCGACTACTGAGCTGTTGCTACCTGCAGTCACGATGTCGAGGTTGGAAGCCACGATGGTTCCTCCGCCTGTGGCATGGATGCCTCGGGAAAGACTGGCTGTGTTGCGGATAGTCACGCCACTGATGTTGAGTACCCCCTCTCCATAGGCAAAGGCGGCGTTCGCCCCCTTGGCGTTGGTGGTAATGGTGCCGCCTGTCATGGTCAGGGTTGTGGTGGCACTGGCGCTTCCCACATAGACAGCGGAGTTGACTCCATAAAAGCTGGTGTTGTCGCTGCTGGCACTATAGTCGCCTGTCTTGGTGACGGTGCAGTCAGTCATGGTGAAAGTGCCGCCTGTCACCTGCACCGCGTTCTCGTCAGACCCTGTGGAGGTATAGGTCTGACTGGATACCGAATTGGTGCCTGATGACTGTGAATAGCCTGTGCTGCTTGTGCCGCCGATGGCATAACTGGATCCGCCACCGCCTGTGGAGTCTCCGCCCGGATTACCGCCGCCGCCAGGTCCACCCTGTGCGTTGCAAGTGACTGACAAACCTGCCAACAATACTGAAGCAAAAATCGTTTTCATAACTTTCTCCTTTCTTTATATATGTGTATGTTTGTGTTTATATCGGCTGCAAAGGTACTGCCAAGCGTCAGCACCCGCAAATTTATTCAACCAACAGTCTGATTCCATCAACGAAAAGGAAGGGACATATCGTGTTTTTTTCTCAGCAATCCGAGTTTTCCGTGTTTGAAAATTATCGACGTTTGCTTGGTGGTGTGAAAGTAAAGTAGTACCTTTGCACTTGCTTGTTGAATTCACGCAAGCAAATGAAAGGTACAACGATTTAAATAACAAGAAATATGTCAGTTGAAATAAAAACAATACCAGTTCTCAGCGGTGAAGCTGCCGTTCGTTTTGTCGAAGCAGCAGATAGGGCGCTGGAGAGACGCGGTTCAATTGATTTTACACAGCAAGTGGCAAAGGCTCGTGCTATTTTGAAACGGTCAAAGATGTGTATCTGACATGTTGGAACACTGCGACTTTTTGGAATTGACAGAGGAGGTGTTGAGAAAAAGCAACGGATTCACCTGCAAGGACAAAGACATTACGGAGTTCTTTACCCATGATTACGCTGACTATGCGTATCAGCTGTTAGGAAAGTCTTATTGTTTTGTCAAACAGGACATATTGGACATCGTATGTGCTTTTACTGTTGCAAATTCAAGTGTGAAGGTGGATGTACTCCCTTCAAACCTTAGAAATAGATTGAATCGGAAAATACCCAATGAGAAACGCAGACCTCAGTACCCGGCTGTTTTGGTTGGGCAATTGGCCGTAAGTGATTTGTATAGAGGTTTGCATATTGGCGATGAATTGCTTGATTTCATTAAGTCTTGGTTTGTTGACCCTTTAAACAAGACTGGGTGTAGATTTGTGGTAGTAGATGCTGTAAATCATCCGAAAGTCTTTGATTATTACCTGCGAAACGGATTCAAATTTCTCTTTTCGTCAGAGGCTGAAGAGTGGATTTTCCTGCACAACAAAGATTCGGAGTGCGAAGTTGCAGTCAAACCAATGCGAACCAGACTTATGTATTTTGATTTGATTTATTTGCGCACGAAATAAGGATCTTCCGCTTTTCTCGTTGGTAAGACAGCGTAATCGTAACAATTCAGTTCACAACGTGTGGCACTCCGAGTGAAACTTCGGGCAGAAAGCCCAGTAAGCACCTAGCCCAGGCTGCCCCTTCGGGGCGCACATGTCCTGACAGGGACACTGATAATCATAACTAAGAGCAGCTTAGTAGTTGACATTCCACTGTCTTGCCAACTCGAAAAGCGGAAGAGCTGAAAATCTTTATCTGCATATTTATTTTTTTTGCCGCTGTCCGCCCCTTTTGCCAGCCTTTTATTTGGCTGGCTTTTGGGCGGACAGAGTGTTTTCTTTATTTTGTTTTCTTTATTTTTTAAGGTTGAACTTGGAGGACAAGGCGCAGACCGAGGTAGTAGTAGGAATAGTCAGGAGTGAAGTGGTCCCGCCTAGACACACGGCAGCTCCTGGCGCCGCTGCTCCAGCTGCCACCACGGTTGACGCGGTAAGAGCCCGCTGTAGCACCTGTAGGATTCGTCTGAGCCGACGAGCTGTAACTATCATTCCAGTCACTACACCATTCCCACACGTTGCCGCTCATGTCGTACAGACCGAGTTCATTGGGCTGCTTAGTGCCGACTGCATGTGTCCTACTGCCACTGTTACTTGTATACCACGCCACGTCGTCTATATTGTTGCTGCCCGAGTACTTGTATCCCTTGCTCTTGTTTCCGCCACGGGCGGCATACTCCCACTCTGCCTCAGTCGGCAGACGGAAATTGAGACCTGTCAACGAATTCAGTCTGGTAATGAACGTCTGGCAGTCGTTCCAAGAGACGCGTTCAACAGGCAGATTGTCTCCTTTGAACTTGGACGGTTTTTTGCCCATCACAGCCTTCCACTGAGTCTGGGTCACCTCGTACTTGCCTATCATGAAGCTGCTGAGGGTTACTTGGTGCGTCGGTTTTTCCCAATTATATGCATCACTCCCCTGCTCCGAGGTCGCGCCCATCGTGAACGTGCCGCCCTCAACATACACCATGTTGCCGATAAGCTCGTCTATCACCGCATTGCCAGTATTGCCCTTGACGGTCCTGCCCTGGCCTGTAGCGACAACCGGCTGGGGTGTTTCCTCCACCGCCAGAGTGGCGGCGAGGTCGGTGACCTTGCCCTCCGACACCGTGACCTTGGAGCTGTAGACCGTATAGCCCGACTTCTTCAGTTCCACCGTGCGTGTACCCTCAAGCACATTGCTGAATATGTCCGGGGTTGCACCCACCTTCTTTCCGTCTACGTACACGTCTGCCCCGACTGGCTTGCTCGTAACGTTGAGAGTGCCGTAGATGGGGACTGGGGCGTCGAGAGTGACCTCATGCTTGCCGCCCTTCGCCACGTCAACCCTCTTGCTTGTGGTGCGGTGGGACTCAAGGCGAGCCTCGACCACATAAGGGCCGGCGGAGAGCTTGCCTGTCCAAGGGGACACTCCCTTGTCGTCGTTGTTCACGTAGATATGGCAACCTCCAGGAGCGGTGACCGTCAGTGTTCCGAAATTGGCGGTCATGGGAACGGACACTTTCCGGGTGGACCCGTCCGACGGCACGTCAACCGTCATAGTGTGGCTCTCGTACTGGGGCAGCTGGATAAGGAGGGTGTGGCTGCCGCCAGCCAGTTTGCCTGTGGTGAACGGTGTGGTTCCAGCCTCTGTGGCGGCGTCGTCTATGTACACCTTCGCTCCGTTCTCGGGGGAAGTGCTTATCTCAAGCAGACCGTAAGCGGGTTTCAACGTTATGTCCTGAGTCTTTTTCTCCTTGCCGATTTCTATGATTCCGTTCTCAGTGTGGTGAAGGGGTGCCGACACCCTATATGTATGTGTGCCGTAATTCAGGAACTTGGACACCACGCCTCCTTCCACAGGCTGCTCCACGTCGTCAATCACCACTATGGCGTTGGAGGGGTTCACCGTCATCACGAGGTACGACCCTCCCATGTCCTGCTGTACTATGGTCTGCACCTGACCCGTGGTGAGAACCATCTCGTAAGTGCGCGCCCCTTCTATGGGGACACCAAACTCATAGTCACGGAGAACGCCCAACTGGGAGTGCATAATCGAGACGCGCTTGACACCACGTGGGACGTAAAGCCATATCTCACCTGTCTTCTGCATAGTCTTCACGACACCGAGCGACCCACAGTCGAACTCGAAACCGGTCTGTGTCGTCACTATCCTTATCAGTGCCGCCTTGTCGCCGTTCTGGTCCAGCTCGATAGTACCCTCACGGTTTGCCGTCAAGTCTCTCTCCAGCAACCTGAACGAACTCACACCGATATTCTGCGCACAGGCAAAAGACGACACCATGGCGAGGACAAGCATTATCCCCCACCTCAAAACCAACCTGTTGGTATAATCGTAATGATTCCTCATATTCTTCTTATCGCTTAAACCAAGGCGCACAAAAACGCCTTACGTCTGCAAAGGTAACGGTTTTCTCTGAAGGAGGACACATCCGCGCCAAGGAAACATGAAAAATGTCTGAAATTTAGCTGCACCGTAGGCTTATTGTTTGGTTCATCCGCTTTTTTTTCCATTTCCTTTTGTGGTATCGAAGATAATTCCTACATTTGCGGCATAAAATATTCGACCATGCCAGAAATATTCAGATTTTTCGGGTTCTCGTTCTTCTTCTACAGCAAGGAGCATGAGCCAGTACATGTTCACGTTGAGGGAGCATCCGGCTTTGCTAAGTTCGACTATGACGGCAACGCTTTCGTCCTGAACAAAGCGCAAGGCTTGAAAACAGGCGAATTGAAGAAAATCAAGGAGGTTATCGACGAGAATACTGACATCATCATGGCACGGTGGGATGAGTACTTTAACAGATAGGGAGGAACGACAATGGAGATAAAGAGAATTTGGTTTGACGACAACCACATATATGGTGTGGACGAGGCAGACAAAACCCACAAACAGTCCTTACTATGGTATCCTAAACTGAAGGAGGCCTCTGATGAAGAGCGGAACAAATACACGTTCGGCTTCGACGGCATACACTGGCGGAACCTTGACGAGGACATCAGTTTCGAGAGCTTCGGCTATGACGATGCCGAACCGACACCGCTACAGCGGTTCTTCCTTGCCCACAAGGAGATAAACATCGCCGAGTTCGCCAAGCAGGTGAGCATCAACTCCACTTTGCTCCGCAACTACATCAACGGCTTCAAGAAACCGTCAAAGGAACGAGAGCAACAGATATTACGACACATACATGCCATCGGCAGGCAGTATACTACGGCAAATTTCGGATAAGCGGGCGACTGTCACTGTTTCCAACACACAGCTGTCCGTATATAACTTTCGCAGAACAGTCACCTTACCAACTCGAAGCGCTGAAGAACCCCAAAGGTTGTTCCGCATTTGCCATTGGTTGGCTATGTTTGGCGATGCTTTTTTTGCCGTCACAAAGCCATACACATTTATTTAGGTTTTTATGGTTTATTGGCTAAATCAACCCATTTTGTGATGTGGTTCGCCAACCGTCAAAAGTCACTGTCCAAATTCACTCGAGTGAATCGATCAAATCACTCGAGTGAATTGATCAAATCACTCGAGTGAAATGACCCCTTCTCTCGAGACCCCTCACAGGTATCTGTGGGGCATGTTGGGAAACCACCTTGTGCTTAACAGAATTTAACCGTTTTTCTTGGCATACTATAATCGTGAGTTTCAAACGCAGCCAAACGCTGCAACGATTTACAGCCAAACACTGCATCAAAACACAGCCAAACGCTGCATCAAAACGCGGCCAAACACTGCAACGATTTACCGCCAAACACTGCAAAAATCCCCGAAAAATTTGGTACATCCAACCAATTGTTGTACTTTTGCGGCAAAATAAACTGGGAACAGGAATGAAAGAGTACAAGAAAAGGATTGCGGATAAACTGTTGGAGTACAGACTTGAAGAAGTTGGATCCGTACTTATCGAAGGGCCGAAATGGTGCGGCAAGACAACCACCGCCGAGCAGCAGGCAAAAAGCGTGCTTTATATGGCAGATCCAGACAATCAAAAGAACTATCTGGAGATGGCAGACATGAGGATAAGTATGATCCTCAAAGGAGAGACCCCACGTTTGATAGACGAGTGGCAAATTATCCCACAAGTTTGGGATGCCATCCGGTTTGAGGTAGACCACCGGGGCGAGGAAGGACAATTCATCCTTACCGGATCTGCCGTCCCGGCATCCACAGAGAGGATTCACCATACTGGTACCGGACGGTTCGCGTGGATTACGATGCGCCCCATGTCGCTATGGGAGTCAGGGGAGTCTACCGGTGAAGTGAGTATCAGTAATCTTTTCAAGGGCGACGCGGCAATAGAGGGCTACAACAAACTCAAGATTGAAGACATCGCGTTCCTCGTGTGCCGTGGCGGATGGCCAAGCGCCACAACCAAAGGCAAGCGTGCCGCCTTACGGCAAGCATACGACTACTATGACGCGGTAGTGAAGACAGACATTTCAAGAGTGGATGAGGTGACACGCAGCACTGAACGCACAAAACTCCTGCTACGGTCATACGCCCGGTCTCAAGGCGGCCAGGTGAGCGTTGGGTCCATCAGGAAAGACATGATAGACAACGATGAGGAAAGCCTGAGTGACAGGACTGTCATGAGTTACATCGGCGCGCTCAAAAAGATTTTCGTCATTGAGGACATGCCGGCATGGAACCCCAACCTACGCAGTAAAACGGCAGTCCGGTCATCCGAGACCAGGTATTTCGTAGACCCATCCATAGCTGTGGCTGCATTGGGCTTAGGACCAGACGACCTCATCAACGACTTGGAGACCTTCGGGCTACTTTTTGAAACCTTGTGCGTTCGCGACCTTCGTGTATATGCCGATGCCGTGGACGGCAACGTCTACCATTACCGCGACAAGAACGGTCTGGAATGTGATGCCGTGCTGCATCTCCGCAACGGAAACTACGGTCTGGTGGAAATCAAACTGGGCGGGTCTCAGGCCATAGAGAAAGGCGCAGCCACCCTGACCGCCCTTGCCTCGAAGATAGACACCACCAAGATGAAGGCACCGGCCTTCATGATGGTACTGACTGCCATCGGCGACTATGCCTACCAACGCAAGGACGGAATATACGTCGTGCCTGTCGGCTGTCTGAAAGACTGATTTTGTGACGGTTCACGTCACCAGATTCGTCCTATGTAAACGGTTGTCAATCCACGTGAATACACGGCTTTTCTTGACATTTAGAACGGAGCAAGCGAAGCGGAACCCCGGGTTAGAAAATGACGAAGGGACGCAACCACCGGTTGCGTCCCTTCCTTCTTTGTAGCGCCTACGAGAATCGAACTCGTGTTCCATGCGTGAGAGGCATGTGTCCTAGCCGCTAGACGAAAGCGCCATTATGTATGCTTTTCTCAGCTACCCTACTGTTCTCAGCTCCGCTTACCGCGGAAGGAGGGGGATTCGAACCCCCGGTACGGTTACCCGCACGGCAGTTTAGCAAACTGCTGGTTTCAGCCACTCACCCATCCTTCCAAGGAGACAAGCTTCGTCTGAATCGAACTCTTCTTCAACTCCCCTTGGGAAGATGCTTCCGAAAAGCGAGTGCAAAATTAGGTTTTTTCCTTTGACCCACCAAATGTTTTGACGAAAAAGTTATATCTTTGCACAAAAATAATTCGAAATATGGGGCAAAACAAGGATTTGGACCTTCCAAGGTGCGCAAAATGGATTCGAGTGGGTGATGTGGCAGACGAACGCGGCGAACTGAGTTTCGCCGAGAATTCATCGCTTCCGTTTGCTGTCGAGAGAGTGTTTTGGATCAGTAATATCCCGGAGGGGAAGACCAGGGGCGGTCACGCGCACACCATCTGCGCGGAGATAGTGTTCCCCATCAGCGGGACGTTCGACATGTTCGTGAGCGACGGTGATGGTGAGCGCACCTACCACATGAACCGACAGGACACAGGTATATATATAGGGCCCGGGGTATGGTGCGAGTTGCGCAACTTCACTCCGGGAACAGTGTGCGTGGTTCTGGCATCCCACCCCTACATCGCAGAGGGATATATCAACGACTACGACGAATTCCTGAAGAGATGACAAACATGACACCCTACACACCCGACCGCAAGGACGAGTGGAACACACTGGTCGGGGAGTCGAAGAACGCCACCTTCCTCCTCGACCGCAACTTCATGGACTACCACAAGGAACGGTTTCACGACGCGTCACTGATGTTCCACGACAGGAAGGGACACCTCATAGCGGTTCTGCCAGCCAACACCGACAGTCAGAGCCGTACCGTCCATTCGCACCAGGGACTCACCTACGGAGGCCTACTGATGTCGAAGGGCATCCGCACGAGTGAGGTGACGGAAGCCTTGGACTGTGCTTGCCGCCACTTTGCGGCGGAGGGTTTCACCACCCTTTACTACAAGCCTATACCTTATATATATAATAGGTATCCGTCGCAGGAAGACCTTTACTTCCTCTACAGGCACGGAGCGAGACTAAGCGCGCGCAACCTCTCACAGACCATATTCATCCCCGACGCCATCAAGATGGACCAGTTGCGCAGGAGATGTGCGGCAAAGTCAGTCAAGGCAGGACACACCGTCAGTGAGGATCGTGGCGTGGCGGAGTTCTGGCACATACTGGACAACAACCTCAGGGAACGGCACGGAGTGCGCCCGGTACACACCATCGACGAGCTGGAGTTGATCATGGGACGGTTCGAGGACAGAATCAGACTGTATGTAGTGAAGAACCCGGCAGGCGAGGTGATTGCCGGAACCGTGGTGTTCGACACCGGTCAGACAGTACACACCCAATACATCTCAGCCAACGCCGAGGGGAAAGCCACAGGGGCGTTCGACCATCTGACGGAACACCTGATAAGCCATGTCTACGCCGACAGGCAGTACCTCGACTTCGGTATATCCACTGAGAAGGGAGGACAGGTACTGAACGAGGGACTGACCTTCCAGAAAGAGTCGTTCGGCGGCAGGGGCGTGTGCTACGACACATGGGAGTTAAACCTTTCAGCGTTTCTTTAGTCGTATATGAAACGATTGTGCCATCAGACATAAACCAAACAAAACAGATACAACATGAAGCAGTTCAGTCTATTGGTCTTCGTCCTTTTGTTGTCCCTCGGCGCGCATGCCCAGGGATGGGGCGGAGGCGGCTGGGGCTGGGGAGGCAACGAAGAGACCTCACAAGCCAAGACCAGCCAGAACAAAGCCGACACCTATGTGGACCAGGCCAAAGTGCTAATCAAGAAGTTCAAGCTCAAGAAAGAGAAGAAGGACCTGTTCTCCGTGATTTACCTCAACTGGCAGAACGACCGGTTCAACGCAGTCAACCCCACAGGCGGTGACCAGGAGAGCGAGGAGTCGTCAATCGACTTCGACAACCTCACCAAGGAGGAGGCGGACAAGTACGTGCTGCAGAGCGTCAACAGGCAGTTGAAGCAGATTGAGGTGGACAAGAAGTACTACAAGGAGTTCCAGTCCATCGTCACCCCACAGCAAGCGGCGCAGATATTCCTCCAGGACACCAACACCATGGGCAACTTCTTCGGTGGCGGAATGATGATGATGATGCCACCTCCAATGGGATTCTAAACACTTAAAAACATGACTGACATGAAACGAATCATATTCGCGGTCTGCATCGGACTGATTGCCGCCGGAGCATACGCGCAGAAAGACGACGGCGACAAGAAGGCGGACAAGAAACAGGAGAAGATAGAACAGCAGCAGGAAGAACGGTACACGGAACAGGCGAACCAGTATGTCGAGTCGTTCGACCTGAGCAACGAGACTGGAGCGCAGTTCATCAACCTCTATATCGAATGGCAGAAAGCGCGTGAGAACATAGTGGACAAGTACGGCTACCAGCAGAAGGCCGGAGCGGATGTCAACTTCAAGAAACTCACCGAAGAGGAAGCGGAGAAGATGATGGAGGAGGAGTTCGACCGCCAGAAGAAACAGGCGGAGACGGACAAGGAGTACTACGCCAAGTTTCTGGAGATACTGACACCGGGACACGCCGCGCAGGTGGTGCTGCAGACACGCAACTTTGCGGCAGGACGCATGGCGCAGTTCAGGAACATGCGCCGGGGCGGAGGCATGAGGGGCATGAGGTTCTGACACACAGCCCCGGACAGCCCTTTCAGAGTCAAAACAGACAGTACAAAAGTATTTTTCCACTTAAACAAGCACTTTTAAGGGTCATAGCGGATAATATGTTTCAGTTTTTGTTTAACTTTGCGGTTGAACTTAACTAAAGCTATTGACTGATGAAAAAATTACTGACTTTTGTATTATTCGCCACCTTATCGGCGACGATGTACGCACAGCGCGTCACAGACAAACTCGACCGAGGACTGGTAGCCATTCCGGGACAGTCCGGAGGCATCTTTGTTTCCTGGAGAGTCCTTGGCGAGGAATATTATGACGTGACCTACAACCTCTATTGCAACGGCACGAAAATAGCAAGCAACCTTGACGTGTCGAACTACAGCCACGCAGCGGGAACCACAACGTCGAAGTACAGTGTGGCTCCCGTTGTGCGTGGAGTGGAACAGGCACAGTGTCCGCAGGTGGCGGTATGGACCAACGGCTACAAGGAAGTGCAGCTCATCAAACCGGTAGACCGTAACGGTGACGACGCCAGCAGCTACTATCAGGTGAACGACATCAGTCTGGGAGACCTGAACGGTGACGGAGTGAGCGAGTTCATCATCAAACGGCCCTGCTCGGACGCCGGCGACATGTCACAGAGCGTCCGTTTCCACCATGTTGACTGCTACGACATCAACGGCAACCGCCTCTGGTGGATCGACATGGGTCCCAACATGCTGGCGGGAGCTGACGAGCAGTGGGACGTGGTGTGCTTCGACTGGGACGAGGACGGTAAGGCTGAAGTACTGCTCAGAGGCGCCGACAACATGATTATCCACCACGCCGACGGAACGACCACCAAGGTCGGGGGCGACGAGGACACCCGGTGGAGCGGCATCGAATACACATCCACCGGCAACGAATACCTGCTTTACCTCGAGGGGGCTACAGGCAAGCCGTACCAGATAGGGCCTTCGGAACATCCCGATTATATGGACTATCCGCTGGAACGCGGACTCGACTCTGACTGGGGTACAGGCATCATAGGCCACCGGTCCACCAAGCACTACTTCGGCGCGCCCTACCTCGACGGACGGCACGCCAGCATCTACCTCGGTCGCGGCTGCTACACCAAGCACAAGATGATTACCTACGATGTGGACAAGGCGACACACAAGCTCAACCAACGCTGGTACTGGGAATGTAACGTGGCAGGTCCTTGGTTCGGACAGGGCTACCATAACTTCGCCGTAGGCGATGTGGACTGGGACGGCAAGGACGAGATTATCTTCGGTTCAATGGTCATCGACGACAACGGCAAGGGACTCTCCACTACCGGCCTCGGCCACGGTGACGCGCAGCACTGCTCCGACTTCGACCCCTACCGCAAGTACGAGGAACAGTACGCTTGCAACGAGACCAGTCCCAACATGAACTACCGCAATGCGGTCACATCAAAGATATACTACCGTGTGGCGGGATCCGGCGACGACGGCAGGGCGCTGATGGGCAACTTCACCGACCAGTACCCGGGGTCCACAGGACGTTCCGTAGGCACAGGATGGATAAGTTCATGCGCCGACAAGGAGATAAGCGGACTCAACCTCATGGACTGGAGCGACCTCAACGCGCGCATCTACTGGGACGGAGACCTCTGCGACGAGTACATGGACTCTCCGGGAACGGCGAAAGCGGCGGTGGTATACAAGCCGGGAACAGGAGCGAGACTCGTGCAGTGCGTGGGTTCACTCGCCAACAGCTCGAAGAACAACGCCGGGGCCATCGGCGACATCCTTGGCGACTGGCGTGAGGAGATGGTGCTGCGCTATGGCGACAACGCCTTCGTCATCTACACGACCAACTACCCGACGACATACAGGATTCCTACCCTCTGGTCTGACCACCAGTACCGCAACGCCATGGTATGGCAGACGATGGGTTACAACCAGCCGCCACACAAGTCGTACTTCCTCGGCAAGATGGAAGGCATCACCGTGGCTCCGCCTACCAACACCATGACCGGCCGTGTGGAAATCGCCGACGGAGGAACCATCACCAGTGAGGACTCCCACCTCATCGTGTGCGAGATGAACGACACGAAGATAAAGATACAGGACGGAGCCGCGCCCTATATGGTCACGTTCAACGTGCCGTCGAACGTGGAGGGAACGGCTGAGAGCAACACCACCAAGCAACAGACACCAATCAACTACTCATACTACACATGTGAGGTCACAGGCGGGGCCTTGACCGGAAGCATGAGACTGGTGAAGCAAGGCGACGGAATACTCAAACTGCCGGCTGTGGATATGACCTACACAGGCGAGACCAACATCTGGGCAGGTACACTGGAGTTCAACGGTTCGATGAGGAAATCGCTGCTGTGGCTCAACCGCTTCGCCGAACTGAACAGCGACGGAGGTGAGTTCAAGAGCATCAAGGCAGACTACGGCGCAATCATCCGTCCGGGCGGAGCCGACAACGCCGGCACAATCACCATCGACAGCACGCTCTACCTCGGGTTCGGTTCACGTATCGTCCTCGACCTCTATTCAGACGGACTGAAGGCGGACAAGGTAAACACCAAGGCACTGCGCATCGAGAAGAAGACATCCGACGTATGGCAGACCTACGGGCCGGCCTACATACAGCCGGTGATCGAGGTGGTGGAACACAAGGCCGACGGATCAGCGACACTCGCCACAGGCGATTACATCATAGGCAGGGTGGAACAACTGACCGGATCGCTCGCCAACATAAAGATTGAGGGTGTGACCGACCTGAAGGCAGGACTCTCCATCGACAGCGACAACAACCTGATACTCACACTCGGGTCAGTGCGCGGAGCGTCCGACATCGTATGGACTGGATCTGAATCCTCCGTCTGGGACTTTGCCAAGACAAACAACTTCTATCTGTCGGACGACGACACTAAGGTAGCGGACTACTTCGTGAAGGGCGACATCGTAAACTTCACCGACGAGGCGGCGAGGACGGCGGTGAGTCTGGAGGACGACATCGAGGCTGACTCTGTGATATTCAGGAACGAGACAAAGACATACACACTCTCCGGTGTCGGTTCGATTGAAGGCGCAAGCGCGTTCGTGAAAGAAGGCGCCGGCATAGTGAAGGTGACCAACGAGAACTCATACACAGGCGGCACTTACCTCAAAGGCGGAACAGTGGTCGTCAGCTCCCTCGCCAACGAGAACAAGGAGAAAGGCAACCTCGGCGCCGTAACCACGTCAGCCAACAAGTTCACCATGGAGAACGGAGCCGTACTGCAGAACAGCGAGTCCATCATCAACGGTTCGCCGATCAAGTTCGTCGGGACTGAAGGCGGTGTCATCAACAACACCGGCGGATTCACTCAGAACGCCGCGTTCTCAGGAACACTCCTCACGAAGAAAGGCGCAGGATGGCTCACGGTCAACAAAGCGGGTTCACTCGCCAAGATGACGGTACAGGCAGGTACGGTCAACGCAGTTGCCAAACCCGCCAACGCCCTCGAACTGCAAGGCACGGCTTCCGTCATGGGAAACGGTTTCCTTAACGTGCCAATCAACGTGGCAAGTGGAGCAAGTGCGGCTCTGACCACCGTCAACAGGGCGATTACGGACCTGGCTCTCACAGGTGACGGACAGATTACCGTCTATTGCGCTGCCGAGCAGGGCAACGGATGGGTAGCCACACGCACGCCGCTACGGCTCAACATGTCCAAGTTTGAAGGCACACTCGTGTCAAATGCCACGATAGCGGCTGACGGAAGGTTCACCCTCGACACCGGCAACGGAGGCCAGGGATGGACTCTCAACATACCGTCGGGCGTATATGTACAGAACTCAGGCAAGACACTCCGCATGGGACAACTCACAGGCGCCGGATCACTCGGGGGATACAGCTCATTCTCCAACGGTGCGGTGGCCTCAGCCAACAACTGGCAGGTGGGCAACGACAGTACCGACTTCACCTTCGAAGGTGTGGTTACCGGCATCGACAACTTCACCAAGATGGGCAAATGCAAGATGACAGTCAAGGGGTCATGGGACAACACAGGCAGTGTGACGGTCTCCGCAGGTGAGATGCACGTGAACTCCACCGCCACGCTCGGCAAAGGCACACTCACGGTAAGTGCCGGAGCGACACTCTCTGGAACAGGCACACTGACCAACTCATCGTACACCATCAACGGAACAGTGCAGGTAGGCACCACCGCCACCTCATTCTCCGGCACGATTGACGCCGGGGGCAAGAACATGACCTTCGGAGCAAACAGTGTATACCAGACCTGCGCCCGCAAGTGCGCCACCGCCACTGGCGGAGGCTGCGCCACACTCGTCAACGTGAACAGACTGACGATGAACGGAACGATAGAGGTAACCATCAGCAAGTACTCCACCCTCGGTGTGGGCGACTCCATCAGGGTGTTCGAGGCCAAGACAGTCACAGGAACGCCTAAGTTCAACTTGCCGGAGACCTTCATCTGGGACACCAGCCGCATCAGCGAGGGTCTGATCTTCATCGTGGGACAGGTGGATGTCAACTCCGACGGAGTGATTGACACGCAGGACGTGCTGAAGGTGTATGATTACATCAAGAGCGGCACTTCCGACGGAACGGAAAGGGCTGTGGAGGATGTCAACGGTGACGGCACTGTAGACAGTCAGGACGTTCTTGAAATATACGAAAGCATAAGGAAGCAATAAACAGGATACAGGCATGTATGCTATAGGAATGGACATCGGTGGCACGAACACCGTATTCGGGATAGTGGACAAGAATGGGGAGGTCCTGGCGACAGACGCTGTAAAGACCCGGGACTACCACGTGCTGGACGAGTATATAAAGACCGTCAGCGGTAGGGTGAGACAACTGTGCGACAGGCAGGGAGTCAAACTGTCAGACATCGTGGGACTCGGCATCGGCGCGCCTAACGCCAACTACTACCACGGCACGATTGAGTACGCCCCCAACCTGCCGTGGAAAGAGACGGTCATCCCACTGGCGGATCTCTTCTCGTCGGCACTCGACGGACTGAAGGTTCTCGCCACCAACGACGCCAACGCGGCTGCCCTCGGAGAGAAAGTGTATGGAGCCGCCAAGGACATTGACGACTTCATCATGATAACCCTCGGCACAGGAGTGGGTTCGGGCATCGTCGTCAACGGCAAGGTGGTCTACGGACACGACGGTTTCGCCGGAGAGTTGGGACACGTGACAGTGAGACCCGGCGGAAGGCAATGCGGATGCGGAAGGAAAGGATGTCTGGAGGCCTACTGCTCCGCCACCGGTGTGGCTCGCAGTGCCAAGGAAATCCTGCGGCAGTCGGACTCGCCGTCACTGTTACGTGACCTACCGACCGACAACATCACGTCGAAGGACGTGTATGACGCCGCGGTGAAGGGCGACGAGGCGGCACTGTTCGTCTTCCAGAAGACGGGAACCATACTCGGCGAGGCACTCGCCAACTTCATAGCCTTCTCCAACCCCGAGGCGATAATACTGTTCGGTGGACTTGCCAAGGCCGGGGAGTATCTCCTCAAGCCTGTCCGTGAGGCTATGGAGGCGAATGTGATGAAGATCTACAAAGGCAGGACCAGACTGATTGTCTCGTCAATGAAAGACTCCGACATCGCCGTCGTGGGAGCCTCAGCGTTAGTCTGGTAGCATAAATTGGCGGTAAGCCGTAAAATAAAACCGTTTATCCGACTCCATTAGTCAATTATTTTCTATCTTTGCAACACGTAATTAACTACTAAAAACGAATAATGATATGAAACCAACTCTATTTCTGCTTGCAGCAGGCATGGGAAGCCGTTACGGCGGTTTGAAACAGCTCGACGGTCTGGGACCTAACGGAGAGACCATCATGGACTACAGCATCTATGATGCCATCCGTGCCGGGTTCGGCAAGATCGTGTGGGTAATCCGCAAGGATTTCGAGGATCAGTTCCGCACACAGATTCTCTCCAAATATGAGGGGAAGGTGGCATGCGAGCTATGCTTCCAGTCAATCGACGCCCTGCCCGAAGGGTTCCACTGCCCAGAAGGCCGTGTGAAGCCTTGGGGAACGAACCACGCTGTACTCATGGGCAAGGATGTGATTAAAGAGCCGTTCTGTGTAATCAACTGTGACGACTTCTACGGACGCGACGCCTTCGCCTCCATCGGCAAGTTCCTCAGTGAACTGCCCGAGGGTTCGGCCAACAAGTATGCGATGGTGGGCTTCCGTGTGTGCAACACCCTTAGCGAGAACGGTACAGTGGCGCGCGGTATATGCGCCACCGACGCGCAGCACCACCTTACCGATGTGGTGGAGCGCACCGAGATAATGCGTGTGGACGGCAAGATATGCTACAAGGAAGGCGAGAAATGGGTCGAGACAGCGGAGAACACCCCTGTGTCAATGAACATGTGGGGCTTCACACCCGACTACTTCAAGTACAGCGAGGACTACTTCAAGGAATTCCTCAGCGACCCGAAGAACATGGAGAACCTGAAGGCGGAGTTCTTCATCCCTCTGATGGTAAGCAAACTCATCAACGACGGCACAGCTACAGTGGAGGTACTCGACACCACCAGCAAGTGGTTCGGTGTGACCTACGCAGCCGACCGTCCGGACACGGTGGCTCGCATCAAGAGCCTCGTGGATGCCGGTGAGTATCCCGAGAAGTTGTTCTGATTCGCCCAACCAAACTATAACCAATCCCTTCCACCCACATCCAAGAGTGGAGGGGATTTCATTTTTACCGGAATGAAAACAACAATTACCATACTTGTATGCATGGCGCTGAGCTTGGGCATAGAGGCACAGCCACTGACCGTCATGTCGTACAACTGCGAGAACGCGTTCGACACCATACACGACGTGGGCAAGAACGACCAGGCGTATCTACCCGACAGTCCGCGCCGGTGGACACGCAACAGGATGTACAGGAAACTAAAGAACATAGGTAAGGTCATTGCCGCCGTGGGCGACACGAGACCTGTGGACATCATCTGTCTGGAGGAAGTGGAGAACGACACCGTCCTCTCCTATCTCCTGCGCCGAACGCCCCTCGCGTCCGTAGGCTACGAATACGTGATGACCAATTCAGCGGACCAGCGCGGCATTGATGTGGCGATGGTCTACTCCCCCTTCACCTTCCACCCGATCAACCACCATGCCATACGCGCCGGGACAAGTACCCCCACAAGGGACGTGCTTTACGTGAGCGGCACTGCGGGTACTGACACACTCGACATCTATGTGGCGCACCTGCCGTCGAAACTGAACGGAAAGACGGGCGAGAAGAACCGCAGGATTGTGGCGGAAGCGATAATGCGGTCGGTGGACTCCCTCAAGACCGTCAGGCGGCAGCCACGGATCATCGTGCTTGGGGACTTCAACGACGGACCGCGGTCCAAGTTGATCAGGACCGCCTTCGGTTCACTGGTATGCCTCTCGGAGTCCTACCAGTTGCTGAACAAGGATGCACGTTACAAGGTAGGCGGGTCGTACAAGTACCAAGGGACATGGGACTGCATCGACCAGATATTCGTGAGTCCGAACCTGAGCCGTTCACGTGCCTTCATAGCCAACCTGCCGTTCCTTCTGGAGGAAGACAACAAGTACGGAGGACTGCAACCGTCACGCACCTACATAGGCTACAAGTACAACAACGGTTACAGTGACCACCTGCCCATCCTGCTACAGATAGACCTGTAGTGTCTGACAGCAGTGTTTCATGACCGCCCATTTGCGTCTTTGCCGAAAAAGCCGTAACTTTGCACCCACAAAAGCGACAAGACAGGAATACTATGAAAGCGAAGGACTTGACTGAAGGCAGTATAAAACGTAATCTTATTGAATTCTCCATACCCTACCTACTCTCCTATTTCCTGCAGATACTGTACGGAATGGTAGACCTCTACATCATCGGGCAGTACTGTGGGGTGGAAAGTATCACGGCGGTAAGCATCGGGTCTCAGATAATGCACATGCTGACGGTCATCATCATCGGACTGGCAATGGGTACGACCGTGGTGGTGGGCCAGTCCATCGGAGCGCGCGACGAACGGCGGACTTCCATGGTGGTGGGCAACACCATCACCCTGTTCATGGTCTTCTCCGTACTTCTCACCGTCATACTCCTTGTAGGCACATCGGGGATAGTGGGACTGATAGAGACACCGGCGGAAGCCGTCGGAGGCACGACAGCCTATCTCACGATATGCTTCACTGGAATACCGTTCATCGTGGCGTACAACATCATAGCGAGCATCTTCCGTGGACTGGGCGACTCCAAGAGTCCGATGTATTTCATAGCCATCGCCTGTGTGTCCAACATCTTCCTCGACATACTCTTCATCGGCATTATGGACATGGCTGCGGCAGGAGCGGCACTCGGAACTGTCATCTCACAGACTCTGAGTGTCGTTGTATCACTCATCATGGTACGCAAGCACCACACCGTCAACGTGTCGAGGAAAGACCTGAAGCCACGCAGGGAGGCGATGTCGTCCGTGCTGAAGATAGGCATCCCCATATCCCTGCAAGACGGATTCATACAGGTATCGTTCATCGTCATCACCGTCATCGCCAACATGAGAGGACTTACCGACGCGGCAGCGGTGGGGGTTGTGGAGAAAGTCATCGGAGCGTTGTTCCTTGTACCCTCTGCCATGCTCTCGGCTGTCAGTGCCATCGGGGCGCAGAATATTGGGGCGCACAAGATGTCCAGGGCGAAACAGACATTATGGGACGCAATGGCTATTGCCATAGGCTACGGAGTGGTGGTGTCGGTCGCCATACAGTTCACCGCCCCTAACGTAATAGGCATATTCACAAACGACGCGGATGTGATTGATTCGGGGAGCGAATACCTGCGTTCCTACATCTGGGACACCGGACTGGCAGGCATCCACTTCTGCTTCAGCGGTTTCTTCTGCGCCTGTGGCATGTCCATCGTGTCGTTCATCCACAACATCATAGCCATCGTCACAATGCGCGTCCCGTTCAGTTACCTGCTCTCCGTGAACTACCCCGACACACTGTTTCCCATGGGTCTCGCCGCCCCGATGGGGTCCGCCCTGTCATCCGTAATATGCATCGGGTTCTTTGTATGGATGGTTCGCAAAGGCAGACTGGCATAAACCGGCGGAGTACAACTGTCCCTCTCAGAACTCATAACCGAGAGTGATGTACAGGTAGGGCTGTTTGGTCTTGTTGCTCCACCCCACATTGGCGCCCAACGGACCGACCATGGACTTCGCGTAAGCCCCTGCCTCAACGCCCCACATAGTGTGGCCGCTGTCGAAGAACGTGTCGAACTCATTAGAGTGCTGCGCCACACTAAGCCGCACCACTCCGTGTATGTTCTTCATGATGTTTTCCTGAAGTCTCAGTTGGAACGCCACGAAACGGTTGTCAGTGAACTCCACGTAACCCACACCGGCAAAAGGCATCTGCTGCGCCACGTAATGCCCGAACGCCGAACCGCCTACCACATTGCCGAGCATGTGGGGTACATTGTCACCGAACAGGCAGCGTCCGAACACCATTGGCTGCAACGTGAGACGGTCGTCCAGGGCAAAGGACGTGCGCCAGAAAGCGTCCACCACCGTGAACGTGTAGTCGGAGGAATACCGGAAAAGGTCGGCGGTGTAATAACCGAAACCACCGCTCATGCGCGACCCTCGGGTCGGGAAGTACCAGTCGTTCTCCGAGTTATAGTCCGCCCTCGCGTGATAACTGAAGTAATGGCCGTTACCTATTGGGTTCAACTTACCGCTTACCACCGCACTCTCCCCTGCCAGCAGGTCGCTGAAATGGTACGTCTCCCATTTCCCCGACACTCTGAAATTGAAATTGCGGACATTGAAATCCAACGGTGTCAGTTCGATGGAGTGGAAGTTGTACGTGGCATTATACATACGGTCGCCCCCACTGTACACGTTTATGTCGTTACGGTTGAACTCATAGGCGATTCGCAACTTGTTGAGACCTGCGGGATGCAGCACCATCTCCCCATGCGCCTCAATACGCTTGCCCAGCCGAAGTGTCAGGTCCACATTGGCAGGAATCCAGGCACGGACAGGCAGTTCCGCGTTAGCCTGCAAAGCAGCCATCTCCTCAGTGTCGAACCTCGCCCCGATATGCACCTGGGCGGATTTCCTGCCACTCACATCGAAGGTCAGTTCCCCTCCAAGCGAGTCCTCATGCACGGTATAGCTGATGGCGTCACAGAAGAGGTCCATGCGCATGGACGTGGCAATCTCCTCTATGTCGGTTATGGACAGGCTGTCGCCACCGTCAAGCCGGAACTTGCGGCGGATGAACCTCTCGTCGCGTTCTGTCAGGTTGTTGAATGTGAACTTACAGAACCAACGCTTCTCGGTCATCGACTCAGGCTGTTGCCACGCCACAGGCTTCGGACGGTAGTCATACGGAAGTCCCAATTTACGTTTCAGGGCAAGCAACTCGTCCCAGTGCTTCATCGTCTCCTCCTCGCCACGGCGTATCAGAGAGTCGATGGCGGCAGACGTGAAACTGGCCGCGCCGTAAGGCTTCGGGTCCACACATACGGCAATGTCCGTAAGACTCATGTTCTCCTCGTACTTGTTCATACAGTTAAGGTCCACTATCTGTCCGATGACGGACATCGCACTGTTCAGCTCGTCCGCAGTCCGCAAGGGAGTCTGCACCGTAGACCCTATGATGTAGTCCGCCCCGAGGTTCTTTGCCAAGTCCGCGGGATAGTTGTTCTGCAACCCTCCGTCAACCAACAACTTGTCGCCCTTCCTTACAGGGGTGAACACACCGGGAATCGACATGCTGCAGCGCATGGCGTCAGCCAGTACCCCACTGTGGAAATCATACTCTGTGTTGGTTATCACATCAGTAGCCACACAGGCATACTTGCGCGGCAACGAGTTGAAGTCTATCGAGTCGTTATACTCATGAGTCAGACTGCTGAAGAGGGTGGCGATGTTCTTGCCCCTCACCAGGCCGGACGCGCTGACACCCTTCCGCTTGCCGAACGTGATTCCCCTACTGATTATATAGGTGTTCGCCTTCTCCCTCATGTCGAGGCTCTGGTTGTACAGACGCTCATTGTCGGACAGCAGGAACTGCCAGTTCTGCGCCCTCACCAGCGAGTCCAGTTGCTGTGGCGTGTAGCCGATGCTGTACAGTCCGCCTACGATACTGCCCATGGACGTGCCGGTCACTATGTCCACCGGTATGCCAGCCTTCTCAATCACTTTAAGCACACCGATATGCGCCATTCCCTTGGCGCCGCCACCGGAAAGCACCACGGCTACCCTCTTCCTCCGTTTCTGTGCGTGTGCCTGAGGCAATGCCACAAGCAGTGCCAACAGAAGTACAATCAACCTGTTCATGTCCTTACCTCCGCACGTCGGCGCCCCACATCATCTTATGCCTGAGAGTGGAGAAGAACGAGTGCTTGGGATGCACCACCACCCTCACCTTATACGGAGCCTTGCGGATATGCAGGTGGATATTGTCACGGTAACTGTGGCTCCTGCCGTCGAGCGACACGAGGAAGTTACCGCTCCGGCTCTCCACCCTGAGGTCCAGTTCCGCGTCGTCGCTCACGATAATCGGTCTCATGTTAAGACTGTGGGGGGCTACAGGAGTCAGCGATATGGCGTCGAGCTGCGGCACCATGACCGGTCCGCCCACACTCAAGGCATAGGCGGTGGAACCCGTGGGAGTACCCACTATCAGTCCGTCCGCCTGATAGGTGGTCAGGTATTCACCGTTCACCGAGGTGTGTATCGATATCATGGCCGAGATGTCGTGTTTAAGGATGGCTATCTCGTTAAGCGCGCAGGGATAGCCCTCCAGACTTCCCTCCTGGCACGAGAGTTCAATGGCGCAACGATCCTCCACCTCGTAGCGTCCCTCATAGATGTCGTGCAGGACCCCCTCCATCTCATCCGGCGAGAAATTCGCGAGGAACCCGAGCCGGCCGGTATTGATACCCACGATGGGTATCTCCTGTCTGCCCACACGGCTGGCGGCGTCGAGAAACGTGCCGTCGCCGCCCAGACACACCGCCACATCCGCCTGTACCGTCTCGCCACTGGCTATTGACACACACTGCGGCAAGTCAATCATCTGACGCGTCTTTATGAACTCCATGAACGGTTCGGGAATCATAACCTCCACATCCATGCCGGCCACCACAGCGAAGAACTTCTGTACCGCCATCGACTTCCGTTCCTGATGGACATTGCCAAAAAGAACAATTCTCAATCTACTATCACCATGCCTCATATCCCTTTTCTGTCTGATTTATCCAAATTAATCTTAACACACTACCGTGTCTCATTTTTTTTACCTACATTTGCGTGCAAATATACGAAATAAAACAGAAGGTCAAATAAGCAGATTTATAAAAATGACGAATTTGAGTGTAAACATCAACAAAGTGGCTACAATCAGGAATGCCAGAGGAGGCAACAAGCCCGACATCCTGAAGTTCGCTACCGACTGCGAGTCATTCGGGGCGGACGGCATAACGGTTCATCCACGACCAGATGAACGGCACATAAGATACCAGGACGTGAGAGACCTCAAGCCCATACTGAAGACTGAGTTCAATATCGAGGGCTATCCGCAGAAGAGCTTCATCGACCTGGTGATGGCGGTGTGTCCGACACAGGTGACCCTCGTGCCAGACTCGCCCGGCCAGATTACGTCAGACCACGGTTGGGACACGAAGTCCCACCTCAGTTTCCTCACCGACGTGGTTGCCGGCTTCCAGGAGCGCGGCATCCGCGTGTCCCTCTTCGTGGACGCCAATCCGGAGATGGTGGAGTGCGCCGCAAAGGCGGGAGCGGACCGTGTGGAACTCTACACCGAGCCTTACGCCGTGGCCTTCCCCAAAGACCGTGAGGCGGCGATAAAGCCGTACATAGAGGCGGCGCGCACAGCCCACAGCTGTGGACTCGGACTGAATGCGGGGCATGACCTCGACCTCATGAACCTCGGCTATTTCATAAGCAACATACCGTCTACCGACGAGGTGAGCATCGGACATTCACTTATCTGCGACGCCCTCTATCTCGGACTAAAGCAAACCATCAAAGAATATAAAGAACTATGCAAGAATTAAGTATCCTTGAGTTAGCCAAGCAAGGCGGATGGATCATGATTGTCCTCGCCGTCATGTCGATAATAGCGGTCTATATCTTCACCGACCGCTTCATTGCCATACGCAACGCCGGCAAGGCAGACAAGTTGTTCATGGACCGCATCCGCGACTATATCAAGAATAACGACGCATACAGTGCCATCAACTACTGTCGGGTGACGAACACCACCACCGCGCGCATCATCGAGCGTGGCATCAGCCGCATCGGACGGCCGGCCCCCGAGATTCAAGCGGCAATAGAGAACACGGGAAACCTGGAGGTGGCGCTGCTGGAGAAACGGCTTCCGGTATTGGCGACAATAGCCGGAGGCGCGCCTATGTTGGGCTTCCTCGGTACTGTCACAGGTATGGTGGAGGCGTTCTGGGAGATGTCGAACGCCGGAGGCGACCTGAACATAAGTATGCTCTCCAGTGGAATTTACCAGGCTATGGTGACAACCGTGGGAGGTCTCATCGTGGGTATCGTGGCGCTGTTCGCCTACAACTACCTCGTGGCCAAGATTGACGGAGTGGTCAACGAGATTGAGCGTGAATCACTTGCCTTTATGGATTTAATGAACGAATAGCGGCATGGCTCTAAAACGCAGGACAAAAATCGAACCTACCTTCTCAATGTCGTCAATGACCGACATCATCTTCCTGTTGCTCATCTTCTTCATGATAACGAGTACCATGGTAGCGCCCAACGCCATCAAGGTGTTGCTGCCACAGGGGAAGAAACAGTCGTCGGTGAAGGCAGTGTCGCACGTGACGCTCGACAAAGACCTGAACCTCTACGTGGGACTCGGGCAGGAGAAGGAGATACCGGTCACACTGGAGGAACTGCCCAAAGTGATAAACCAGGCGAAGAACGACTCTACGGAGATGTTCATATCACTCTACGCTGACGAGACCGTACCTTATAAGAATATAGTGGAAATACTGAACGTAGCGAACGAGAACCATTTCAAGATGGTGCTTGCCACACGCCCTCCCGAGAAATGAGCGCAAAGAAGAAACGCAGAATCATATCAACCGCAGTGACAGTGGCAGTACACCTGCTGCTGTTGATCCTGTTGACATTCATCACACTGAAAGCATCCGACCGTGACGAGTTTGAGGATGGTGTTCCGGTGATGCTGGGCAGTGTGGACGACGCCGCAGGCGAGGACTTGGGCGGTCTGCCTGACATGAGTGAGGAGGCCAGTGCCGAAGAACCGTCCGTAGAGGAGACAGAAAGTGTGCCGGAGGAGGCAGTAGCCGAACAGCCGAAAGCCCCGGAGAAACCTGCCATCACACAAGACCAGGAGCGGTCCGTCGCAGCAGAACAGGCAAAGAAAAAGAAGGAAGAGGAACTGAGGAAGAAGGCTGAGGAAGAGGAGGCGCGGAAGAAAGCCGCAGCGGAAGCGGAGGCCAAACGTAAGGCGGAGGAAGAGGCCAAACGCAAACTCGAGGAGCGCAAGAGGAGTGCCAGTGAGACAGCGAACAAAGCCATGAGCGCGTTCGGCAACAACAAAGGTAACGGTAGCGGATACACCTCAGGCAACGGCAACCAGGGAAGTCCCACAGGCAACAGCAATACAGGAGCGACACATGGAGTGGGCGGCACAGGCAACGGTATCACCGCATCCACCGCAAGAAACATAATGTACAGCCCCAAACTCCAAATCAGTTCACAGGAATCTGGAGAGACCGTCATAGAGGTCAGTATAGACAGCAACGGCAAGGTGACACCCAAACGCATCAAGTCGAACACTGCCGGCAGTCAACTGGGGCAGTACGCCTGGAGCATGGTGTCACAAATCAAATTCTCGTCCGGCAAGGACGGAGAGACAGCGGACATCACCTTCAGGTTCCGTCCGCCGGCAAAATAAAATCATTGCTGCGGTACGACCGCAAAGAACTCCAGATCGGAATCCGAGTCGTTTATCAGACTGTGCGAGCGGCCCTTCCCGCAATAATGGCAGTCGCCCTCGTGCAGGGCAATCATCTCACCCTCATAGAGGACGTGTCCCTGGCCCTTGGTTATAAGCACAATCTCACTACTGGTGGTATGGGTATGCATACCTATTGACGCGCCTGGCACCAGTCGGGCGCGCATCACCTTATTGAGTCCGTCGTTGAACATCCTCGCGCGGAACTCTCCGTCTCCACCTTGGAAACGGGGAGTCACCGTCTCTTCCATATCACTGAATGGTATAATCATAATGACACTGAATCAATCAGATGGACAATTCGTCGAGGACTGTAAACAGGCTCTTGTCCATCGGTTTCTCACCGAGGATGGCGCGGGAGAACGGCACATAGACAATCTCTCCGTTCCTCACCCCTATCATCACGTTTCTCTGACCTTCCTTTATCGCCTGAATGGCTCCGACTCCCAGACGGCTGGCGAGTATACGGTCACGCGCGCTGGGTGACCCACCCCTCTGGAGATGTCCGAGGATGGACACACGCACGTCATAGCCGCCGTACTCCTCCTGCACACGCTTGGCATAATGCATGGCACCGCACTTGGGACTCTCGCTCACAATCACTATACTCGAGTTCTTGCTCTTTCTGATTCCCCTACCGATGTAATGCTCCAGCTGGTCGGTATTGGTCTGCTCCTCCGGTATGATGGCAGCCTCCGCACCCGACGCGATGGCACTGTTCTGCGCGAGGAAACCGGCGTCACGCCCCATGACCTCAACAAAGAAGATACGCTCGTGGCTGGTGGCAGTGTCACGAATCTTGTCCACACACTCCATAATGGTATTAAGGGTCGTGTCGTAGCCTATGGTGTAGTCAGTACCGTCAAGGTCATTGTCAATCGTTCCAGGCAGTCCCACACACGGAACATTGAATTCCTCCGCAAATATCTTGGCGCCTGTGAGCGACCCGTTGCCGCCGATGACACAAAGACTGTCCAACTTCGCCTTCTGCATCTGGTCATACGCCTTCTGGCGACCTTCGGGAGTCATGAACTCCTTGGATCGGGCGGTCTTGAGGATAGTGCCGCCCCTGCTTATGATATTGCTGACGCTCTCACTTGTGAAATGCTCTATCTCACCGTTGATCAAACCGTCAAACCCACGGTATATGCCATACACCTCCAGTCCGTTAAATATTGCGGAACGGGTCACAGCCCTAATCGCAGCATTCATTCCAGGTGAATCGCCACCCGAAGTCAGGATGCCAATTGTCTTTATATCCATACTTGTCGAAATTATTTGTCCTTAAAACGATTGCAAAGTTACAACTAATATTTCAGAATATGCACAAAAACAGGAAAACAGAAGAAGAAATCCTCCGATGGAATCGTATAAAAGTCCATTTTGATTAGTTTTCCCACACAAAATGAATAGTTTTCCCATATCTTATTAGTGTACTAACGGCTACCTTTGCATCGTCGAACGAAAAAGGCAATAAGCAAAAGTTTTCATAATAAATTAGTTAGACTGGTTAATAGTTAAATACGGATTTATCACATAGGCTTTGTTGGAGCTTGAGAAAGTACCAACAAAGCTTGAAAATCCAAAATCTGAGGAAAAATCAAAGACAAACTATAGAGACAACAGACTCTCTTACTGATTACACACCTAAGTACACATCTCTTTTGAATCGCATACTGAATCAGGCTGGCGGAATCCGCCAGCCTGATTCGTTCATCCTGCCGCACAGGCGGCAAAACGCGATATGGGAATGTCTATGGGTTCACTTTTTCATCAGATACCTGCCGCCGGTCTCCTCCACGACACGACGGTTGAAGTTCTCGGGATAACCGGGACGGACAGGAGAGTCGGCCAAACCGGTCTCTGTCAACTGGAACTTGCCGTCGGCATCCACTTTCTTCACCACCATGTCATTATGTTTCACGACAAGATAACGGTACAGCTTGTCCCAGTCGTCCATCATCCTGTCCGCCGCTCCGTTACAGTAGGCGGTCAAATAGCGTCCGACAGCATTGGGCTGTGACTCCCAAAGAGTCTCCGCCTCACCGTCCACCTTGTTGACCTCGCCCGCAAACTGACGCTCCAGCCGGTCGAGAACCTCACGCAAATCAGGATACATCTTGCTATAATAAGGATATACCGTATTGCTCACCACGTTCTGCAACCAGAAAGCGGACTCCCAGGAGAAGGTGACGTCATCCTGGACACCCTTCACCTTCACGTAACACCGGGGGATATCCGTAACCCCACAGTACACAGGTGTATAAGGCACCATATTGGCATCGTCGTTGCCCCACCACACAATTCCGCCTACTGCGTCGGGCAACCACGAGCGCATCTGGCCCACGAACGTGAAAGCCGCCTGCTGGGTACTTATCGGCCGTTCGTTGAAATACTCCTTGCCGTCCACGGTGAACGTGAGCGGACTGGGACGGTAAGGCATCGTGTACGGGCCCGCCCCGAGGTCTTCTGTGATGTCCAACGGAGTACCCTCATAATGGTCACGCATGTCGTCCTTCAACTGTTGCAGCGACACAAGGATCCGGGGTTTCACATACAGGGGCATCTCGTCCTTCAGGTTCTCCCCATTGATGTAGGGCAGGTATTTGTCCATACCGTCCACATGCCGGTTGAAGAAACTCCACACACGGGCGTCACAGAAACGCGCGCCACTGAAATCGGGGGCGTTGAACGCGTCACGGAAACTGAACTCGCTGTCCTTGCCGGAGAACCATCCCTTTCCGCGGGCGAACTTGACATTCTCCTTATTATATAATACATCACCCTTGGGGTACAAGGTGAAGTAGCGTGTTATGCGACTCTGGTTGGCATGTGCGCTGATGCAGTCGTCGGGGATGCGCACAGCCACCCATGCGGCATTCCTTGACCCAGGACCCATACCCACCATCTCCATCACCCACACCTCGTTCTTGTCGGCCACGGTAAAGGACTCGCCCTCACTGTAATACCCATAGGTAGCCACCAAGTCCGTCATAATCTTTATCGCCTCACGCGCCGAAGTGGAACGCTCCAAGGCGATATAGATAAGACTGCCATAGTCTATCAGTCCCTGAGGGTCAACCAGTTCGCTGCGTCCTCCGAACGTGGTCTCACAGATACTGACCTGATGTTCGTTCATCTGTCCCACCACGTTGTAAGTCCGCTCGGCCTGGGGAATCTCCCCAAGGTACTTGTCCGTATCCCAATCATAAATCTTACGCGTCTCCCCCTTGGAGTGAACGCCTCCCACGTGGCGGTACATATTGCCGTACATGCCGTACGAATCCGCACTGTAAGACACAAGCACGCTCCCGTCCTGTGACGCTTTCTTCCCCACAATCAGGTTGGTACACGCCAAGACCTGCGACGCGCAGAGGAGGAGAGCCATACTGAATACCGATTTCATCATGCCTGTCCTATATTTTCAGTTTACTTGAATCCACTGCCTTGAAACTCATGTCGAGTCCTTTAACCGAATGTGTCAGCGCGCCCACAGAGATGAAGTCCACCCCACATTCAGCATAGTCGCGTATCGTGTCGTAAGTGATTCCGCCGGACGACTCCGTCTCATACCGTCCCCCGATAAGGTTCACCGCCTCACGGGTCTGGTCGGGTGTGAAATTGTCGAGCATGATACGGTCCACGCCCCCTACACGAAGCACCTCATTGAGTTCATCGAAGCTCCTGACCTCTATCTCAATCTTCAAGTCCTTACCCTTCGCCTTCAGATAGTTGTGACACCTGGTGATAGCGTTCTCGATGCCACCGGCAAAGTCGATGTGGTTGTCCTTGAGCAGTATCATGTCGAAGAGTCCTATGCGGTGGTTCATGCCACCCCCGATCTTGACCGCCGCCTTCTCCAGCATACGCATGCCCGGAGTGGTCTTCCGTGTATCGAGAATCCGGGTCTTCGTCCCCTCCACACGCTTCACATAACGGTTGGTCATGGTGGCGATACCGCTCATGCGCTGCAGTATGTTGAGCATGAGGCGTTCCGTCTGCAGCAGACTCTGAATCCTTCCCTTCACGCTCATGACTATATCGCCCGGTTTCACGCGCGTTCCGTCATGTATGAACACCTCCACCCGCAATGTGGGGTCAAACCGGTGGAACACCTGCCTGGCAATCTCCTCGCCGGCAAAAATGCCCTCTTCCTTAATAAGCAACTTGGACTCGCTGACCGCATCCTCAGGTATGCAGCAGAGAGTGGTGTGGTCACCGTCGCCGATGTCCTCGGCAAACGCCAAGTCTATCAGCCTATCGTTCAATTCTTCTACTCCTAACATAATAATAATGTATTTTCCGTTTGTTTTACACGGCAAATTTAGCAATTAATTCAATACTTAAAATCACAGCTCCCGATTATTTGCTAACTTTGCAAGCGATATTACTCCCAAGAGGTAGAAAATGAAAGCGATTCTCACCATATCATTACTCATCTGTTCCAACACCTTCATGACATTCGCATGGTACGGCAACCTTATCCTGCGCCAGCGTCACATCTCCGACAGTTGGCCGTTGCCGCTGGTCATCCTGCTGTCATGGTGCGTTGCGGCCTTGGAGTACTGTTTCATGGTGCCGGCCAACACCATCGGTTCAGACATCAACGGAGGACCGTTCTCCATCGTGCAGCTCAAGGTGATACAGGAGGTTGTGTCCCTGACCGTGTTCGTGGGGATTGTCACGGCCTGTATGCAGGGCCAGCAGTTCCACTGGAACCACCTGGTGTCCTTCATCCTGATTGTCGCCGCCGTATTCTTCGCCTTCATCAAAACTTGACAATAATAACGTTCAAACACCACATACAACTATGATTGACCCAAAACAGCGATACATGATGCGCGGTGTAAGTGCGGCTAAGGAAGACGTACACAACGCCATCAAAAACATAGACAAAGGCATTTTTCCGCAGGCTTTCTGTAAAATCATACCGGACATCCTCGGAGGCGACCCCGAGTACTGCAACATCATGCATGCCGACGGAGCCGGAACCAAGTCCAGTCTGGCGTACATGTACTGGAAGGAGACCGGCGACCTGTCCGTATGGAAAGGAATCGCGCAGGACGCGCTCATCATGAACACCGACGACCTCCTGTGTGTGGGAGCCGTGGACAACATCCTCGTCAGCTCCACCATCGGGCGCAACAAGATGCTCATCCCCGGAGAGGTAATCTCTGCCATCATCAACGGCACGGACGAGTTGATGGCTGAACTGAGGGACATGGGTATCGGCATCTACGGCACTGGTGGCGAGACAGCGGATGTGGGCGACCTCGTCCGCACCATCATCGTAGACTCCACAGTTACCTGCCGCATGAAGAGGAAAGACGTAATTGACAACGCCAACATACGTCCGGGTGACGTGATTGTAGGACTGAGCAGTACGGGACAGGCGACCTACGAGAAGCAGTACAACGGAGGCATGGGCAGCAACGGACTCACCTCCGCGCGCCATGACGTGTTCTGCAAGTACCTCGCCGGGAAATATCCGGAGAGTTACGACAAGGCCGTTCCCGAGGAACTTGTGTACAGCGGCAAATATATGTTGACCGACCCGGTTGAGGGTTCACCGGTCAACGCCGGCAAGCTCGTGCTGTCACCCACACGCACCTACGCCCCTGTAGTGCGCCGTCTGCTCGACGACATGCGCGACAAGATTCATGGGATGGTACACTGCACAGGAGGGGCGCAGACCAAAGTGCTGCACTTCGTAGGGGAGAACTGCAAGGTCATCAAGGACAACATGTTCCCCATACCGCCACTTTTCCGCACCATACACGACCAGAGCGGCACGGACTGGGCGGAGATGTACAAGGTGTTCAACATGGGACACCGTCTGGAGGTATACCTCAAGCCGGAGGACGCCCTACAGGTCATCGACATAAGCAAGAGCTTCAATATCGACGCGCAGGTTGTAGGACACATAGAGGAAGGCAAGCGCAGTCTCACCATAAAGAGTGAATACGGCACATTCGAGTACTAAGCCCCAATACGATTTGACACAGTAGCACTATGGCAGAAAACAACATACTGGACAAGCTGGAAGCTCTCGTCAGCAGGTTTGAGGAGATATCCACCCTCATCACCGACCCGAGTGTCATAGCCGACCAGAAACGATATGTGAAGCTCACCAAGGAGTACAAGGACCTGAAACAGCTCATGGACGCGCGGGGCGAGTACATCACCTGCATGCGGAACGCCGAAGAGGCGCGCAACCTGCTGGTCACCGAGAGCGACCCGGAGATGAAGGAGATGGCGCGGGAGGAACTGGCGGACACCGAGAAGCGTATTCCCGAACTGGAGGAGAGAATCAAGCTGCTGCTTGTTCCAGCCGATCCGGAAGACGGAAAGAACGTGGTGATGGAAATACGTGGCGGCACAGGCGGTGACGAGGCGGCGCTGTTTGCCGGCGACCTTTTCCGCATGTACTCCAAGTACTGTGAGATAAAAGGATGGAAGGTGACTGTCTCCAGTTTCACTGAAGGGGCTGTGGGCGGTTACAAGGAAATCATCTTCAACATAAACGGAGAGGGCGTGTACGGAATACTGAAGTACGAGTCGGGGGTACACCGTGTGCAACGGGTACCGGCGACTGAGACACAGGGAAGGGTACACACGAGCGCCGCCACTGTAGCGGTACTGCCCGAGGCAGAGCCGTTTGACGTGGAAATCAACGAGGGAGCGGTGAAGTGGGACACGTTCCGCAGTCAGGGAGCGGGAGGACAGAACGTCAACAAGGTGGAGTCGGGCGTGAGGGCCCGTTACATGTGGAAGAACCCCAACACCGGTGTGGAAGAGGAGATTCTGGTGGAATGTACAGAGACACGCGACCAACCCAAGAACAAGGAAAGGGCGTTGGCCCGTCTGCGCACCTTCATCTACGACAGGGAACACCAAAAATACATCGACGACATCGCCAGCCGCAGGAAAACGATGGTCAGTACAGGTGACCGTTCCGCAAAGATCAGGACATACAACTATCCGCAGGGACGCATCACAGACCACCGCATCAACTACACGATATACAACCTGGCGTCGTTCATGGACGGAAACATACAGGACTGCATCGACCACCTGATTGTGGCGGAAAACGCGGAACGGCTGAAAGACGCGGAACTGTAGAGACACGACACACCCGCCCAACCTTACCAGACACGCACACAAACACAAACATAAACGATGGAAACATTTCAACATGCGCTTGCCGCTGTAAACGACTTTATCTGGGGGTGGCCGATGATTATAATGCTTCTGGGCACCCACATTTTCCTGACCATAAGGCTGAAATGCCCTCAAAGGAGGATATTCCAAGGAATAAAAATCTCCGTGTCGAAGGACAAGGACTCAACTGGAGACGTAAGTCAGTTCGAGGCATTGGCGACATCACTTGCCGCAACGATAGGCACAGGCAATATCATAGGTGTAGCCACCGCCATCTCCCTCGGAGGTCCCGGAGCCGTACTCTGGTGCTGGCTCACGGGCGTGTTCGGTATAGCCACCAAGTACAGCGAGGGTCTGCTTGCCATCAAGTACCGCACACAAAACAACAAAGGGAAAATGCTGGGCGGTCCGATGTACGCACTTGAAAGAGGGCTTCACATGAAATGGCTGGCTGTGGTCTTCTGCGTATTCACTGCCATCGCGGCCTTCGGCATTGGCAACACAGTACAGGCGAATGCCATATCCGAGAACATCAGCCTTGTTTGCCAGGACTTCTGCGACCCTCAACTGATGAAGGTCATCGTCGGGTTCGTCATTGCCACCACAATCGGTTTTGTCATCATCGGAGGCATAAAGAGCATCGCCAAATGGTGTACCCGCCTGGTGCCTTTCATGGCGGTATTCTATCTGTTGGGCTGCATCTACATCCTCTGCGTCAACCACGCATACCTGTGGGAAGCGGTCAGACTCATCGTCGATGAGGCATTCTCGTTCAAGGCTGTCGGAGGAGGGGCTACAGGAACGGTCATCATGATGGCAGCCCGCTACGGTATCGCCCGCGGACTCTTCTCCAACGAGTCGGGCATGGGCTCCGCCCCCATCGTGGCTGCGGCGGCACAGACAAAGAACCCTGTACGCCAGGCACTGGTCTCGTCCACCGGCACGTTCTGGGACACAGTGGTGATATGCGCCGTCACCGGACTGGTGGTTGTGACCAGTATACTCGCATACCCTCACATAAACCGCACTGACGGGGGCATGCTCACGAAAGAGGCGTTTGGAATGATCCCGTATGTAGGTACACCCATACTCACCTTCGGCATCATCACCTTTGCCTTCTCCACCATACTCGGCTGGAGCTATTATGCGGAGAGAGCCATCGAGTATCTTGGAGGCAGACGCACCATATTCTGCTACCGTGTACTGTGGATTCTCATGCTGATCGTCGGATCCACCATGGGACTCGGTCTGGTATGGAGCATCGCAGACCTGATGAATGCACTCATGTCGATACCGAACCTCATCTCCCTTCTGCTCCTTTCCGGAGTTTGTGCGAAAGAGACACAATACTATCTGTGGGACAATCATATAAATGACATAAAATGATATACGACCTTTGTATTATAATGCTTACAGCAGGCATCACCAGCTTGCTGTTCAAGCTGTTCAAGCAACCCGTAGTACTGGGTTACATCGTAGCGGGCATGATTGCGGGTCCGTACATGTTCGGACATTCGTGGATAAAGGACGCGTCGAGCGTGGACACATGGGGCGAGATAGGAGTGCTTTTCCTGTTGTTCTCCATGGGACTGGAGTTCAGTTTCAAGAAACTGCTGCAGATGGGCAGCACCGCCCTCATAGCCGCGGGAACGATCGTAGTGGGCATGATGTCAGTAGGGTTCATCGTAGGCAGACTGCTGGGATGGAACGAGATAAACTCGCTGTTTCTCGGCGGAATGTTGTGCATGTCATCCACCACCATCGTGTTCAAGGCTATAGAAGACATGAACATGAGCAGCCATAAGTTCGCCAAGGTGGCGTTCGGCATACTCATCGTGGAAGACCTCTTTGCAGTCGTGCTGATGGTGCTGCTGTCGTCCATCGCAGTGAAGAAACAGTTCGAGGGGACGCAGATGCTCATGGAGATAGGGAAACTCATCGCCTATCTGGTACTGTGGTTTGTGGTCGGCATCGCCGTCATACCCACCTTCTTCAAGAAATTCCACAAGCAACTCAACGACGAGACCCTCACCATCTTCGCCATCGGACTATGCCTCGGCATGGTGCTGTTGGCAATGGGCGCGGGGTTCAGTTCCGCCTTGGGCGCGTTCGTAATGGGTTCGATACTGGCGGAGACCATCGAGGCTGAACACATAGAGCGACTCGTGCTTCCTATCAAAAACGTGTTCGGGGCCATCTTCTTCGTGTCTGTCGGCATGATGATCAATCCCGGTCTGCTGTTGCAGTACTGGTTGCCCATCATCATCATAACCGTCACTGTCATCGCCGGACAGATTATCTTCGCCTCCTTCGGCACACTCCTCTCCGGACAGTCACTGAAAGTGAGTCTACAGACCGGATTCTGTCTGGTTCAGGTGGGTGAGTTCGCCTTTATCATCGCCAACTTCGGACAGTCGGCCGGAGTGACCGACTCGTCCCTCTACCCCATCATCGTGGCGGTATCGGTCATCACCACCTTCCTCACCCCGTACATCATGCGGTTGTCGGGACCTACCGAGCGGTTCCTCAACAGTCACTTGAGTCCGGGAATAAAGCTTTTCATGGAGAACTACTCACAACGCCGCAACACAGTCGGGTCCAACAGCAAGTGGAACAGTTACCTGAAGAAGGTGCTGGCCACAATGCTTGTATCCGGCACGGTGCTGGTGTTCATCTTCATCGTATACACCAGTTACATCCATCCGTTCATCATGGACAATACAGAGTGGTTCAGCGACATCCTGCCAGACGACGTGGCGCATATCACAGTCAAGGTCGCCTCACTCCTTATACTCCTGTCGGTCTCATCCCCACTGATATACAACGTGATGTCGAGATACAGGCTCACGTCTGAGGCGAAGACACTGTGGAACTCCGGCAACGCCCAGAAGGTATGGCTGTTCGGACTCAACTTCATACGTGTCATCATCGGCATCGTAATCATATCATACGCCATAGTGAGCATCTTCACCGTCACCACAGGCATGGTGGTGGGCGTATCCATCCTGATCGGGTTCATCATCATGTTCTCAAGGTACGTCAGCCGTCAGTCCAAGGGTATGGAGACGCGGTTCAACAAGAACCTGTCGGCCCGGGAGAAATCCGCCAAGAAGAGGAGGCCGATTGGACATAAGTTCGAGACATCGCTGTTGCCGTACGACATACACATATCCGATTTCACCATACCCGCCGACTCCACCTTCGCCGGCAAGACACTGAGCCAACTCAACATAAGGAAGGACTCTGGGGTCAGCATCGTCAGAATCATTCGTGGGGGTGTCTACACCAACATACCGGGAGGCGGCAACCGCATATTCCCCAACGACCAGATAGTGGTGGCAGGCACCGACGAGCAGATTGACAAGTTCAAGAACATGGTGGACAAGAGTGTGGTGGAAGGCAACTCAGCCAGTACCCATCCGTACGTCAACCTGGAACACTTCACCATCGAGGACGGCAACCCTCTCATCGGCAAGACCATCCTGGAGTCGAACATACGCGACCAGGCACAGTGTATCGTCATGGGAATCAAACGGGGTGACAACTACATCATGAACCCTGAGCCGAAAACGGAACTGGAACTGGGCGACACGGTAATCGTGGCGGGCGAGACCGACAAGTTGAGGGACTTCCTCGCTGCCACATCGAAAATATCAGACTGAAAAGTACCGGGTTCTCAGATTTTATTGCTACCTTTGCCACCTATTGTCGGATATTATGCAATTCGGGTATGGGCAAAGTGTTGGCGATTGTGAATCAACAGGGAGGATCCGGGAAATCGACCTCATCCAGACATGTCGCAAGGACATTGGCTGAGAGGGGACGGAGAGTGTTGCTGGTGGATTTCGACCCACTGTCAGGCACCGACACGGCTCTTGGAGTTGACGAAAGCGGCACAGGGCTTGTAAGGTGTCTGGAAGACGGAGGCGATGTGTGCGGGTCACTGGCTCACGTGCGGGACAACCTCGACCTGCTGACAGCCGGGAAAGACCTAATCGGACTGGAGTTGGCCATTATCGGACGTGAGAGGCGCGAGTGGGTACTCGACTCGTGTCTTGGCACGGTAAGGGACAGTTATGAGTTTGTGGTCATCGACACGCCCTCGTCACTGGGACTGCTCACGGCAAACGCGCTGGTGGCCGCCGATGCGGCACTGGTACCGGTACGCTGCAACTACTTCGGACAGGAAGGGATGGCGGAACTGATGCGTACGGTGGGCAGTGTGGGCAGGAGACTGAACGAAAGGCTCAACGTACTGGGGTTTGTGGTGACACATGTGTTCCAGAACCTCAGGTCGAGCAAGTGGAATATTGACGACATAAGGAACAACTACGGTGACCTGGTGTTCAAGACCCTCATCCATGAGGGAGAAGACCTGAGAGCCGACTATTCGAAATTGACGGACGAGATACTTCAATGTTTGTGAATCTGTATATATTAATAAGGTATATGTTTGGAAGGGACACAGGACGCCGCGCCACTGTCATCAGTCTCATGCTGATGATTCTGGTGGCCGCACCCTCCACTGCCTTGGCGCAGGATTCCATCCAGACAAGGAAGCCCAAGGCACAGCTGCGCAGGGAGACAGACAGGGTACAGCAGTCGGACTCCCTGACAGACGGGACTGCCATACAGGAGGACATGGAACCTGTCATCACCATTGACATGGAAGGCATCGACACCATGTCGCTTGGCCGTATGGTGACCCTTCCGTCACCCGACTCCATCGTCACAACCATCAAGGCACAGTTCGTACCCGACCCCAAGAAAGCCATGTGGCTTGCCCTCGTGTTTCCCGGAGGCGGACAGATATACAACCGCAAGTACTGGAAACTGCCACTCATATACGGAGGGTTCTTAGGGTGTGTCTATGCCCTGTCATGGAACAACATGATGTACAGAGACTATTCCAAGGCGTACATAGACATCATGGACGACGACCCGAACACCAACAGTTTCGAGGCCTTCATACCAAGGGGCTACAACGTGAACACGAACCTGACACGAATACAGGATTTGTTCAGACGGAAGAAGAACTATTACAGACGCTACCGTGACCTGAGCATGTTCTGCATGATTGGAGTCTACGCTCTGTCCGTCATAGACGCGTACGTGGACGCGGAGCTGTCGAGCTTCGACATAAGCAAAGACCTGTCGATGAAAGTGCTGCCGACCGTCATACAGGACCGCAACTCCGTCGCAGCCGTATCACAGTCACATAACCCGTATGCCAGTCAGTCTTATGGCGTGCGGTGCAGCTTGAACTTTTAGCATGGTGAATTATGGAAGATGAAAAGAACAGAGAATTGATGGAATCGAAGATGGTTGACGACGCGTTCAGGCGACTTGTCGACTCTTACCTCGCCACACGGCACAGGAAGAAAGTGGAAATCATCACCAAGGCATTCAACTTTGCCCGACACGCGCACAAAGGGGTGCGCCGTCTCTCAGGCGAGCCATACATCATGCACCCCATAGCGGTGGCACAGATTGTCTGCTCAGAAATCGGACTGGGTTCCACGTCCATCTGCTCCGCCCTCCTGCACGATGTGGTGGAGGACACTGACTACACGGTGGAGGACATAGAGAACATGTTCGGGCCGAAGATAGCGCAGATAGTGGACGGACTGACCAAGATTTCCGGTGGTCTGTTCGGAGAAAAGGCATCGGCACAGGCGGAGAACATCAAGAAACTGCTGCTCACGATGAACGAGGACATCCGTGTGATACTCGTCAAGATGGCTGACCGTCTGCACAACATGAGGACACTCGGGTCACAACCGCCAAACAAACGTTACAAGATTTCCGGAGAGACACTATATATCTACGCGCCTCTGGCAAACAGACTGGGATTGAACGCCATCAAGACGGAACTGGAGAACCTCAGTTTCCAGTACGAGCATCCTGAGGAGTACCGTACGATAGTAAACAAACTGGAGGCTACGGAGAAGGAGCGCAACACCGTGTTCGACGAGTTCACAGCCCCCATACGCACGCAACTCGACAAATGGGGCATGAAGTACGAGATTAAAGCCAGAATCAAGTCGCCCTACTCCATCTGGAAAAAGATAGAGACCAAACACGTGCCGTTCGAGGAGGTGTACGACCTCTTGGCTGTCAGAATCATCTTTGAGCCAAGACCCGGCATCGACGAGAAGAACGAGTGCTTCAACATATATGTGGCGCTGACACAGATATACGCCAGTCATCCCGACCGCTTCCGCGACTGGGTGAGCCACCCGAAGGCCAACGGCTACCAGGCGCTGCACGTCACGCTCATGAGCAACAACGGAGAGTGGATAGAGGTGCAGATACGCAGTCAGAAGATGGACGAGATTGCGGAACGGGGATTCGCGGCACACTGGAAGTACAAGGACGGGGAAAAGACAAAGGAGGAGAGCGAGTCTGAACTCGACAAGTGGCTCCTGACCATCAAGGACATCCTCGACGACCCGCAGCCGAGCGCAATCGACCTGCTCGACACCATCAAACTCGACCTCTATGCGTCCGAGATATTCGTGTTCACCCCCAAGGGGGAGATACGCATACTGCCCACAGGGGCGACCGCACTCGACTTCGCCTTCTCCATACACACCGTAGTAGGCACGCACTGCATGGGAGCCAAGGTCAACCACAAGCTCGTCTCCATGACATATAAGTTGAAGAGCGGTGACCAGGTGGAGATACTGGCTTCCAGCAAGTCCATGGTCAACCGCGAGTGGCTCAACATAGCGACCACAGCCAAGGCCCGCGCCAAGATTCTCGCGGCGATAAGGAAGGAGGAGCGCATACAGCGGAAAGAGGGTGAGAAGATGCTTGACGATTTCTTCGCGAAGAACGACATCATCAAGGACACGCCCAATCTGGACAAGCTCTGCAACCTTCATTCAGTGGCCAAGGCAGAGGACCTGTACCTTGCCGTCGGAGGAAAGAAGGTAGTGTTGGGTTCGGACGATGTGGCTTGTCTGAAGAACAAGTCCAACAAGTCGTGGAAACGGTTGCTCATGTTCAGGCGCAGGAAGGACGTGGCGAAGACCGAGAGCCAGCAACAGGCGGAGACGCCCGTACTCGACAAGAAGAAGCCGGCCATCCTCAACGACGACAACATCAACACCGTGTTCCACCTCGACACCTGCTGCAACCCCATTCCCGGCGATGCGGTGATGGTATACCAAGACCCCGACACAGGACTGCATGTCCATAAACTCCAGTGTCCTGTGGCACTGCGGCTGAAAGCCAACTCGGGCAACCGGCTGTTCGCAGCCAAATGGGACATGAAGGGAGAGAAGCAGTTCCTTGTGACCATCGAACTTAGCGGAGTTGACAAGATAGGCATGCTCAACCAGATCACACAGGTAATCTCCCAACTCTTCAACGTGAACATAAGGAAACTGGAGATTGAGACCACAGACGGTATCTTCACCAGCAAGCTCTCCATCAACGTACATGACACCAATGAAGTACAGACCATCATAAAAGACCTGAAAAAGATTCCAAATATAAAAGATGTGGCGAGGATTTGAGACGCCTATCGAATAAATTTGTAACTTTGCGGACAATTATGAAGATTAGGGAAATTATACGTACCCTTGAAGACTTTGCACCCCTGGCCCTGCAAGACGGATTCGACAATGCCGGACTGCAGATTGGACTGACAGAGGATGTGGATGCTACAGGGGTATTGTTGTCTTTGGACGTGACGGAAGAGGTGGTCGACGATGCCATTGACCGTGGTTGCAACATGGTGGTCAGCCACCACCCGCTGCTCTTTCATCCGGTGAAGTCAATCACCGGTGACGACTATGTGGGGCGCGTCATCATGAAAGCCATCAGGAACGGCATCGTGGTGTATGCCGCCCATACCAACCTCGACAACGCGCCCGGAGGAGTGAACCACCGGATTGCCTCACGTATCGGACTCGAAGACCTGCGGTGGTTGGATCCTAAAGCGGGACAAGACGGAGGAAGCGGACTCATCGGCACTCTGCCGGAGCCTGTAGACAAGAATCTGTTCATCACGCAAGTGAAACAGCAGTTCGGAGTGGAGTGCATACGCCACAACGACTGGCACGGCACATCCGTGAAGACGGTTGCCGTGTGCGGAGGCGCAGGGGCGTTCCTCATACCGAAAGCCACCGCCATGGGAGCTGACGCCTTCATCACAGGAGAAATCGGCTACCACCGTTTCTTCGGATATGACGACAGTATCCTGCTTCTCGAAACGGGGCATTACGAAAGTGAGCGGTACACTACGGAGATACTGCATGACATCATCTCAGGCGCAGCGCCCGACCTGCCTGTACACACCACAAGACTGCGGGTCAACCCCATATACTACAAATAATCATTAAACGACACATAAGATGGCAAAGAAGAAAACAACAGTAAGCGAGTTGTCTGTAGAGGAGAAACTGAAGAACCTCTACCAGTTGCAGACCTACCTGTCCCAGATTGACGACATCCGCACACTTCGTGGAGAACTTCCGCTTGAAGTGGAAGACCTTGAAGACGAGGTGGAGGGACTGAACACACGTATCGAGCGCACCATGAAGGAGATTGAGAACCTCCGCGCCGATGTCAACCAGCACAAGACCAACATAGAGTTGGCGCAGGGCAAAATCAGCAAGTTCAAGGAGCAGCTTGACAACGTGCGCAACAACCGCGAGTACGACACACTGAACAAGGAAGTGGAGTACCAGACTCTTGAGATTGAATTGAGCGAGAAGAGGATACGTGAGGCACAGATTGCGGAGAAAGCCAAGGAAGAACTGCTGGAGACAAGCAGGCAACAGCTTGAAGGACTCAGACAGGACCTCGACATCAAGAAGAACGAACTCGACGAGATAGTGGCAGACACCAAGGATGAGGAAGAGCGTCTGCGTGAGAAGGCAAAGAATCTGGAACTCTCCATCGAGCCGCGTCTGCTTTTGGCATTCAAGCGCATCCGCAAGAGCAGCCACAACGGACTGGGTATCGTGTACGTGCAGCGCAACTCGTGTGGAGGTTGCTTCGCACAGATACCGCCACAGCGGCAGTTGGATGTACGTATGCGAAAGAAAATCATCGTGTGCGAATACTGCGGACGAATACTTATCGACCCGGAACTGGCAGGTGTGAAAATCGAAAAGCCGTCTGAAGAGCCTAAGAAACGCCGTTCAACACGCAAGAAGACTACCACAACCGAGGAGCCTAAGGATGCCAACGATGAGGCATAAGGCAAGTCCCATTCCCATAATGAAGACGCGCTTCGTCAACCACTGACGAAGCGCATCTTTGTTGTATAGAAAGACCTCTGGCGGCTATTCACTCTTCATAGTCGCAATCAAGCCGTCCGCGTCATACTCCAACGGCATCACCTTCAGACTGCGGAGCCATGTGGTGTCGCCCGACGGCACACAGTCGTGATGGAACAGATACCACTGTCCCTTGTATTCCAGTATGCAATGGTGGCTTGTCCATCCCACCACCGGTTCAAGCAACACCCCTTTATAGGTGAACGGTCCGTAAGGATTGTCACCTATGGCATAACAGAGGAGGTGGGTGTCACCTGTGGAATAACTGAAATAGTACTTGCCTTTGTACTTGTGCATCCAACTGGCCTCGAAGAACCTGTGAGGGTCATCCGCCGGAAGCGGTTTGCCGGCCTCATCGACAACCAGCACAGCCTTCGGTTCCTCGGCGAACTGCAGACAGTCGTCCGTAAGCCGCGCCACCCTGCTCGGTATCGGTTCTTCCTTGCCCGACGGCAGATACTCGTCCTTCAGAGCCTTGTTGTCCTTGTACCACTGGAGTTGTCCGCCCCATATACCGCCGAAGAAGACGTACACCTGTCCGTCGTCATCCTTGAACACCGCAGGGTCTATTGAATAGGAACCGCGTATGGGGTCTGGCTGGGCCTTGAACGGTCCTTCCGGCCTGTCCGCCACTGCCACACCCAGATGGAACACCCCGTTCTTGTCCTTGCAGGAGAATATCAGATAGTACTTGCCGTTCTTCTCCACCACGTCATTGTCCCACATCTGTCGGCCCGCCCAAGGGACATCGGGAAGGTCGAGGATGACACCGTAGTCGGTAACCTCTCCTGTCATGGGGTCACCGTCGATTGACAGCACATGGTAATCCTTCATCTGGAAATGTCCTCCGTCATCATCAAAAGCCTCGCCCGAATCCCAGTCGTGGGAAGGGTACACATAAATCTTGCCATTGAAAACATGAGCCGACGGGTCAGCCATGTAGTCCTTTGGGAATAAATACCTTGCTTTCATCGCTGTTTCTATTTTGGAAAATTCAACATGATTACTCAAAGAGCTTTATTATATCCTTGACCACAGGCTTCGCCTGGTTGTTGCGGTCGAAGAGCAACGGATAGTTGGTCCTTCCTGCCACCGGCCAGCCATTGAGCCACGAGTTGCCGTCATTGACACCCCAGAAAGTAACACGACTGATAACATCCTTATGGCGTTCGATAATCTTGAAAAGTTCGAGATAACGCTGGTCGAAGAGTTTCTGCGCCTTCTTGTCGAGACCGTTCACGTATGGGTTGTACTTCTGCTGAAGTTCAAACTTCTGGCTGATCTCCGCCCCGCTGAAGCCATGTGGGTTAGGGAGCATATTGATGTCAAGTTCGGTCAACATCACATTTACGCCCTCGGCTGCAAAAGCTTCAATGCTCTTCTCGTATTCCACATAGTCAGGATAATTATAGCCATTGTGGCTCTGCATTCCGATGGCGTCTATGCGAAGCCCCTTTGCCTTCAGGTTGCGGATCAACTTGACATACATCTCGCGCTTGGCCGGCTTGGCCATAGAATAATCGTTGAGGTAGAGTTCCGCATCGGGGTCTGCCTCATGGGCAAACTGGAAGGCGAGTTCGATGAACTCAGGACCTATTATATTGTAATATGGTGATTTGCGATAGCTGCCATCGTCCTCGATAGCCTCATTCACGACATCCCAACCTTTCACCTTACCCTTATAATGGGTAACCACAGTCATGATATGATTATACATTCTGCCTATCAAGACCTCACGGCTCACCTGCTTGCCGTTGGCATCGGTAAACATCCACCTTGGCGGCTGCGAGTGCCATACGAGGCAGTGGCCTATCACTGTCTTGCCGTTCTTCTGCGCCCACTCTACGAGTTTGTCGCCATCCGCAAAGTCGAAACGGTTTACTTCGGGGTGGTTCTTCTCACCCTTCATACAGTTCTCCGCCACTACCTGGTTATACTGCTCCTTTACCACAGCCTCAGAACCTGGATCTGTTCCGTCAGTCAATTGGGTATTGACGGCAGCCCCTATCAGGAAGTGTTTGCCTAAAACATCTTTCAAGGCAGGGAGTTGTTCCACTACTGTTGACTTTTGCTTCTGCTTTGAAGCAGTTGCGTTCTTTTGGGCGAAACCCGGAGAGACGAGTAACAAGCCCACCGCTAAAAACATTATCTTTCTCATATCTTTCATTTATAAAATATTTGTCCGATTATTCCTTACATTTAATTTCTCGCTTCTATCTCCTTGTTTATATTGTCTATGACCTCATCGGTCAACTCATACTTCGAGATGATGACCATAGCCACCACCAGCAACATGGCGGGGATGACACATACAAGCCACCTGATTCCCTCCTGCGCGAGTGGGGTCTGTTGGTCAAGGTTGTTCATGAAGTAGGCTCCAGCCGCATTGCCCACCGACATCATGGCGAAGGCGGTTATGAAGAACAGTGCCAATATGCGCAGAGGTCGGTTGCGCACGAACTCTGTCCACAAATCGCTCACCTTCACGTTGGCTGTCTCCTTCTCGTCCATCACCACCCTTTCCTTTGTCTGGGTGAAACAGAACACGAGCAGGGCGCAACCCACCAGAGCATAGATGAGCATCACATAGAACCATGCGGACGAGTCCTTAGGAAGGGTAGTCGCCTGTTCGGACACCTTATATCCTGTAACCGAAAGCACTATGCCGGGGATAACACCTCCCAGTGCCATACCTGCCTTGAAGAAAATACCGGTGAGCGCATTGACGATGCCAGATATCCTGCGTCCTGTCTTGTACTCCGCAAACGAGATGACTTCCGGAACCAACGCCCACATATACCCGGTAGCCACAATCACACCGGTGGACTTGATGAACTGCGCTATATACACAGCAGTCATGTTGCTCTCCATGTCACAGAACTTGCTCACGATATACAAGGCAGCCATTCCCACTATAGCCACCGAGAGGAAGGCATAGAACATGTTCTTCTTTCCTATCTTCCGTTTGATGGCAGGAACCATCGGCATGAAAATGAACGAAGGGAGGGAACCGAGTCCCATGAACAGCGCCATCTCAAGCGGCAGTTTCTGCGCCGCAAGCACAGCCACAAGGATTGGCACGCCGGCAGAGACCGCCAGTCCGCCACAGTTCGCCATGAACATACGGACGGAAGTGAGTATCGTTATCTCGTTGGTGTCCCGTGTGAGGGAACTGTTGAGTGCACCGTACGGCACGTTCACGAAGGTGTAGCACATCGACATGCCAACGTAGGTGATGTAGGCAAAGAGCAGCGACCCACTGAAACCGTTCCAGAAACACAGGATGGAGAATGCCGTCAGCGGGATACCTGCAAACACCAGATAAGAACGGTACTTGCCCAACCGGGGATGGTGCTTGTCCACGTATGTGCCTACTATCGGGTCCCATATCACGTCAACCAGCCGCACCACAAGGAACATGGTTGCCGCCGTTCCCGCATCCAGTCCATATATATCCGTGTAGAAGAACAACAGATACATGGAGATGGTCTGGTAAATCAAGTTCTGCGCCAAGTCTCCCGACCCGAAGCCTATGCGCTGAAGCCAGCTCAGACGGTAGAATCCGTTCTGCTGGTCTTTGAGAGTCTTTTCATTCATTGTCTGTAGATTGTATTTATCTCTTTTTTAAGTCCTTTCCCATAATCTTGGCAGCGTAACCGCCCATAGCCTTGTAACCTTGCGGATTGAGATGAAGCCAGTCGTCAGAGTAATCCTTCCTCAACCGCTGCTTGTCATCCTTGTCCCTCACCAGCCGGTCGAAGTCCACAACGCCTTCAAACCCCTCGGCCTTCCTTATCCAACTGTTGACAGCCTCGCGTGTCCGCTCATGCGCCTCACTGTAGTAGCTGTGTCCCTTTGTGGGTGTGATTGTACCCACATACACACGTATGCCCTTTGAGTGGGCGTATGCCACTATCTCCATGTACGCCTCTATGAGTCGTCCTGCAAGTTCGTCCGGCTGACCCATGCTTGAACCGATGTCGTTGGTCCCCTCATATATAATAAGGTGTGTTATCCCACTGTGGAAAGACAACTCGTCCTTATACCTGCGAACCAACGGTTGACTGATTCCACCCTCCAGGACACTGTTGCCTCCGATGCCGAGGTTGACCACCCCACAGTCGCGCTTCAGTTCCTCAGCCATACGGTCAGTCCAACGGTTCTGCATGTTGGTTGTAGACCCACGGCCGTCGGTGATGCTGTTGCCGAGTACGGCTATCACATCCGCCTTGCCCTCCACTTCCAGTGACAGGATGTTATACCAGTGGTCCACCGCCTCCGCTGTCTTGAACCTGTCTGTTGGGGACACAGTGCCAATGGCTATGTACGATGTGGTGCGTGACCCCCTGTGCGACGTGGCGTGTTTTGGCACAGCCGCGCCATAGGTTATGGTTATGGCGACCCTGGAACAACGGCCTACAGTGAAGTCCGCCACATCGGAGGTCACGTTACAACCCGGTTTGATGGACAGGCTGCGCTTGCCGCCGAACGAGAGATACCGGGCTGTCGCCGGTATTATGTCACTTGAATCGCCTGCCACGGCGATGTAGACCGACTGGATGTCAACCGGTTCGTCACTGTGGAAATTACTGAGACGCAGACGTACACGGTCGCCCGCAAGTGAGGTGCGCACGACCTGTCTTATGGTGTTGTTCGCCAAGGACATCCCCGGCATGTCACCGACACCGGTATATTCAGGGGATGTACCCCATGTGGCAGACCAGCCACCGGCGGTCTGCGCCCGCAGGGAGGATGCTGACAAGAGCAGCATACAAGCAGTAAGTATCAATTTCATTTCTGTAATCAGATTTGGTAACGTGGTTATTCTACAATGCAAAGATAAAGTAAAATAAGATGTGGACAGACCGCTCAAACGCACAATCTACGGTGTTGTTTCATTCGTTCAAGCTATTGTTACATCGATATAAACCCCACACCACCGCTTCACCTAAATTTGCAGCATGATAAAGAAACGTATAAAGACACTGGTATTGCTGCTTGTGGCACTCACCTCCGCAAGTCATGCGAACAACGTCCACACACTGTGGTTGGGCGACTTCATGAACATGAGTCCCGAGGAACTACTGACGTACTGGAAGAAGGAAGCGTACACCTTCTCCATTGACACCGCATTGACAGGGGACGCCTACCGCATCAGCGGCAAGACCGTGGCAGGAGGCGACCGGAAAGGACTGCTCTATGCGTGCTACGAGCTTGCACGGCAACAGATGACAGGAGGGATGCGCGACACAGCGAGTACCCCGACATTCAGTATGCGCATACTGAACCACTGGGACAACCTCGACGGGACCATCGAACGCGGGTATGCCGGACAGAGCATCTTCTGGAACACAGGGATGGAACGGAGTCAATGGAGCGAACGGATTGCCGAATACGCGCGTGCCAACGCGTCGATAGGAATCAACGGCACAGTCCTCAACAACGTGAACGCCAACGCAAAGATTCTCACATCCGAATACCTCGACACGGTAAAGGTCATTGCAGACATCCTGCGTCCATACGGAATAAAGGTGTACCTGTCTGTCAACTTCGCGTCGCCGGAGGTACTGGGTGACACAAAGACCGCAGACCCACTGGACGCGAGTGTCAACAAGTGGTGGAAGAAGAAGGTGAAGTCTATATACAAGCTTGTACCCGACTTCGGCGGTTTCCTCGTAAAGGCGAATTCCGAAGGACAGTCAGGTCCGTTCGACTATGGACGCACCCATGCGGAAGGAGCCAACATGCTGGCTGACGCACTGCGTCCCTTCGGAGGCACGGTACTGTGGCGCAGCTTCGTCTATGGAGCGCGGCACAAGAACGAGGACCGGGTGATGCAAGCCGTGTCGGAGTTTCGTGAGTTGGACGGCCAGTTCCGTGACAACGTGATACTACAGAGCAAGAACGGCCCGCTCGACTTCCAGCCGCGCGAGCCTTACGCACCTATCTTCGACAACATGCCCCGGACGGTGCAGATGGCGGAGTTACAGATAACCCAGGAATATACAGGGCAGTCCAAGCACCTGGTTTACCTCACTCCGATGTGGACAGAGTTCTTCTCATTTGTCAAGCCCGACAGGTTGTCAGGAATCTCAGGAGTGAGCAACATAGGCGATGCTGCCAACTGGTGCGGACATCCGTTCTCACAGGCCAACTGGTATGCCTTCGGGCGGTTGGCGTGGAATCCTTCGCTTTCGTCACGCGACATAGCGGACGAGTGGCTGAGACAGACCTTCCCCGAAAGCGAGTCGAGACAGTTCAGAAACACAGTGCTTTGTATGATGGAGGAGTCGCGCGAAGCCTGTGTGGACTACATGATGCCCCTGGGACTGCACCATATATTCATGTTCGACCACCACTATGGTCCGGAACCCGACGGGTTCAAGGCCGACTACCCGATAGAATGGTGTCCTGTGTATTACCACAAGGCGGATTCGGCAGGGATAGGCTTCGACAGGAGTACCACCGGCACTGGAGCGACAGGACAATACCCGGAACCCTACCGTTCCCTGTATGACAACATCGACACATGTCCTGAAGAATACCTGTTGTGGTTCCATCACATAGGTTGGGACTTCCGCATGAAGAACGGTCGCACGCTGTGGCAGAACCTGTGCGGACATTACAACAAAGGTGTTGAGAAGATTGCGGCGTTCAAAGGCACATGGAGTCTCATGCGTCCTTTGTTCGAGACACACAACGACACGGAACGCTGGAAGGAGGTTGACACCCTACTGGACAGCCAACTCGATAATGCGAAAGAATGGAGGGACACCTGCCTGAAGTATTTCCAGAAGTTCAGTCGCCGTCCTCTTTCCGCTCAGTAGAGGCATTGCCGTTGTCGAGTTGGAACTCCTTCAATGTCGTGCCGTAGGTGGTTCGCAGCACCTTAAACTCAGTGCGGCGGTTGATGGCGTTGCATATCTCCTGCTCATCTGCCTTCAGTTTAAGGATGAACGCCTCCGTCAGGGTGTCCCCTTCATTAAGGAAGTCATAAGTGTCGGCAAGACGTTTCCGGACTACCTTGGGGCGTTCCTCGCCATACCCCACCGCCGTGAGACGGTCATCCTTGACGCCATGGGCTATGAGGTAGTTCACGACCGACTCCGCCCGTCTCTGCGACAACCGTTTATTGTAGTCGTTGTTGCCCTTATAGTCACAGTGCGACGCCAGTTCGATGGTGATGCTCGGGTTCTCGTTCATCATGGTGACCAGACTGTCCAGCGCGTCGGTTGAAGCCTCCGTAAGTGTCGCCTTGTCGAACTCATAGAAGATATTGTCGATAAGTACCGGGATATTGATTGGCGGCAGAGGGAACTGCAGTGTGTACTGCTCGCTCTCGCGCGACTGTGCCACCTTGATTTCCTGCTTCACGTTGAGATACCCCTTGCATGTGCCGAGCAGCACATAAGAGACACCCGGGGTGAGTATCTTCTGGAACGACCCGTCCCCCTTCACACTCAGTTTCTCGTTCGTTCCGTCGTCACCTATCACATAAACCAGTCCTTCTGGCAGTTCATATCCGTCCTTCTCGTAGACCCATCCCGTCACCACCTGTAGAATCTCAGGCAGTTCAAAACTGTATATGTTGTCGAGTCCACGGCTGTTGTCGCCCCGACTGGATGAGAAGAACCCACGGTTGTACACACCTTCAAAGGTCATGCCGAAATCATCAGAGCTGGAGTTCATAGGATACTGCAGGTTTTCCACTATCCATCCCCGGGCGCTGTCAGGCACAGCCTTGAAGATGTCCAGTCCCCCCATCCCGGGATGACCGTCCGAAGAGAAATAGAGTTCTCCGTTCGGACGGAACGAAGGGAACATCTCGTCACCTGTGGTGTTGATGGGCCGGCCCACGTTCTCCACCCCACCGAAACCGTCTTGGGTTATCCGGGTACGCCAGATGTCGTAGCCACCCTCCCCACCGGGCATGTCGCTTACGAAATAGAGCCATTCACCGTCAGGGCTGACGGCAGGATGTGCGAAGGACGAGAGGGTGTCCTTACTGATTTCACATTTCACCGGTTTCGACCACGACGCGTCAGAGCGGGCGGACTTATATATCTCCGCATAGCGCGGATAGGATGGGTCGGTGCTGCAACGTGTGAAATAGAGGGTCTTGCCGTCGGGCGAGACACAACCCGCGCCCTCGTCATATTCCGTATTTATCTCCGACTCTATCTCCTCCGGCTGTTTCCATTTCTTGTTCTCGTCCTTCCGCGCAATAAACATATCCGCGTTCTTAGAACCGGTGATTCCACTCAAGTCGTCCCCTGTGGCGTTCCGTCGGGTGGAGGTGAACAGGAGTTGGTCACCGTCCTCTCCGATAAGCACAGGAGAGAAGTCAGACCTGTTGGAATTGAATATGGCTGCCTTGCTTACCTTATACAGATTGGGGTTGGACTTCCACTGGGGAGCAAGCTCACAGGAAAGGAGTCCCGACCGCGCCACTTCATTGCCCGGGTCTTTCTCCAAGTAGGCGGTGAAACTCTCCCTCGCCCCTTTGTAGTTCGCCAGTTTCAGTTGTTGAGTGCCAAGCAGCAGCAGTGCCGTGGAGTCCGGGTAATGGTATCTGACGGCCGTCTGCAACGACTGCACCGCCCTCTGCGGACTGTTTATCCTACTGTAGCAGTCGCCCACACGGAACGACCGGTCCGCCCGTTTCTCCTTGTCTCTGGCAGACACCCTCTGGTACGACTTCTTATAATACTGTGCCGCCATATAGTACTCGCCCAATGCGAAATACTGGTTGCCTTTCTTCAGATAGACATTCTCGTTACTGCAGGAAAGCGCCAACACAAAGGACAAAGCCAATATGACAGCATTACAAATCCGGTTCATCATACCATTAAAACGCAGAAGGCCCGGCTTTATTGCCCCACCGTGTCATGATAGTCAGATTGTGCGCCACAAATACTACGTAGCCGGTTCAGTGCGAGAGGATGTAGTCGTACACCTGCAGGACATCCTGCGAGTCCACCTTCCCGTCACCGTTCACGTCGCCTATGGCATCACCACCCTCGGACGATACGATGATACCGTACACAGTCAGCACGTCCTGAGTGTCCACCACTCCGTCCCGGTTGACATCCTCAGCCACATAGGCGGTGACAGGCACAAGCTCGAACGGATACTCCGTGAGTTCGTCAGTACCGCCAAAAGAGACTGTGCCGGATTCGTCAACAGTCCAGTACGTTCCGTTGATGTTGTAGAAATTCACGAAAGCCGTACCGGCCGCCACCGTGATGCGGTGGGGCTTGAACGTCCTCGCAATCATCGCCCCGGCGGCATTGAGATAGAGACTGTCACTGAGTGACATGATGTCGTAACGGGCGGATGCGGTGCGGTCAACACGCCATATCTGGGTAACCGACGGAGAGTCCGGTGTCCCCATGAACGGACGGAACGCAGGAGAGACAGCCACACTGTCCGTATTCTCATTGGTGAGATACGCGCCACTGCCGCGGTGACGTATGAAGTAGCGTCCAGGTTCCACCAACGTGTCTGATTTCGGATGTACGAATATGCTGAAGTCTATCGTGGCGAGAACCGAGTCCCCCACCATATATCTGACCTGAGGGAACACGCTCTCGCCGATAGCCTGAACGGTAAAGTTCTGTTCAGTTGAGACCTCCTCTCCGTCCACAGTCCACACGAAGTCACCCCCTGCCAGTACTTCCACCGGCGAGGGGGAGAGGACCACATCCGTTCCTGCCTGTACCACCTTCGATGTCGTGTTGGAATAGACGGTCTCCCCTACCGTGATATTGGGAATCACGTTCTGCACGTTCAGATGGACCGTGGCGATGGACTTCGTACCGGCCTGGTTCGTGTAGATGACCGACACGTCACGGCTGGTCGTGATGCTGGGTATGGTGATGGACGATGAGGTCTCACCGTTATCCCACAGCAGAGAGCCCCAGCCACCTGTGCCGTAAGCGCTCAGTACCACAGAACTGCCGTAGTTGACATCCGCAGACGTGGTGTTCACTCCATTCACGCTCGTCACGATGGTTGACGGATTGCTGTCGCCCTGTACCGCGATTGAGAACACCTGTTCGCTCTTGACACCGTTTTCGTTGGTATAGGTCACACGGTAAACCCGGGACTTGTCTGCCGTAACCGTTAGGTCACGTGTCGTCTCCCCTGTCTCCCATTGCCACAGTCCCGTGTCCGTAACCGTATCCGGTATCTGTGGTTTCAGGGTGACAACCGTACCTGCGGTCAATCCAGGATTGGCCGTTGCGGAGAACGTGTTGACCAGTCCGCCCAGTTCGTTGTGGTCTACGGTCTTTCCGTTGTATGTAATCTTGCCCGACATCTCAGTAGGAACCTTGTCGGCCGGAGCCAGTCCGTCGTAGGTGTTCATCAGCACCGAATAGCCAAGGTGGTCGTAGCCACCGCTCGTAGACCCCATGCCACCTGCGTCTATTCCCATCTGGTTGTACGCAATCTTGGAGAACGGCATCCTGACACCTTTTATTCCCTCATAATGTCCGATTACAGTACCCCAGTAATTACGCATCTGCGCCCCCAAAGCGGGAGCGGTCATGGTCCAACAGCGACTATCCGAATAGTAGTAGCCGTTCGTTCCGTATTTGTAGTTTGTCCACGGCAGTCCCTGCACGCTCTGTGTCTGCGCCGCGATGTACTCGATTCCGGCAGCGAGACGGTGGTCCATATAAGCGAAGAGGTCATCCCCCTGGTTCCATGCCAGATGCGCCACGTCAACAGCCAGTCCGGCAGCCATCGCCGCATGTCCGGTGTCGCGTCCGCTTTCGTTCATCTGTCCCAACTTACCGTACGCCCCTGTCTCAAGTGCGGACTCCGATGTGGTCACTATCAGGTTGCCCCAGAACTCCGTCAGTCCGTCGTTGAGTATAGGGTCAGCCGTACGCGGGTCCACGAACGTGCCTACCTGGTCGTACTTGATGAACGAGAGTCCCTGGTTGTAGATGAACACGTCATCGCACAGCACTCCGATACTCAATACCGCCAAGGCGTTGCACAGACCCCAGTTCGACCAGTAGTGTCCTGGAGCCTGCCACCATCTGGCAGCGTTTTCCCATGTGCCGTTACGCACACGCAGGAAACCGATGCAACTCGGGTACCACACGTCGAGCATCCATTTGCGGAAGGTCTCGAAGTCCTCACTGCTCCACCCTTCATAGTCACGCACCAGTTCCGCTGCCTGTGCGAACTGATAGCCGTAAAGACCCGCAGCCAAGGCATAGTTGGAGTCACCGCTTATGTGTTTTGTGGTGCGCGCCCATGCCATAAGCACATCAACCGCATGTTTGGCATGGGCCTCTGTACCCTCTATCCTCCAGCGGAGCGCGTTCTGATAAGCGATGGTCGCCCCACGCGCCGCATTGATGTAGTTCTGACCGCTATTGCCTCCACGGACAATCGTCTCTACCGGCCATGTGGCGCAACTGGACTGTGAGAACTCCGCGTTCTTCAGGATATTGTACGCCGCGGTGACCGTCTCATTGCCTTCAGCCAACTGCCGTTTGATACGGTCGAAGTCAGCCTGTGTGTGCAGTCCGCCCGGGTGCTTGAATCCACGGTCTGTGTCGTACACCCTCACCACACTGGACACGTCGAACGTTCTGCTCTTGGTGGCGGTGAACTCTGTCCTTGCCGCCGACTGGGCAGTGGAGTCATCTCCCTGCACCCTGTTCTGCGCACTTGCAAGGCTTATCACAGACGCCAGGCAAATGCATGAAAGTAACCTTCTTTTCATAAAAGTTCAATAAGTATTCAGTTAGTCTATTAGTTGGTGCTGCAAATGTAGCTATTTTTCCCATACGGGCGACCATAAAGCCAGAAAAACAAATTCGTCAGCCTCAAAAAAAACGCTGAAAATATTTTGCCGCACAATTGCAAACACGTATATTTGCACACAAATTGGAAAGGGCAAAGACACGTCCGCGCCCCTGCCTACAAACTAATGTAACAAACCAATATAAGATTAGACCTAACAACGGCTACTATGGAAATTCAAAAGATTATGGCTCAACTTGAAGCCAAGCATCCTGGAGAGAAAGAGTATCTCCAGGCAGTGAGAGAAGTACTGTTGTCGATTGAGGATGTCTACAACAAGCACCCCGAATTCGAGAAAGCAAAAATCATCGAGCGCCTGGTAGAGCCAGAACGCATCATCACCTTCCGTGTGCCTTGGGTTGACGACAAGGGAGAGGTGCAGGTGAACCTGGGCTACAGGGTTCAGTTCAACAGCGCCATAGGCCCGTACAAGGGCGGACTGCGCTTCCACGCCTCCGTGAACCTCAGCATACTGAAGTTCCTCGGTTTTGAACAGACATTCAAGAACGCGCTGACCACACTCCCCATGGGTGGCGGCAAGGGAGGGTCGGACTTCTCTCCCCGTGGCAAGAGCGATGCGGAAATCATGCGTTTCTGCCAAGCCTTCATGAGTGAGCTGTTCCGCTACATCGGTCCCGAGATTGACGTGCCGGCTGGAGACATCGGTGTCGGGGCGAGGGAGATTGGCTACCTGTTCGGGCAGTACAAGAAACTCACACGCGACTGGAGCGGTGTACTCACAGGCAAGGGACTGGAATACGGAGGGTCGCTCGTGCGCCCTGAGGCCACCGGCTTCGGAGGTCTTTACTTCGTACATGAGATGCTGCAGGACAAGGGCATCGACATCAAGGGCAAGACTATCGCCATCTCGGGCTTCGGCAACGTGGCATGGGGAGCCGCCACAAAGGCCACTCAGTTGGGCGCCAAGGTCATCACCATCTCCGGGCCTGACGGATACATCTACGACCCTGACGGTCTGGACGAGGAGAAAATCGCATACATGCTCGAACTGAGGTCCAGCGGCAACGACATCTGCGCGCCGTATGCCGACCAGTTCCCGGGCAGTCAGTTCATCGCCGACAAGCGTCCGTGGGAGGTCAAGTGTGACATTGCGCTTCCGTGTGCCACTCAGAACGAGCTGAACGGTGAAGACGCAAAGCGACTTATAGACAACGGAGTGACCTGCGTGGGTGAAATCAGCAACATGGGCTGCACTCCAGAGGCTATCGACCTGTTCATCGACCATAAGATGCTTTACGCGCCGGGCAAGGCTGTCAATGCCGGAGGTGTCGCCACCTCGGGTCTGGAGATGAGCCAGAACGCCATGCACCTGAGTTGGAGCGCACAGGAGGTGGACGAGAAGCTCCACCATATAATGCACGGCATACACGATCAGTGTCTGCAGTACGGCAAGGAGGCGGACGGTTATGTGAACTACGTAAAGGGAGCAAACATCGCCGGCTTCATGAAAGTGGCGAAGGCCATGATGGCCCAGGGAATTGTCTGAGTCAAGTCCAGTTTCCTTACAGAACCATACCTTATATTATATATAGACAGAGGGACCACATGTTGTGGCCCCTCTGTGTTTTTTGAATGTTGCCGACCGTCAACCAATCTTCGCTTCCTTGCTGAAATACTTGTTGATTACAACATGGCAGATAATGCCGACAATGATAAGGATGAAACTGCCGAGCGTGTACCAGTTCTGGTCACACAAGTCCTGCATGGCAGGAACGAACATACCCAGTATCATCAACAGCGCGCCGAGCAACACAAGGATTGCCCCCACATAGTTTTTCAAGTCTTTTCCCATTTTATGTCCACTTTATTTGTTCTGTCTATTTTCAGTTGGCAAAGTAAACGAAAAAAAACCAATCGGCAACCATAACAAGGCAATTATTTTCGTTCTCATGCGGTTTTTCTCTAAAAAAAGAGCGCAAACGATTGTCAGTCCATTTATTTTCACTACCTTTGCAGCCGCTTTTAAGCACAGTAATCAATTTATAAACAAAAGAAGAATTTATGAATCAGTACGAAACCGTTTTCATTTTAACTCCCGTTTTGTCTGACCAACAGATGAAGGAAGCGGTAGAAAAGTATCAGACTTTCCTCTCTGACAATGGTGCTGAGATTATCAATGTGGAAAATTGGGGTCTCAAGAAACTCGCCTACAACATCGAGAAGAAGTCAACCGGGTTCTATTCCATGATTGAGTTCAAGGCAGAACCGGGTCTTATCGCAAATTTCGAGTTACAGATGCGCCGCGACGAGCGCGTGATCCGTTACCTCACAGTAAAGAACGAAAAGTACGCTGCCCAGTATGCTGAGAAGCGTCGTAACGTCAAAAAGGAGGAGGCATAATTATGGCAGCACAGAGTAATCAGGAAGTACGCTTCCTTACCCCACAGACAGTGGACGTAAAGAAAAAGAAGTATTGTCGTTTCAAGAAGAGCGGTATCAAGTATATCGACTACAAGGACTCTAATTTCTTGAAGAAGTTCCTCAACGAGCAGGGAAAGATTCTCCCACGCCGCATCACGGGCAACTCACTGAAGTACCAGCGCCGTGTGGCACAGGCAGTGAAGCGCGCGCGTCATCTTGCTTTGCTTCCATTCGTTACGGACTTGTTGAACACCAAAAATTAAGGAGGTAAGACAATGAAAATTATATTGAAGAAAGACGTTCTTGGCTTAGGCTACAAGGACGAGGTCCACACAGTGAAGGACGGATATGGTCGCAATTATCTTCTCCCCCAGCGACTTGCAGTACTTGCAACAGAAAAGGCTCTCAAGGCTCTCAACGAGGAACTCAAGCAGCGTGCCCACAAGTTGGCCAAGATAAAGGCTGACGCTGAGGAGCAGGCAAAGAAGTTCGAGGGAGTGACACTCGCCATCGAGGCAAAGGTGTCCGACGGATCGAACATCTACGGTTCTGTAGGTGCGGCACAGATTGTCGAGGCTCTCGCACAGAAGGGCATCGAGCTTGACGCAAAGAAAATCACAAGCAAGGCAGTCAAGGTTCTTGGTCAGCACACCGCAACAATACAGCTCCACAGAGAGGTATGCGTAGAATTGCCGTTCGAGGTCATTCCAGACGCAAGCTCAAAGAAAGCCATTGACGACGCCGCCGCACAGAAGAAGGCAGACAAGGCAAAGGAAGCCGCAAAAGAGGCGGAGCAGACCGAGGAGACTCCTGCGGAAGAAACCGCAGAGGCTACTGAAGCTCCACAGGCAGAATAAGATTCTTATTATATATAAGGAACAATGCAAGAGACTCACCATGTGGGTCTCTTTTTTTATATCGGACTCTTCCGCTTTTCGAGTTGGTAAGACAGCGCAAGCGTAACAATTCGACGTATATGCCAACAATTCAGCTCACAACGTGTGGTACTCCTAGTGAAACCTCGGGCTGAAAGCCCAGTAAGCACCCCGGGCTGAAAGCCCATAAAGCTCATAGCCCAGGGCAAGCGCAGGCTGCCCCTTCGGGGCGCACATGTCCCGACTGGTACACTGATGATCAAGACTAAGAGCAGCTTAGTGAAACCTCGGGCTGAAAGCCCGTCTTTGGCGCAATTCGCAAATAAAAGTTGCGCAAATTATTCTTTGAACATTACTTACGGTTAGTTTTTGCTGCGAAGCAGCCGGTTTTTGCCCGAACGTCATGCAGATGCGGCGTGCCGCATCGGAG
>CAVBFD010000004.1:0-76498 GCA_963594655.1 Candidatus Methanomethylophilaceae archaeon
TGAACTTTTTCACCCTCTGTATTTTTGTATGCCATCAGGAGGTTTTAATGAGCGTGCGGATTATCATAGAAACGTCTATTCGCTGAATAGTTGCGAATAGTTACGTACGCAAAAAACGGTTAAGTTCTGTTAAGCGCAAGGCGATTTTACAACATGCCCCACAGATACCTGTGAGGGGTCTCGAGAGAAGGGGTCATTTCACTCGAGTGATTTGATCAATTCACTCGAGTGATTTGATCGATTCACTCGAGTGAATTTGGACAGTGACTTTTGACGGTTGGCGAACCCCATCACAAAATGGGTCGATTTAGCCAATAAACCATAAAAACCTAAATAAATGTGTATGGCTTATCTTACAAACAGCTTTATCACGTCTTTGTTGCCGTCGTATGTGAAGGTCGCGATATACATGCCGGACGGAATGCCTGTAGGCATCACGAACGAACCGTCAGCATTGACCTTGCCGCTGGAGACCACGATTCCGGAGGATCCCACTATACGCAGATCTACATCGCTTGCCACAGCTCCGTTGAGGTCTGTGTGTACGGTAGAACCCGGACGCACGTCACTTGAAAGCACCTGTATGCCCTGGTGGTCGTAAGGATTGGCATCGTCAGCCTCAACGGTACTGATACCACTGATAAATTCCTCGTAGTCGGGGTCTTTCAGTGTCTTCTCGAAACGGTACCACTGTATGTCTGTAGCCGCCACAGCCATTGATCCCTTGCCAAGTCGCAGACGGTAGTCCCAGTGGTGCTTCAACTGATCCTCGCCTGTATATACATAATCGGTGTTGACTACCACACAGGTGATGACACCGTTGGCAGGCTTGTGGCTCAGGTCGATACTCATGTTGCCGCAGCGCACAGGCTGACTGTAATAGCATGTACCGTTCTTGTCGGCATAACACAGGAGGGCGCGCAGGTTGGTGTCTTCCGGACGGAACTCCACGTTTGCCACGTCACCGGTCACGTGGATTGGTATGTAGTTGGCGCCGCTCCATCCCGGGTTGGTGAGGGTGTCAGGAGCCAGCCAACCGGCACTGTCGTTCAGTTCCACCGACTGGTAGGGAGTCAACTTGACGGGGGCTACGTCTATCCAGTAGGGTTCCCACTCCGGCTTTACAGTGACACCGAAGTTGTCGATTGCCACCTGGCGGTATGAGTTTCTCCATTCGCCGAGGTCAAACCAGGCGAGACGGGCGCGGTACTGTGTGATGATGTCACGCATGTTCTCGTCTCCTATCTTGTCTCCTATGGTCTCAAGCACACGGTTCTTGCAGTTGCGCCATATCCATGGCACCACACCGTTGCCGCACACCTGTGATAGGACGAACGGGAAAGCGTCCGCATACTGTACGCCACCGATGAGGTTACGCCACGTGCATACTTGTTGGCCGCTTGAATTGTACATGTTCACGCGCTGTGCGGCGGGACCTCCGTATGAACCGTCCTGAAGCCAACCGGAGTAGCACTCGATAGGCATGTGGGGTACAAGCATAGCTCCCGCGTTCAGGTAACCGGCTGTGCCGTGAAGTCCGTCACGCTGGGCGTAAACCTGTCCCTGCAACCATGAGTTGCCTCCTTCGTGGAACCATGATGAACCCTGACACGCGCCAAGGTCGGCGAAGATGGCGTGGATTCCCTCGTGTACCATGGCGTTGCGCTGATATTCGCCGTCACTCCACTTGGAGTCAGCATCGTCACGGAAGCGGCTGAACGGATAGTAGGATGCCCATACACAGGCGTAGTTGTTTCCGTCCACATACGTGCTGCCTTGGTAACCGCCTTGAGTCGTGTTTGATTCGTTGTCGTTGGCAAGTCCCGAACCGAAGATGTAGACGAAGGACTTGTATCCGTTGCGCGCGCTAAGGTCAGGTGGCCAACCCATGACCTCACGCATGTAGTAGAAGTCGTAGTCGTACTTGTCCACCATGTTCTTTGCCGCGCCGTAGACAGTGGCGGAGTCCGTTCCCACCTCTTTGTTGAGGTTGTCGCCCCAGAAGGCGGACCACCATCCTCCGTAGGGGTTGTCCTCGGAATACTCGCTCACGTAATAGTTTGCTGGCTTGCCGTTCTGTTTCTTGAAGTTGTGTACCTTCTTAGGCATCGTCAGTGACGGATACTCAGTGTGGAAGTCGTACGAGAGCTGTGAATAGGTAGGCCATGTGACCAGTTCATCCGCCTTCTCCTGCACGTCCACATAGTAGTAATAGCTCTTGATTACCAACTTTCCGTCCGCTCCTGTCAGACGTACGGTCAACTTATACTGGCCTCCGTCATCATAGGACGCGCTCTCTGTGAGAACGAAGTCCTCGTCCTTGTATGCCCGTTTGCTCGATGTCACATCCTTCTTCTTTGACGCGTCCCAGTAGCACTTGCTCCACTGGTACTTGCCTGATTCATACTTGGTCTTGTCGATAATCTCACACCCGAGGGTGATCTTGTCGCCGGCGTTCACCTGTATGAAGTTCTCGTATTTGGGATTCTGCTCGTTCTGGCGTACCACAGGACGTACGAGCCAACCGTCTGTAGTGCTTTTCCTACCCATCACGTCCGGTTGGTTGGTCGTGACGGTCTCCGCACTGCCGGCTTCGCCTATGGTCACGTTGAACACATAGACGATGGTGTCGGAGTTGTAGATGAGGGCTTCCTTCACGGTGTAGGTGCTTCCCACCTCAGTGTTTGCCAAGGTGTTGTGCGACAGCTGGAAGTCAGGCGCATTCCATACCGCCTTGATGCAGTAGTTCTTCACCTTGTTGGTGGCAATGCCGGAAGAGGAGAACCAGTGGCCCTTCTCGGAAGAGCTTCCGGTGGTGGATCCGTCATAGAACGTCTCCTTTCCCGACGAATTGGTCCAATAGGCTCTCAGTGCCAGAGATGAAAGGGACTTTGCTCCCACGAGACTTCTGACCAGTGAGGACTTGACGGTACATGCAGTGGCTTTCCCGGCATCCGACGGACGTTGGACGTTGAATTCATAGGTATACCTCCCGCCCGCAGACGACACGAGAGATACCATCGTCATCAGGGATGCGAAGCCTAATTTGACAAGTAGAGTTTTCTTCATGTTGTTGAGTGTTAGTTTTTAGTAGTTTAATTGTGAGCTGGCCTGTTGTTTGGATTCAGAAGACCATTTCAGCGCAAAGGTACGGAAAAAAAATAATGGCACACCTTAGATTCCAAGAATATTTCTCAAAATCCACCAGATAAAGAAGAGGACGGTGAAGGAAACCAAGGTGTATCTGCTACTGACAATCCTCTTCGCCCAGTCGAACCAATGGCGCTGGTTGTACCATTCGGCGAGTATGGCAAGGATGCAAAGGGGTATGGATATGATAAAGAAGTAATTGTACTGCAACGCCTGTAGCGGATGTCCGTGCAGTAGACTGTGGAAGGCGCGCTGTATGCCACAGGCGGGACACTGGAAACCTGTCAGCATGTGGAAGGGACACTGCGGAAAGAACCGTCCTGTGATTGAGGGGTCGAACAAAAAATACACCGTTCCCGCCACCACAAGGATGACAGGAACGAGTATAGGCATTATATGTCCTTTCCCGCGTGTCACAGGTAATAAGGGTCGTTGTAAGTGGAGCTTGATGCCGCCACGACGATCACCGCTATGTAGAAGACGACAATAAGGACGCACCAGGCACCCCCTATGATTGCTCCCCATATCGCCCATTTTCTCGCCTTGTCCGCCGCGTCGTATGCCTCACGGTAAGCCCCGATGTTCCAGAGTGAATCCACCTTGGACGCATAGACTATTGACACGATACCCAAAGGTACACAGCACAGGATTGTACTGAGTATTGCCCAAACGAGGTTGGAGTCGGGCCGCCTTTCAGGAACACTCTCCTGCTGACAGTCGTGTTCCTGTTTCTGGTAGTTTGATAGATTGTCCATATTGCTTTTATTCAATGGTTAACTCGTTGATGATACGTTTGCCTTTACCGTACTTCTCGATGACCGACAGCACATAACGGATGTCTACGCCTATGGTGCGCTGCAGACGGTTGTCGAACTTCAGGTCTCCGCTCATGGCTTCCCAGTTGCCGTCGAACGCCAGTCCTATCAGTCTGCCGTTGCCGTCGAACATTCCGCTGCCGCTGTTTCCGCCGGTTATGTCGTTGTTCGTAAGGAAGCACAGTGGCATCTGCCCAATGGTCTTGTCCTTATAGCGGTCTCCGAAGTCGCCCTTCCTCAGCCATTTCAGTACGGAAGGAATCAGGTCGTAGTCGTGGTTCTCCGGATTCTGTCCGTTCTTGTCAAGCAACGACTGGGGCAGGGTGTAGCACACGTAGTTGAGTCCCGCTGACGGTGAGTAGCCTTCCACGATACCGTAACTCATGCGGAGGGTGAAGTTGGCGTCGGGGTAGTACTCCCTGTCCTTGTTCATCTCGCGCACCGCATCGCCCAGCAGCCTCTCGTATTCGTTGATGTTGTTCTGGCGGTAGAGGGTGTATGCCTTCGAGAGAACACTGTACGCCACCTCAAACAGTGGGTCCGCGCTCAGGTCTTGGTAACTTTGCAGACTTGCCAGTCTCTCTCTGTCCGTAAGTTTGGATTCGGCGTAGATATGTTCCGTATAAGCGTCGATGTCACCGTTGTACTTCTCGTCTATCTCGTTGTAGAAGTCAGGTTCAAAGTCCTTGCTGACCGCCATCTTGCGGTAGTTCTTTATCATGGCGGCAAACACCTTCCTGTCGAGTTCGATGTCGATGTCCTTGTACGTGTCCGCGATCTTCTTCTGGAGAGACTCCTTTTCCTGGCCGTCGTCGCTCAACTGACGGACCAGTTGAGAGAGACAGAACGCCAGGATGTCGCTTCCTGTGGCGAACGACTCTTGAAGCAACTCTGTGGTGTAGTTGTACTGGAAGTCCCTTTCATACAGCACCTTCAGTGAGTCCAGTATGCCCTCGTACTGTGTCTGGCCGTTTGCCTTCGCCCATTCCTTCACCTCGTTCTCCAAGTCCCGCTTCTCCTTTATGACGTTGAGGTTCTTCAGCGCGTTGTTCTGCCCGAGGGAGAACTTCCAGTAGTTGGAACTGGCGGCGTACTTCGACGCGTACATTATCCTTGTGTTGTCGTCCTTCTGCATGGCCTCCTTGAGGATGTCCAGTTTCACTGTCCTCACCTCATAACGGAGATGGTTGGTCGTTTTCATCGTGTTCTCGATACCGTAACTGCTCAGGTAACGGTCGGTGGAACCGGGGTAACCGAACGTCATGCAGAACGAACCGGGCTGATAGCCTTGGGCGGACACATGGGCATATCTCTTGGGGTGGTACGGCACGTTGTCCTTGCTGTAGTCCGCCGGTTGGTTGTCCTTACCGGCGTAGATACGGAACACGCTGAAGTCGCATGTCTGTCGTGGCCACATCCAGTTGTCGGTGTCGCCTCCGAACTTACCGAGGCTCTGCGGTGGAGCGCACACGAGACGGATGTCGTCGTAACGCTGGTAGACCGACAGGTAGTACTTGCTCCCTTTGTAGTAAGGGGTGATTTCACCGTACACACGGTTGATGGTGTCAAGCACCTCTTCCTGCAGGCACATGGCCACACTGTCGATGTGCAGGGTCTTCAGTATCGGTCCCATGTCCTCCGTTCCCGCCAACAGCTTGTCCGTCACGTCCACCGTACCGAGGTGGAACGCCACGTACAGTTCGGGGTTGGGCAGCTCGTCCTTCAGTTTCTTGGCATAGAAGCCGTTCTTCAGATAGTCGTGCCTGACCGTGGAGTGCTGCTGTATGGCGTCGAAACCACAGTGGTGGTTGGTGAACACCAGTCCGTCGGGACTCACCACGACTCCCGAGCAGAATCCTCCGAACATCACGATGGCATCGTTGAGGGACGGTCTGTCGGCACTGTAGATCTCATCGGGAGTGAGCCGCAGCCCCAGTGACCGCAGCACACTGTCTGTTCTTGCGGAGATGTTGCCGACCATCCACATGCCTTCATCAGCTTTGGCTACCAGTGCCAGCAGACTGAACAAAGAAAGTAGTATCCGTTTCATAGAGATTATTTGTTATGGTTGAAATATTTGCCGATTACAGGCAGGTGGCCCAACGGCAAGTCGTGGTAGACGACATGCCCCACAAACAGCAGTATGAGTAGGGTGTTCACCGCCAACTGCCAACCCGTGGGCCAGTCCCCGGGTACGGTCTCCATCACGGCGAACAACGCCACGGTCAGCAGCACATACACCAAGATGCTCTTCATTGGGTATTTGATGGGGTTCTTTATCTGTCCCACGATGTAACTCATGACCATTGCCGTGCCGTAACCGGCGAAGCCGCCCCACGCACATGCCGCATAGCCGTAGCGCGGGATGCCCCATATATTGACTGCGAACAGCACGGCGCAGCCCACGAATGAGAACACCGCTCCGTACATTGTCTTGTCGATCAACTTATACCAGAACGAGAGGTTGAAGTACACGCCCATCATAATTTCAGCCGCCATAACCACAGGCACCACGGAGAGTCCTTCCCTGTAGTCCGCCCCAATCAGGTGTTGCAGGAGGGGCATGTAGCCCACCACACAGAGGAAGGCCAACAGGGTGAAGATGATGAAGTACTTCATGGCCGAGGCGTAGTACTCGTTCTTGTCGTTGTCCTTGTTCTTCGCGAACACAATCGGCTCGTAGGCGTAGCGGAACGCCTGTGTTATCATCGCCATGATCATGGCAATCTTCACGCACGCTCCGTAGATGCCCAGTTGCACCTCCGCCTCCTGCCTGTCAGGGTATACAAGCGGGAATATCATCTTGTCGGCTGTCTGGTTGAGGATGCCGGCAATCCCGAGGATGAGCAGCGGCCATGAATAGATGACCATCCGCCTCATCAGTCCGCCGTCCACGCGCCACTTGATCTTGAACAGTCCAGGGATGAACAGGAGGGTCACCAGGCCCGTGCACCACAGGTTGATGCAGAACACATAGAACACCTCGTTCTTGCCCATCCAGAGGAAATAGACACAGTTGAGCGCGATGTTCAGCACTATGAACAGCAGTTTTAGTGAGGCGAACCGTATGGGACGCTTCTGGAAACGCAGGTAACTGAACGGCAGGGCCTGCAGGGCATCGAGAGATACCACCACCGCCATCATCAGCAGGTAGTCGTGGTGGTCGGCATAGCCGAGGGCGTTGCCTATCGGGGTGATGAAGGCAAACACACTTACGAGGAACACTGCTGTCAGAGCCGCTATCAGGGCGAAGCCGGTGGAGAATACCGTGTCGGGCTTCTCGCCTTCCTTGTTGGCGAAGCGGAAGAGGGTGGTCTCCATACCGAAGGTGAGGACCACCAGTATCAACGCCGTGTAGGCGTAGATGTTGGTACTCACTCCGTAATCGCCCGACTCCTTGGGCATACAGTGCGTGTAGATCGGCACGAGCAGGTAGTTGAGGAAACGTCCTACGATACTGCTCAGTCCGTATATGGCAGTGTCTTTTACAAGTCCTTTCAGATTGGCCATGGTGTTGTCAGTTGAAGAGGTCTTTCATTCCGCCGCCTTTGGAGGCCGGCTTCATCCGTCCGAGATGGGTGTATGCGAGGTCTGTCACCTCACGTCCGCGTGGAGTGCGCTTCAGGAATCCTTCCTTGATGAGGAACGGCTCGTAGACCTCCTCCACCGTCCCGGCTTCCTCGCCCACGGCTGTGGCGATAGTGCCGATGCCCACCGGTCCGCCACCGAACTTGTCGATGATGGTGGTGAGAATCTTGTTGTCAATCTCGTCCAGTCCGTACTTGTCGATGTTGAGGGCTTCGAGGGCGATACAGGCGATGTCCGTAGTTATCGTGCCGTTTCCCTTGACTTGCGCGAAGTCGCGCACACGCCGCAGCAGGGCGTTGGCGATACGTGGAGTTCCACGGCTGCGGCTCGCTATCTCCCGCGCACTCTTTGACTCGCAGGGTACATTGAGCAGCCGCGCGCTCCGCATGATTATCTTTGCCAGTACTTCCGCATCGTAATATTCCAGATGGAGGTTGATGCCGAAGCGGGCGCGGAGGGGGGCGGTCAACAGTCCGCTGCGTGTGGTGGCCCCCACCAGGGTGAACGGGTTGAGGTTTATCTGTATGCTGCGTGCCGACGGCCCTTTGTCAATCATGATGTCTATGCGGTAGTCCTCCATGGCGGAGTAGAGATATTCCTCCACCACGGGACTGAGCCTGTGTATCTCGTCGATGAAAAGCACGTCGTTCTCTTCGAGCGATGTCAGTATGCCGGCAAGGTCTCCGGGCTTGTCCAGCACCGGTCCCGATGTCATCTTGAACCCCACCCCCAACTCGTTGGCTATAATCTGCGATAGGGTGGTCTTACCCAGTCCGGGAGGACCGTGGAGCAGGGTGTGGTCGAGCGGCTCGCCACGGTACTTGGCGGCCTCCACGAATATCTTCAGGTTTTCGACAATCTTCGACTGTCCGGAGAAGTCGCTGAACTGCAACGGACGCAGGGCGTTCTCAAAGTCCTTGTCCTTGCTGCCGACTACGTATTGTTCCTCGTGTATGTCAAATTCTTCTTTCATCAGGTGTCCGACTCTCTAATCGCGCGGTGTCACTCAGACTACCGCACATAGTAAGGTACAAAGTTAAGCAAAAGTTCCGACACAAGATGCCACTATGCGCAAGATTAAGGAATAAAAGCGGAAGAACCAAAAAAAAGGATGCCCGAAGTCGCCTTCGGGCATCCATACTAAGGTATTGGGTCTCGTTGATTACTTAACCAGCACTTTCTTGCCGTCGATGATATTGATACCCTTCTGAGGAGCTGAGAGCTTCTGTCCCGCAAGGTTATAAATACCCTTGACTGTCACTTCCTCAACATCACCGATTTCGTCGATGCCTGTCACGGTTGTTCCAAGATAGTAGAGTTCAAAGTTGTCGAAGATAGACCAGTCGGTTGTGAGACCGGTTCTGCCTTCGGTCTTGACACCGATGCGGAGAACACCGTCTTCGCCGACCTCGATGACAGGAGTCTCGTTGTCATAGTATCCAGTCTCGAACCAGGAGTTACCGGATGTCATCAAGTTAGGAACATAGAGATCTTCACCTACTGTCGCACATTTATCTGTAGAAGAACCGATTTCAGTTACCTTATCAGCTGTGAGGGCAGCGGATGAAATGGTGGCTACTGGCACTGACACCTCTGATACAGATGAAGTGGCGTAGAGCTTTGCGAAACGTGCTGAGTCTGGGTTAGCCTGCTCTATCTCGTAGTCGTTAGCGGCACTTCCACGACGGTAGAAGCCGTCAGCCTTCAGAATGTAGAAACCGGCTGGCAGACCGCCAAGGTCCTGATAAGTGTCGTAGTCCATTTCGTAACGCTCGGCGCATGTGGATGTCTCACCTCCGGCACCGAAGCTTGAACCGCTCCAGCCTGTGAAGTCGCCAATCACGTCGAATGTGGCGTTCTCGATGACTATGGATACGTTTACAGGATTCTCTTCAGTAGCTTTGGAAGTATCGACTCCAGCCTCGTTCAACTTAGCTGAAGTCTTGATTGCTGTTGCCATGAGGGTGGCCTGCTTGTAGAGGTCTTCAGCCTCTTTGTTGGTGAAGCTCAAATTGTCGAGACCTGCTTCGATGTCCTCAGACAGGACGAGTGCCTTGTTGATGATGTCGTCGCTTGCAATATCTTGATAAGTCTCAAGTGTCTCGTTGAGAGCGTCGTAGCTGTCAGAGAGGTTCTGGTAGTCTTTGACTGAAGTCTTCGCGTATGTCAATGCCTCGTTGGCAGCGGCTACAGCCTTCATACAGGCGTCACCGTCTCCAGCCTTGTAAGCGTCAGCCATTGCAGTGATAGCCGCAGTAGCCATCTTTTCCGCGTCATTGCCGTAGTATGTGGCATCATTGAATACATCCTGAAGTGCTTCCGTGAGAGCGTCAATCTGATCCTTGTAGGACTCAGCGCCGGCTCCCTGATAGTAGAGACGGAAGTTGTCGAAGATAACCCAACCGGTTGTCGCAGTTGTCTTGATACCGATACGTACGCTGTCGCCATCCTCCTTAACGCTGAAGTAAAGACTTACCACATAGTCCTGTTTGTCATTGTTGTAGAAATGGTAGTTTGCGCCATTCATTCCGTTCGGAATATATGCGGGTTCGGTCTCAGTGCCGACGTTAACGTCACTGAACCAACTGCCGTCAGAGAACAACTGGTCTGTAGTCGCATACTTGTAGATGTGGCTCACTTTAGTCTGAACGTCGTCCGCATATATTACAGCGCGGAGATTCTCGTCACCGTACTGATTGTAGTCGGCAACTGGATTACCTTTAGTCGTTCCAATTCCGTCATTACGCTCGAACGCCTGTGCGGTCAGCTTGTAGCTTCCCTTAGGCATGTTCTTTATAACTTGGTACATGTCGAATACTTGTTGGTAAACCTCAGCGTTACCTGATTCGAGGGTGATGCCTGAGAGAGTTCCCTGGGTGTTGGCATCTTTGCCGCCCCATGCCGGAGTCGCACCAGTTGTACTCCATCCGGAGAAACGTGTGTCGAAGTCCGGGTTGGTGATGATGGCTGTTATCTCGTCGCCTTCCTTAACATTTGCAGTGATGTACTCGACGATGACTTCACTCATCTGCTGTTCAGCGGAAGCGATGTACTCAGAAGTGGCAGTGCCTTCGTTGTATTTGTCCTCCCACTCCATGTAGAGGTCACCGAGAAGGTCGCTGACACCTGCGAATGATGTCTTTGCGAATGCCTCCTGCTTGGCCTGGTTCTCTTCCATGAAACCGTAAAGGGTCACATATTCCTTTACAGAGTTGTCGAGATCCTTGACTGCGGCGTTCAGATCCTCGTTGACAGTCTGATAGTCGTCTGTAGCCTCTTTTGCGCTTTCAACCATCTTAGTGAAGGCTTCCTTCACTTTAGCGTTCGCGCGAACGTCGTCAAGGTTGGCGTACTTGGTCTCAGCCTGCTTGATGGTCTCGTCAAGGATGACCTTGTACGGGTCTTCTGACACCTCTCCGTAGTAGGTGAGGGTGAAGTTGTCACCTGCTATCCAGTTGGCAGTGGCATTTGAAGTGCGGAGACCCATTGTGAGGTCACCACCGCCACTGATGAACGTGAGTTCAATGTGCTCTGGAAGTTCGTTGCCGGTAGAGATGGTCTTGAACATGTCGAGACCGCCACCGTTGGCAAACAACTGGACACCTGTGACAGGGGCTGAGTTGCCGTCCTGGTTTACTGCGATAAAGTCGCCTGTGAGGAGGTATTTACCTGCTGGGAGACCGAGAACGGTCTGGCTCAACTCACCGTCGCCGATAGCGCGGTATGTGACGTTTTTGTTGAAATTCGTTCCAGCTTCTGCCCATGCCTCGATGAAGCCGCTGATTGTGACATCACCGTTTGTGTAGCTACTGCTCTGATAACCGACATTGGTGGCGTTGGTACCGCTCACGAATGTGTTTGTCCATCCGTTGGCATTGCCTGTAGAGAAGTCTGGATTCGTCAACAGACTGGTGGCACTCTTGGGATTGTCCTCTGACGCTCCGTCAAGCACAGCCATGACATCCGCCTTGCGAACCTCGGTCTGAAGGGCTGCCTTAGCTTCGGCCACCTCGTTCTTTGTGAAACTGCTTTGTCTGAGGAGATACAGAGCCTCAGTCGCGTCAACGGTTGGGTAAGTGGCCGCAATCTCCGTGATGTACAGGCTCAGGTCAATGGCCGCGTTCAGAGTGGCCTTGACTGAATCGAGTTCGGTGGCGGTTGATTTCGTGTTGTCGTAGACATTTTTGATTCCTTCAAGGTTGATGTCTATGTTGTGTACGCTCGCGCTGTCAATCACAACCTTAAGAGCTGCGGCTGAGAAATAGGCGGCATACTGCACAGCCATCGCGTCGTACACCTCTGGTGTCACGAGCTGCCAGTCAACCTGATAAGTGTGTCCCGCCTCCACGTCAGTGATGTTGAGGACCGGAGCGAGCGGACCGTTTATCAAAGCCCCGTCATACTGGTCGAAACCTACATAGCAGTTCTCGTATATAGACTTGCTGTAATCCGGGTTGGCTTCAGCTCCGGCGATGCGGAAGACGTTGTCGCCTTGGTCCTCAAACTCAAACAGGTAGTTGGCCTGTGCGTAGCGGTCCACATACAACTGGGTCTCACTGTCGATGAAGAGCTGCTTCCACGCTTTCTTCTTAAATGAGGAGTCGTTGATGATATAGGTCTTCTCGTCCCATACACCATCTTGTAGGTACTTTGAGAAATAAACCTTCAAAGCGGGGGTTCCGATACTTGCCTGGGTACCCCAAGCGTTGCCTTCTGAGAAGAAGGCCTTTGCATCCTTGTTGTAGAGGTAGTAGTAATGGCGTGTGTCGCCATCAGACACCTCAATAGCGGCTGTAGAGGCAGGGACCGGTTTCGTCCACTGCGCGAATGTAGCCACACTTACCAACAAGGTAGAGCCGAATAACAGTAATTTTTTGTTCATACAGTTACGTTTAATTAGTTGGTAATAAGTTATTGATATGTTTAAGTTAAGTTCCAGTAGGCTGGCGTTATCAGCGTTTAGTTATCAGTCATAGGTGTCCCAATCACTGGGAATGTAACCGCAAAGATATGTATAATTTGTTTATGCTGCAAATATTTATAAAGAAAAATCACAAAATCTCGATTTTTCTTGTCTCGGTATTGCCCATTGGCTTGACATCCGCAATCTCCACACTGTGGAATACCGCCTGAATGTAACGGCAGAAAAGACCGTGGCTGACGGCAAGCAGGGTCTTTCCGTGGTAGGCTGACTTCACGTAATCGAGAAACAGCCTCGCCCGCTGTTTCATGCTGTCCACCGTCTCCGCGTCCTGTGGAATGACAATCTTGGTCACTCCGTCCACCACCATGCCAGTCGCGCTCCCCCAGTCTCGCTCTCTCAGCAGAGGGGTTTCGACAATCCGCAGGTGGAGCCGGCTGTTGATGATTGCCGCTGTGTCCAGGCACCGTTTAAGGTCGCTGCACAGGATGAGGTCGGGGGACAAGTCCTTCAGTGCGTCCACCGACTGCATAATCTGCAGTTTGCCCTCCTCGGTAAGCGTGCCGGGCATCAGTCCCTGAAGGATATGCTTCCTGTTTTCCTCCGTCTCACCGTGACGGTAGAGGTAAATCCTTGTCATACTCCCTTATTTGAACAGCAGGGTGGAGTAAGCCACGATGACGTACCTCGCCACTTTACCTATGGTGGTGAACATCAATGTACCCCAGACGTTAGCCCTGAGCAGACCGAGGGCGATACTGATGGCGGTGCCGAGTATGGGCAGGAAGGTGAAGAGACCCATCCACGATCCGTAGCGCATGACGAATTTCTGTGCCTTCTCCATCCTCGACGGCTTTATCTTGAATATGCGGTTGACCGTCTCTGGCCTGCACATCCTTCCGATGGCGTAGTTGACCATCGAACCTAGTACATTGCCTATGGACGCGCTGGCTATGGTAACCACAGGGTCCATGTCGCTCGCCATCAGCATGGCTGCCATGACCGTCTCGCTACTGAACGGAAAGAACGTGCCTGCGAGGAACGAGGCGAGTCCCAGTCCCAGATAACCGTAGTTGATGAAGAAGTCGTTTAGAAAATCCATGAGTTCAGTATGAACGCCGCAAGGACGAATAGGGTTATTACACAAACTGTTATGTTGGACAACGGTGTCGGGTCGTTGCCCACATAATGGCCGCCCATGACCGAGGCGTTCATTATGATTGCCGGCATCAAGTCCCTGTAACCTGCGGGATGGACCAGCAACAGGATAATATATGAGAAACCGTGCAGTGTCACCAGGCCGAAGATGCACCGGGTACGGGTCTTGTCGAGGTAGACACGCATGTAGAAGTCCGCCACACTTATTATGAATATGAGGGCGGTGAGACAGATGACGGTGATTTCACCGGCTGTCAGTCGGGCGTAACCGCTGAGGTCGAACTCCAACGTCTGTGCCAACAGGCGCAGGAAACCGTCCGTCCTGCCGGTGCAGAACGCCAGTCCGCCTGTAATCCAGAACGGGGTGACGATACCGAGTATGGCCCCACTGATGCTTTGTGCGTTGATTGCCCTGAGGATGTAAAGCGAGAGGATGTATATGGGAGCGATCCATATCGTCTGCGGCACTGCCAACGCGCTCACGCCGAGGCAGAGACAGGCGACGTACACCAGTCCCGCTGAGTTGTCCGTCTGGTAGGCGGTGAAGAGGGGGAAGTAGGACAACAGCAACACGAACATGGAGACCAGTCCGGGACTGAAGGAGTGCAGCGACGTGGCGGTCAGTATCAGTGCGGCGAAGACAATGCTCACGGCACGTGAGTTCAGACGCAGCAGTACCTGCGAGGTGTTCAGTTCGCCAAGGACGTACACGGTCAGGGCTACGGTCAGGATGGCGAGGGCGGAATTGAACCACCCCGCGCCGCCTATCCATTCGGGCAACTGTTGCCACAGTATGTTGTGGCAGTCCGGTGCCAGTCCCTGTTTCCCTCCCACAAGAATCCACGCAGCCACGACGACCGCCGCCACCGTATGGAGCGAGGTGGAACTGATGGCAAGTGAACGCTGAAAATTACCAAACACTTGTATCTGTCTCCCTGTCAATCACAAATCCTTGCCGATGTCGGTGCGGAAATACTTCTTCTCGAACTGGATGGCCTTTGCTCCCTCGAACGACTTGGCGAGAGCCTCGTCCTTATCCTTGCCGTAGGAACTGATGGCGATGACCCTGCCTCCGGCGGTGACCGTCTGTCCGTCTTTCAGTGCCGTGCCGGCATGGAACACGATGCTGTCCTTCACCTTGTCGGTGCCTGTGATGGGGTAGCCCTTCCCGTAGGCTTCGGGGTAGCCGCCGGACACGAGCATCACGCATACCGCACTGCGGCTGTCAATCTCCAGACCGCGCTTGTCGAGGTCGCCCTCCGCCACTCCCTCCAGCAGGTCCACAAGGTCGCTCTTGATTCTCAGCATGACGCTCTCCGTCTCAGGGTCGCCCATGCGAACATTATATTCAATGACCATCGGTTCACCGTCCACGTTGATGAGTCCGAAGAAGATGAAACCCTTGTAGTCGATATTCTCCTCAGCAAGTCCCTCTACAGTAGGACGTATGATGCGGTTCTCCACCTTCTCCATCCACTGCTTGTCGGCAAAGGGGACGGGACTGACCGACCCCATGCCTCCTGTGTTCAGTCCGGTGTCGCCCTCTCCGATTCTCTTGTAGTCCTTTGCCTCCGGCAGAATCTTGTAGTGCTTGCCGTCGGTGAGTACGAACACCGAACACTCGATGCCGCTCAGGAACTCCTCGATGACTACGGTCGCGCTGGCGTTGCCGAACATTCCGCCCAACATGTCCTTGAACTCTTTCTTTGCTTCCTCCAGTGTGGGTACGATAAGCACACCCTTGCCGGCGCACAGACCGTCCGCCTTCAGCACGTAGGGGGCTTTCAGTGTCTCAAGGAACTTCAGTCCCTCCTCCACTGTAGTGCCGTTGAAACTCCTGTATGCCGCTGTCGGGATGTTGTGGCGCTGCATGAAGCCTTTGGCGAACTCCTTCGATCCCTCAAGTACCGCCCCTTGCTTGGACGGGCCGATGACAGGTATGGACTGGAGTTGGCTGTCGTTCTTGAAGTAGTCGTAGATGCCTTCCACGAGCGGTTGCTCGGGGCCTACCACAACCATGTCCACCCCCTCTTCGAGGACGAACGCCTTTATGCCGTCGAAATCGTCGGCCTTGATGTCCACGTTCTCTCCCACAGACGCAGTTCCGGCGTTGCCTGGAGCTATAAACAATTTATCCACTTTCGGGCTTTGGGCTATCTTCCATGCCATCGCATGTTCCCTTCCGCCGCTTCCTAATAAAAGAATCTTCATATCTGTCATTTTAAATAGTCGTTGAAATACTGTGTTATCTTGTTGTGCAGGTGTACCCTGTCCGTACCCATCATGTTGTGTCCGTCACCTGGGTAGGTGAACAGGTCGGGGTAGGTGCCGGCGTCGATGCACGCCCTCATGAACGAGAGGGTGTGTTGCGGCACGCACACGTTGTCGTTGCCTCCGTAGATTACCAGCAACCGTCCTTTCAGGTTTCCCGCCTTGTTCAGCAGCGATGTATCTTCGTATCCCTGCGGGTTGGACTGCGGTGTGTCCATGTAACGCTCACCGTACATCACCTCGTAGTACTTCCAGTCGATGACCGGTCCTCCTGCCACTCCCACCTTGAACACGTCGGGATAGGTGGTCATCAGACTGGTGGTCATGAATCCACCGAAGCTCCATCCGTGTACTCCCAGCCTGTCGGCATCCACGTAGGGCAGACTCTTGAGGAAGTCCACGCCCTTGAGTTGGTCTTTCATCTCCTCCACGCCCAACTGACGGAACGTGACCTGCTCGAAGTCCTTGCCGCGCCGCTCGCTGCCCCTGTTGTCCAGACAGAACATGACGTAGCCCTGCTGCGCCATCCACACGTCCCATCCACGGGCAGACCAGTGGAACGAGGCGTCGATGTTATGGGCGTGGGGACCGCCGTACACATACACTACGGCAGGGTATTTCTTGCCTGGGTCGAAGTCGGTCGGTAGAATCAGACGGTAGTAGAGGTCGGTCTTGCCGTCAGCCGCCTTTATCGTGCCTACCTTCATCTCGGGACAGCGGAACTGGATCCAGGGGTCGTCAGCGGTAAGGAGGTTCACCGCCGCTTTCTTGCCGGAGGCGTCCAGCAGGTCGATGTTATGGGGTGTGTCGGGACTTGAATAACTGTCCACGATATACTGTCCACCGGTTGACAGTTTGGGGTAGTGTACACCTTTGCCGTTGTCCAACCGCTGTCTCTTGCCTTTCATGCTGACACTGTAGGTGTTGACTTGCAGAGGGTCGGTCTCGTTGCTGGTGTACAGCGCGGTCTTCGCTTTCTTGTTGAACCCGAGGAACCCGATGACCTCGAACGTCCCTTTGGTAAGTTGCGCCAGTTGCTTGCCTTCCGTATTGTAAAGGTACAGGTGGTTGTAGCCGTCTTTCCTCGACAGGTAGATGAACTTGGAACTGTCCCACGGCAGGAACTGTATTGGGAACATCGGCTCGACATATTTGGGGTCGGTCTCCTCGAACAGCACCGCCTTCTTCCTGCCAGTCTTGGAGTCGTAACTTACCAGCCGGGCGTGGTTCTGGTCTCTGTTGAGTTCAATCATGTAGACGGTAGATTCGTCCGGACTCCACGCTATGTTGGTGAAGTAACGGTCGGTGGGATCGCCGGCGTCGAGGTACACGGTCTTGCCGCTTTCGGTGTCGTAGATTCCGACGGTCACCTTATGGCTTGTCTCCCCTGCCATAGGGTACTTGTCCGGTGCCAGTGTGGCGCAGCGTGTGGAGATGTCCACCTGTGGGTATGCGGTGACCATGGACTGGTCCATGCGGTAGAACGCGAGCGACCTGCCCGACGGACTCCAGTATGTTCCCTTACTGATACCGAACTCGTTGCGGTGTACCGTCTCGCCGTACACAAGGTCGATGCTGCCGTCGGTGCTTACAGCCACCTTCCCTCCGTCCGCCTTGACTACGTACAGGTTGTGGTCTACGGTGTATGCGAGGTTTCGTGAAGCAGCGGAGAAATCCTTGTCCGAAGCCCCCTTCTCCACCGGCTGTGACCAGACAACCTCACCTGCGTACCAGTCCACCAGCACCTGCGCGCCGCCTGTCTCGAACAGGGCGAGTGTCTTGCCGCTGTACGGAAACCGGGGGTAGTACAGGCTGGTGAGAATCCTCTGTCCAGCCTTTTCCAAGGCGGCGTTTATGCCGCTGAGACTGAACAGGGACTTGGACTGTCCGTCCGCAGTCCTTACCGTGACCTCATCCAGGCCCAGTTGCACCAGCTCGTCTCCCCACCATTCGGTGTACAGGGTAGCTGGCGTGTTCTGGTAATAGGTCTTTCCACCGGGGATAAGGTCGTCAACCGTAAACAGTCGTTTGTCTTGTGCCATTGTCAGTTGCGCCACGGACAGTGCCATGGCGAGAGTTAGATAATGCTTCATCCGTTGTCGTTTAACCAGCGTGCAAAGTTAATATATTCACGGCAACCAGACAAATTATACGTGGAAATTCACTCGCTGACCGGGAAAAATTATCCCGAAGGTTAGGGAAATTTTCGCGACTGGTCAGCCATATTTTCGGGGGCGTGTTTCGCTTTGGAACGCAAAAGTCGTAAATATTCGGTTTTTTCAAAAATAAATGTGCCGTTAGTCTCCCACTCTCAGCGGAATTTGCTAAATTTGCAGTTCAATATAAGTGAAGGATACATTATAATATAAAGATACATTAGAAAGATGGCTTCAACAAAGAAAATCAAGTGTGCGCTGATATCAGTCTATCACAAAGACGGACTGGAGGAAATGCTGGCGGAACTGAACAAGAACGGTGTCAAGTTCCTGTCTACAGGTGGAACTCAGGCTTTCATCGAGAGTCTGGGATATGAATGTGGAAAGGTGGAGGACCTGACCTCCTATCCGTCAATTCTCGGAGGACGTGTAAAGACACTTCACCCTAAGGTATTCGGTGGAATCCTCGGCCGTCGTGAACTGGAAAGCGACCGTGAGGAGATGGCAAAGTACGCCATTCCCGAAATCGACCTTGTGGTAGTGGACCTCTATCCGTACGAGGAGACAGTGGCAAGCACCAACGACGAGGCTACCATCATCGAGAAGATAGACATAGGCGGCATCTCGCTCATCCGCGCGGCTGCGAAGAACTTCAACGATGTTGTGGTAGTGCCGAGCAAGAAGGAATACGGCGCGCTGACAGACATACTGAAGGCTCAGGGTGCGGAGACTACGAAGGAACAGCGCAAGTGGTTCGCTGAACGCGCTTTCGCCACAAGCTCTCATTATGACACCGCCATCCACGACTACTTCAGTCGTAAGTGACCGGTGCGTATGTAAGGACAAGGGATTGAAATGTATTAAATAATATAGGTAGGATATGGGATTCTTTTCAAGTCTTTTCTCTTTGACGCAGGACATAGCCATGGACCTCGGTACGGCGAACACCATCATCATGTGTAATGACAAGATGGTGGTTGACGAACCGTCCGTCGTCGCTCTTGACCGCAAGACCAACAAGATGATTGAGGTGGGCAAGAAGGCTAAGATGATGCACGAGAAGACTCATCCGGACATCCGCACTTGCCGGCCGCTGAAGGACGGCGTGATTGCGGACTTCAACGCTTGTGAACAGATGATGCGTGGTCTGATAAGGAAGATCAACAACACTCACAGTTTCCTGACCCCGTCGCTCCGGATGGTCATCGGTGTCCCGTCGGGTTCTACCGAGGTGGAACTCCGCGCGGTGCGTGACAGTGCGGAACACTCAGGCGGCAGGGATGTCTACTTGCTGTTTGAGCCGATGGCGGCAGCCATCGGTATCGGTCTGGACGTGACCGCTCCGGAGGGACATATGGTGGTGGACATCGGTGGCGGTTCCACTGAAATCGCCGTCATCTCGCTCTGCGGTATCGTGTCGAACAGTTCCATACGTGTCGCGGGTGACGAACTGACAGCCGACATCCAGGAGTACATGAGCCGTCAGCATAACGTCAAGGTGTCCGAGCGTATGGCGGAACGTATAAAGATAAATGTGGGTTCGGCACTGACAGACCTCGTGGACAACGCGCCGGAGGAGTATGTCGTCCACGGCCCTAACCGTATCACCGCCCTGCCTATGGAAATATCCGTGTGCTATCAGGAGATAGCGCACTGCATAGACAAGTCGGTCGCCAAGATAGAGACTGCCATACTCAACGCTCTGGAGAAGACTCCGCCTGAGATTTACGCCGACATCGTGAAGAACGGTATCTACCTCACTGGAGGCGGCGCGCTGCTCAGGGGACTGGACAAGCGTCTGACCGACAAGATTCACATCCCGTTCCATATAGCGAACGACCCGCTCCACAGTGTCGCCAAAGGCACAGGTGTGGCGTTGAAGAACATCCACATGTATAGTGCCGTCCTGATGCGCTGAACTGGGGTGAGTGAAGGACTCATCATCGCAGAATGCAGAACCTGATTGATTTCATCGTCAAGTACAAGTACTGGTTTGCCTTCTTCCTTATGGAGGCATTCAGCCTTGCCGTGCTCTTCCGTTTCAACTCCTACCAGGGGAGCGTGTTCTTCACGACAGCCAACTCGATGGTGGGCGGACTGTACTCCACTGTTGACGGCATAACCTCGTACGTGCAGCTCGGGGCTGTGAACGAACAGCTGGAGGCGGACAACGAGGCGTTGCGGGCTGAACTTGGCGAGATGAGACAGGCACTGCTGGCGAAACGGATAGACACCCTCCAGTTCGCGGGATTCAGGAACGGGCGTTACCGCCTTGTCGGAGGCCTGGTGGTGAACGCCACGACCAACCGCAGCAAGAACCTGTTGACGATAAACAAGGGGACAGCCGACGGAGTAAGACCGGAGATGGGCGTGATTTGTTCGAGTGGTGTCGTAGGGATAGTCTATCTGACATCCGCACACTATTCGGTGGTCATGCCACTGATAAACATGAGTTCAAGGGTCAGTTGCCAACTCAAGACACACAAGTCCTTCGGTACGGTGGAATGGAAGTTCGGTGACTCTGAACACGCTTACATGACGGGCGTGCCGTTGCATGTGAAAGTGTCCGTCAACGAACTGGTGGAGACAAGCGGTTTCTCCGACATCTTCCCTTCGGGCATACCTGTGGGAAGGGTGGAGAGTGTGGAGACCTCGGAAGACGGACTCTCGCAGTCGATAAAAGTACGCTTGTCGGTTGACTACACCTCGGTGAGGAACGTGAGCGTGATTACCAATTACGACCATGCGGAGAAGAGGGTACTGGAGTATGAGGCGGACTCCCTGATGAACTTGGATTGAACGGACAACAAGAAACAACTCGTTAGTTATGGGGTATAAGACATTGGTGCGTTTGGGACGGATGGTCCTGTTGCTGATTGCCCAGGTGGTGGTACTGAACAATTTCCACCTGTTCGGCTATGCCACGCCCCTCATCATAGGCTACATGATAATCTGCTTTGAGACAGGCGAGTCGAGGATGGCCCTGCTGTGGTGGGGCTTTTCCATAGGACTGCTGTTCGACATGTTCTCCAACACCATGGGGATGGGGACTGCCAGTTGCACTCTCCTGGCGATGATGAAGCCTTACATCCTGAAACTCTACATGCCCCGTGATGTGGTGGGTTCGTTCAAACCTACCATCAGGAGCATGACATTCTCACGATACGTGTGGTACTGCCTTTCCTGCATGGGACTGCTGCACTTCACCTTTTATTTTCTGGAGGCGTTCTCGTTGAGCGACCTGCTGCTCACTATAGGGGCGATGACAGGCGGGACGCTTCTCGCCACTGCCATAGCTGTCTGCATCGGATTCATCGTCCGTGACAGGGCGGCGGAAAGGGAAGGGCTGTAATGAGGGACTATGAGTTGCAGCGGCGGCAGTATGTGATAGGTGGACTGGCGGTGGCCATCGTGTTCGCCTACGTGTGCCGTTTCGCCTATCTGCAGCTATTTCCCAACGACTACGAGCAGACGGCGTGGAACAACGCCTTATATAATAAGGTGATATTTCCGTCGAGGGGATCCATGTACGACAGGAACGGAAAGCTGGTGGTTTACAATGAGCCGGCTTACGACGTGATGGTGATTACCCGGGAGATGAGTGACCTCGACACACTGGACTTCTGCAAGACCCTGCACATGACCAGGAAACAGTTTGAGGACAGGATGGCGTGGATAAAGGACAGGTCGAGGAATCCCGGTTATTCATCCTACTCGCAGCAGTTGTTCATGCCACAGATACAGCCGGCGGACTTCCTGGTGTTCCAGGAGAAGATGTTCCGCTTCAAGGGCTTCTATGTGAGGGAGCGCAACTCGCGCCAGTACAAGTACCCCTGTGCGGCTCATGTACTCGGGTATGTGGCTGAGGTGTCGGGTATGGACATTGAGAGGGACGGCTATTACAACGCCGGCGATTTCATAGGCAAGCAGGGGGTGGAGCGTTCCTATGAGAGTGTGCTGCGCGGACAGAAGGGCGTTGAGGTCTTGCTGAGGGACTCGCGCGGAAAGATACAGGGACGGTTCAAGGACGGAACGGAAGACCGTCAGCCACAACCGGGCAAGGACATAATGCTCAGTCTGGACATCGATCTGCAGGCGTTGGGCGAACGGCTGATGCAGGGCAAGAAGGGCAGTATCGTGGCCATCGAACCGTCTACGGGAGAGATACTGTGTATGGTGTCCGCCCCTTCGTACAGTCCGAGGGATATGGCAGGAAAGACCAGAGGAGAGAATATCATGCGGATGCTGGAGAACCCCGACCGTCCGATGCTCAACCGCGCCATCTCGGGAACGTACCCGCCGGGGTCCACGTTCAAGCCGGCTCAGGCGTTGACTTTCATGCAGGAGGGGATAGTGTCGGCTGACGGCACGTACTACCCTTGCAACGGAGGCTTCCGGTACAAGCGTCTGAAGGTGGGGTGTCACCCCCACGAGTCGCCCATCAGTCTCAAACAGGCGATAGCCACGTCCTGCAACGGCTACTTCTGTTGGGGACTGTACTACATGTTCGGCAACAGGAGCAGGTACTCGTCGGTGCAGGATGCCATGACCACGTGGAAGGACTACATGGTGTCCATGGGCTTCGGCTACAGGTTGGGTATCGACCTGCCGGGCGAGAGCCGTGGCATGATTCCCAACGCTGACTATTATGACAAGCATCTCAGACGGTGGAACGCCCTCACCGTCATAAGTATCTCCATAGGCCAGGGGGAGGTGACGCTCACCCCACTCCAGATTGCCAACCAGGGGGCTACCATTGCCAACCGTGGACATTACGTGACTCCCCATATCGTGAAACGTGTTCAGGGAGGGGCGATTGCGGACAGTCTGAAGGAGGTGCATCACACCAAGGTGCAGCCACGGTATTACGAGCAGGTGATAAGTGGGATGCGCAGGGCTGTCGTCTCGGGTACGTGTCAGGCGGCGCAGAACCCGTGGTACGATGTGTGCGGCAAGACAGGTACGGCACAGAACAAAGGACACGACCACTCGGTGTTCATGGGCTTCGCTCCACGCAACAACCCTAAGATAGCCATTGCCGTGTATGTGGAGAACGGTGGGTTCGGCGCCGCCTATGGAGTGCCTATAGGCGCACTGATGATGGAACAGTACATAAGGGGCGGACTCTCCGAGAACAGTAAGGCGAGGGCGTTGGACATTCAACAAAGGTCGGTGAATTAAATGAGGCGGACTATGAGGCGTGACGATAACAACAAGGGTATATTCCTCTCTTTGGACTGGGTGACAATCTCACTCTATCTGGTGCTGATCGTATGGGGCTGGCTGTCGGTGTGCGGAGCGTGTTACGACTACAACAACCCCGACCTGTTCAGTTTCAGTCTGAAGTCGGGCAAGCAGTTCGTGTGGATACTGACCGCAATCCTCTTGGCGGGGGCCTTGCTACTGATTGAGAAGCGGTTTTACTACAAGGCTTCCGCGTTCATCTATATAATGATGGTACTGGTACTTGTGCTTACCATCTTCATCGCACCCGATTCGAGGGGTTCCCGGTCGTGGATTCCCATCGGTCCGGTGAAACTCCAACCTGCGGAGTTCGCCAAGTTTGCCGTGGCCTTGGCTCTCGGCAAGTACATGGACAGGTACGGGTTCAACATATCCAGTACGAGGGAATTCCTGAAGGTGGTGTCGCTGTTCGCTATTCCGATGGCGCTTATCGTCGCCCAGAAGGAGACAGGTACGGCTCTGGTCTACCTGTCGTTCTTCCTTGTACTCTACCGTGAGGGCATGACCGGTTCCGTCCTTTTCGCAGCCTTCGCCTACATGGTGTTCTTCGTGGTAGGGATAAAGTACGGCGACGAACTGTTCCTCAACATGTCGTCGTCTGTGGGCGAGTTCTGGGTTCTGCTTCTTGTGCAGTTGGCTACCGCCCTGCTGGTGTGGAGGTACGGATCTGGATCGGGGGCAGTGAAGCACATCGTGTGTCTGGGCGGTGGTGCGGTGCTTCTCGCCTTCCTCTTCTCCGCCTATGTGATTCCGTTCAACGTGTGTGTAGTGCAACTGATTGTATGTGTGGGTGTGGTCGTCTACATACTGGTGCTTTACGCCTATACCAAACTCTACAAGTATCTTCTCATCGCTCTGTTCGCTGTCTCCTCCATTGGGGTGTACTACGTGTGCGACTATGTGTTCAACAATGTGTTGAGGGAACACCAGCGTACACGTATAGAGGTGCTGCTGGGCAAGAAGACCGACATCATGGGTGCCGGCTATAATGTGAACCAGGCGAAGATTGCCATCGGGTCGGGCGGCTTCTGGGGGAAGGGCTTCCTGAAAGGCACGCAAACGAAACTGAAGTATGTCCCTGAGCAGGACACTGACTTCATCTTCTGTACTGTGGGTGAGGAAGAGGGGTTTGTGGGTTCGGCAGGGGTACTCATAGTCTACCTGGTGTTCATCCTGCGCCTTACCGTGCTGGCGGAACGGCAACCCGACGTGTGGGGACGGGTGTACGGCTACAGTGTGGTGAGCATCTTCCTGTTCCACTTGTTTGTGAACGTGGGTATGGTACTGGGACTGACACCTGTCATCGGTATTCCGCTGCCGCTGTTCAGTTACGGTGGGTCGTCGCTGTGGGGCTTTACACTGCTGTTGTTCATCTTCCTGAGGATGGACGCCGAGCGCAACTTCAAGAGCAAGTGACGGAAACGTCCTTTTCCGCCCTTACCTCACTTCCAGTTTCAGTCCGATGCCGCAGATGCCTTTGAGGGTGTCGGGGGTCATGATATGGTTGATACGGTATGTGTATGTGAGTCCCGAGTCCACATGCACTGACGGTATCTCCTGCATTACTGTGGCAAAGGGGAAGCCTTGTCCCTTACTGCCTCCGTCGGGATTGTAGACGGCTACTCTTATCGTGTCGTAGCTCAGTTCCTCGCCCTCGCACAGTAAGGTGGTTGTCATATAGATCACCTCGTATGTATAGGAGTCGGACAACCGTACACCTATCTCGGCTTTAAGGTCAGCCCCTCTCGTGGTTTTGGGCAGGTCGAACGATACGGTGTCTGCTGATGTCCAACCGTCCGTGTCCACGTCCTTGAACTCGTCAACCACCTTTCCTCCGCTACAGGAGGTGCAGATGACGAGTCCAAGGAGTGCCGTGAGGGAAAAGACATTCCGGTTAATGTCCATCTTGAGGCTTCGGGCTGTTGTTTCCCTTATTGCGTTTCTTTTTCCGTTTCTTCTTCGAGTTGTCGAAACGGTTGATGTTGTCCTGGCTGAGCAGGTCTACAGGGCGGTCGTCCCTGATGACCTCCGTGTCGCTCAGTGTGGCGGGCTTCTTCCCCTCCTTGTTCATGTTGATTATCTCGAAGGCGCGCTTTGCGGAGATGGTCACTTCCCTCACCAGCATGCGCTTGTCGGTGGAGTAGGTTATCTGCTTGGCGAGTATGTCCGACTTGAAGTAATAATAGTCGTCGTCCCTCGTCTGTAGTACAATCTCACGTGACGGCAGGTCTTTCAGGGCTTCCACATACTGGTCCACCTCGTAGTTCATGCAGCACTTGAGTTTGGCACACTGTCCCGCCAGTTTCTGTGGGTTGAGGGAGATGTCCTGAAAGCGCGCGGCACTGGTTGACACGCTCACGAACCGGGTCATCCATGTGGCGCAGCACAGTTCACGGCCACACGGGCCGATGCCGCCTATGCGTCCCGCTTCCTGTCTCGCCCCAATCTGTTTCATCTCGATGCGTACCCTGAACCGCTCGGCGAGTACCTTTATCAGTTGTCTGAAGTCCACACGGTCGTCCGCGATATAATAGAATATCGCCTTGTTGCCGTCGCCCTGGTACTCCACGTCACCGATTTTCATCTGTAGACCCAGGTTCTTGGCAATCTGTCTTGACTCAATCATCGTGTCATGCTCGCATGCCTTCGCCTCGGCGAACTTGTCCATGTCCACAGGACGCGCCTTACGGTAGATTCTCTTGAACTCGGTGCCGGCACGGAGGTTGGCCTTCTTTGTCTGGAGGGCTACCAGTCGGCCGGTCATGGTGACCGTACCTATGTCGTGGCCGGGACTCGCCTCCACCGCCACCACGTCGCCCTTTTCAAGTTGCAGGTTGTTGGAGTTGATGAAATAACCCTTGCGTGGAGGCTTGAACTCCACCTCCACCAGGTTGGTGGCTTTGTCGTTGTCCGGCAAATCCGCCAACCAGTCGTATGTGTTTAGTTTGTCGGTGTGTCTGTTGCATCCTTTCCTGCAGAGTCCGCAACCACCGTATCCTACTATGAATTTATTCATTCGTTTATGTGCGTATTATACGATTTTAATGCAAAGTTACGAGAAAAAAACGAGATATTGAACTGTTGTGCCACTAATCTTTCACTCCTGTATGACATCAATGTCATTTCATGTTTCACCTGGAGCGCCATTCGTGGTGGACTTAATGGCTATGAACCATGGTTTTTAGTTAAATATGCGTTAAATGGGGGCGATGCCGTGTTGATAGGCTTGTGGTGTCGTGATTTTGTGGTAAATTTGTTGTCCGAAATCATTTATCAGAAATATGCTATGAACAAACTGAAACTGTCACTTGCTTTGGTGCTGCTTGCCATTGTGGGTCTTGTGCATGCCCAGATGCCGAATCCGGTACAGGTGAAGACGCAATTCAAGGAAATCTCCCCTACAGAGGCGGAGCTTGTCTTTGTAGCCACCATCCAACAGGGTTGGCACATGTACTCAACCAATTATGTGGAGTTCGGCCCGACTGCCACCACAGTGAATGTCGAGAAGATTACAGGGGCTAAGTTGAACGGCGCATTGACCCCCAAGACGGATCCTATCAAGAAATACGAGGCTATGTTCGAGGCAGACGTGTATTATTTTGAGAACTCAGCCACATTCACCCAGAAGGTGACACTGGAGGGCGGCAAGTACCATGTAGAGGGTTATCTTGAGTACGGCGCATGTAACGACCAGAGCTGCACTCCCCCTACCAAGGTGGACTTCTCCTTCAGTGGGGAGACGAAGGCCGCCGACAAGAAAGACAGTAAAAAAAAAGCAGAGGGGGTAGCCGAAGAGGATAAGGCTGAACCTGCCGCTGAAGCTAATGAGGCTGCGGAAAACGTGGGTGATGACGAGTCCGCTGTTGATTCGTCCGCTGTTTCCGCTGACGAGACGGCTACTGACGGACTGGCTGACGGTGACGCCGATTTGTGGAGTCCTGTCATTGACCAACTGAAGGCGTTTGAGGAAAAGACCACAGAGGACAGTACCCTGTGGCACATCTTCGTGTTGGGACTTCTCGGTGGACTGGTGGCGTTGGTCACCCCTTGTGTGTGGCCGATAATACCTATGACCGTCAGTTTCTTCCTGAAACGGTCGGGCGACAGGAAGCAGGGAATCCGTGATGCGGTCATCTACGGAATATCCATCGTGGTCATCTACCTCGCTCTTGGTCTTATAATAACCGCCCTGTTCGGTGCGAGTGCCTTGAACGCGCTGTCCACCAACGCCATATTCAATATCTTCTTCTTCCTTATGCTGGTGGTCTTCGCCGCTTCCTTCTTCGGGGCGTTTGAACTGCAACTGCCGTCGTCGTGGAGCAGTGCCGTTGACAGTAAGGCAGAGAAGACAGGCGGACTGCTTGGCATCTTCCTCATGGCATTCACCCTCACACTGGTCAGTTTCTCCTGCACCGGTCCCATCATAGGTTTCCTGCTTGTGGAGGTGTCCACCTCGGGCGACATCCTCTCTCCGGCTGTGGGGATGCTGGGCTTCGCCATAGCATTGGCCCTTCCGTTCACTGTCTTCGCCATCTTCCCGAGTTGGTTGAAGTCGATGCCCAAGAGCGGTGGCTGGATGAATACCGTGAAGGTGGTGCTTGGATTCATTGAACTGGCGTTCGCCTTGAAGTTCCTGTCGGTGGCTGACCTCGCCTACGGATGGCACATCCTCGACCGGGAGACTTTCCTCGCCTTGTGGATTGGACTCGCATGCTGTCTTGCCCTGTACCTCTTCGGACTGATAAAGTTGCCGCATGACGATGCCGACGAACGCAATATAAGTGTCACCCGCTTCTTCCTCGGACTCGTGTCGCTGGCGTTCGCCATATATATGGTTCCGGGTTTGTGGGGCGCGCCGCTGAAGGCAATCAGCGCGTTCTCTCCTCCCATGTCCACCCAGGATTTCAACCTCATGTCATCTGAGGTGAAGGTGAGGGCTACCGATTACGATGCCGGGATGCAGATAGCCAAGGCTGAAGGCAAACCGGTGATAATCGACTTTACCGGTTTCGGTTGCGTGAACTGTCGTAAGATGGAGGCTGCCGTATGGACAGACACCCAGGTTACCGACATACTGTCGAACGACTACGTACTCATACAACTGTTCGTGGACGACAAGACTCAGCTATCAAGTCCGTTGACCGTGACCGTAGGTGGTCAGGAACGGAAACTGCGTACAGTCGGTGACAAGTGGAGCTACTTGCAGAGCAGTAAGTTCGGCGCCAACGCACAGCCGTTCTATGTCCTGCTCGACAATGAGGGAAAGCCACTTGCGGCAAGCTATTCGTTTGACGATGATGTGGAACACTACAAATCCTTCCTGAAGGCGGGACTTGAGGCTTACAGGAATAAACGGTAAAAAGGCGCGCGCTACACCTTATTATATAATACGCGCGTGAGGAATAAAATCAATAGAGAACAATAATAACAGACAAGAGAAATGGAAAAAGAGAACAAAAACGGTCAGCTTCAGTTGGAGCTGAAACCAGAGATAGCACAGGGCGTTTATGCCAACTTTGCTATAATCGCCAACGCGTCATCTGAGTTCATCATGGATTTCGCCGCCTACCTTCCGGGAATGCCTAAGGCGGATGTGCGTTCGAGAGTCATCATGGCGCCCGAACATGCGAAGCGTCTTCTGCTCGCCCTCCAGCAGAGGGTGAGTGACTACGAGTCACAGTTCGGCAAGATTGACCTTAACAAGACTGCGCAGCGCGGTTCCACTATCGCTCCGTTCGGTAACGGTGAGGCGTAACGCTCTACCTCTGCCCCCGAAAGGGCTACAGGTACTTAACCCAGGGCATCGCCCTGGGTTAATTCGTATGCGGTTTTTGTTGTTTTACCCCTCGCAACACACGGTATAAATTAAAAAATGAGGTCTAATCCGTAGAAAATTAGTGTGATACTGGATAAATAATATGAAAAAGGGGCGTTGTGTAAAAGAATTTTGTTACCTTTGCACCGCTTTTTGGACTATTGTGTCCGGACTTCTGTGGGTTCGGCACAGGTTCGGGGCGTGTCCACACGGTTGGGCAGACGATGAATTGAATGTAATAAACAAAATAATATAATAAAAAATCAAACAAAATGCCTACTATTCAACAACTAGTCAGAAAAGGTAGAAGAGTATTGGTAGACAAGAGCAAGTCACCTGCTTTGGATTCATGTCCACAGCGTCGTGGTGTTTGCGTGCGTGTCTACACCACTACTCCGAAGAAACCGAACTCAGCGATGCGTAAAGTAGCACGTGTCCGCTTGACAAACAAGAAGGAAGTCAACTCCTACATTCCGGGAGAAGGTCACAACTTGCAGGAGCACTCAATCGTCCTCGTACGTGGCGGTCGTGTGAAGGACCTTCCCGGTGTGCGTTACCACATCATCCGTGGCGCACTCGATACAGCAGGAGTGGAGAGCCGCACTCAGCGCCGCTCTAAGTACGGAGCAAAGCGTCCAAAGGCAAAGAAGTAAACAAACAGTTCAAATTAACAAATCAGTTGGTTTGATGGACGCTAAGAAGGTTGAGTAAATATTCGAGTGAGAATGTTGAAGTGACACAATTTGCAACCTCAGACTACAATTCAAACAAACAAAGCAATGAGAAAAGCTAAACCAAAGAAGCGCGTTATTCTTCCAGACCCAGTGTATGGTGACGTGAAGGTGACTAAGTTCGTGAACCACCTTATGTACGATGGAAAGAAAAGTATCGCGTATTCAATCTTCTACAATGCTCTTTCAATCGTAGAGAACAAGATGAAGGACGGAGAGAACTCTCCAGTCGAGGTATGGAAGAAGGCTCTTGACAACATCACCCCACAGGTGGAGGTTAAGTCACGCCGTATCGGTGGCGCCACCTTCCAGGTTCCTACAGAGATCCGCGCCGACAGAAAAGAGGCGATCTCAATGAAGAACATGATTTCTTTCGCCCGCAAGCGTTCAGGCAAGAACATGGCTGAGAAGCTCTCTGCCGAGATTATGGACGCGTTCAACGAGCAGGGCGGAGCGTTCAAGCGTAAGGAGGACATGCACCGCATGGCTGAGGCTAACCGCGCGTTCGCACATTTCAGATTCTGATATAGGTATAAAGGTAAAAGGAAATAAGGAAAACGAAAGATTATGGCAAAACGTGATTTGCATCTGACGCGTAATATCGGTATCATGGCGCATATCGATGCGGGTAAGACTACCACTTCCGAGCGTATCCTCTACTACACTGGACTGACCCACAAGATCGGTGAGGTTCATGACGGTGCGGCTACAATGGACTGGATGGCCCAGGAGCAGGAGCGTGGTATCACTATCACTTCCGCGGCGACCACAACATATTGGAACTGGAATAACGACAAGTATAAGATAAACCTGATAGATACCCCGGGACACGTTGATTTCACCGCAGAGGTGGAGCGTTCACTCCGTGTCCTCGACGGTGCGGTCGCTACATACTGCGCCGTTGGTGGTGTCGAGCCGCAGTCTGAGACTGTTTGGCGTCAGGCTGACAAGTATAATGTGCCACGTATCGGATACGTGAACAAGATGGACCGTTCAGGCGCTGACTTCTTCGAGGTGGTTCGCCAGATGAAGGATGTGCTTGGAGCTAAACCTTGTCCAATCGTTATCCCAATCGGTGCTGAGGAGACATTCAAGGGTGTTGTTGACCTCATCAAGATGAAAGCCATCCTGTGGCATGACGAGAGTCTTGGCGCAGAATATGAGGTGGACGAGATTCCGGCTGACTTGAAGGCTGAGGCTGACGAGTGGAGAGACAAGCTCCTCGAAACTGCTTCTGAGTTCGACGAGGCTCTTATGGAGAAGTACTTCGACGATCCTTCCACAATCACTGAGGAGGAGATTATCACCGCTGTCCGCAAGGGAACAGTAAGCATGGAGATCACCCCTATGCTTTGTGGTTCTTCATTCAAGAACAAGGGTGTGCAGACACTGCTCGACTATGTGTGCGCCTTCCTTCCGTCACCTCTTGACACTCCTAACGTGGTTGGTTCAAACCCTGTCACAAAGGAGGAAGAGGACCGCAGACCGGATGAGGCTGAGAAGACATCGGCTCTTGCGTTCAAGATCGCCACTGACCCATATGTCGGCCGTCTGACTTTCGTTCGTGTCTATTCAGGTAAGATTGAGGCAGGTTCTTATATATACAACAGCCGTTCCGGAAAGAAGGAGCGTATCTCACGTCTGTTCCAGATGCACTCAAACCACCAGAACCCGGTTGAGGTTATCTCAGCTGGAGACATAGGTGCGGTAGTAGGTCTGAAGGACATCCACACAGGTGACACACTCTGTGATGAGGACGCGCCAATCGTACTGGAGTCAATGGACTTCCCAGAGCCGGTTATCGGTATTGCGGTTGAGCCGAAGACCCAGAAGGATCTCGACAAGCTGTCTGTAGGTCTCGCTAAGTTGGCTGAGGAAGACCCGACATTCACTGTGCGTACCGACGAGCAGAGCGGTCAGACCGTCATCTCCGGTATGGGTGAGCTTCACCTCGACATCATCATCGACCGTCTGAAGCGTGAGTTCAAGGTTGAGTGTAACCAGGGTAAGCCACAGGTTAACTATAAGGAAGCGATCACCAAGGCTGTCAACCTCCGTGAGGTTTACAAGAAGCAGTCAGGTGGACGTGGTAAGTTCGCCGACATCATAGTAGAGGTTGGTCCCGTTGACGAGGACTTCACTCAGGGCGGTCTGCAGTTCGTTGATGAGGTGAAGGGCGGTAACATTCCTAAGGAGTTCATCCCGTCAGTACAGAAGGGATTCACCAACGCCATGAGCAACGGTATACTCGGCGGATTCCCGATGGATTCACTGAAGGTTCGTCTGATTGACGGTTCGTTCCACCCGGTTGACTCCGACCAGTTGTCATTTGAAATCTGTGCATTGCAGGCTTACAAGAACGCTTGTGCCCAGGCTAAGCCAGTCCTGATGGAGCCTATTATGAAACTGGAGGTAGTTACCCCGGAGGAGAACATGGGTGATGTCATCGGTGACTTGAACAAGCGCCGTGGTCAGGTAGAGGGAATGGACACAAGCCGTTCAGGCGCGAGAATCGTCAAGGCGATGGTTCCGCTGTCAGAGATGTTCGGATATGTGACAGCCCTGCGTACCATCACTTCAGGCCGTGCCACTTCAACCATGTCGTATGACCACCATGCTCCTGTGTCAAGTTCTGTCGCTAAGGCGGTTCTTCAGGAATGTGGAGGTAGGGCAGACCTCGTATAAACAGTAAATAAGGAAAGGTGCGGGCTAGCAAACGACTCTTAGTCCGCACATTATCCCAGTCAATAAATACATTAATAACAAAACAAGACAATGAGTCAAAAGATTAGAATCAAGCTGAAATCCTACGACCACAACTTGGTGGACAAGTCTGCCGAGAAGATCGTGAAGACAGTGAAGGCTACAGACGCTACAGTCAGTGGACCAATTCCATTGCCAACCCACAAGCGTATTTTCACAGTCAACAGAAGTACATTCGTAAACAAGAAGTCACGTGAGCAGTTCGAGTTGAACACTTACAAGAGGCTTATCGACATTTACGACGCTACTCCAAAGACTGTAGACTCGCTGATGAAGTTGGAGTTGCCCAGCGGTGTGGAAGTAGAGATTAAGGTATAGGATTCAGAGAAACAATTAAACAAATCAAGAAATGCCAGGATTATTAGGAAAGAAAATCGGAATGACATCCGTTTTCAGTGCTGATGGAAAGAATCTTCCATGCACTGTTATCGAAGTAGGTCCTTGTGTTGTAACCCAGGTAAAGACTGTTGAGAAAGACGGTTATGCGGCTGTTCAGGTAGGCTTTCAGGAAGCTAAGGAGAAGAACACCTCAAAACCGATGAAGGGTCATTTCCAGAAAGCGGGTACAACTCCAAAGAGACACTTGGCCGAGTTCGCGTTTGACGAGGAGCATAACCTCGGTGATGTAATCACTGTAGAGCTCTTCAATGATGCCTCTTACGTTGACGTAGTGGGGACATCTAAGGGTAAAGGCTTCCAGGGTGTAGTAAAACGCCACGGATTCGGTGGTGTCGGACAGGCTACCCACGGTCAGGACGACCGTCTGCGCAAGCCGGGTTCAATCGGCGCTTGTGCCACTCCTTCACGTGTGTTCAAGAACTTGAGGATGGGTGGCCAGATGGGTAATGTGCAGGTGACTACACACAACCTTCAGGTGATTAAGGTTATTCCAGAACACAACCTCCTTCTTTTGAAGGGTTCTGTTCCGGGAAGTAAAGGTTCAATCGTAACAATCAAGAAGTAATGGAAGTTTCAGTTTTAAACATTAAAGGTCAAGAGACTGGTAAGAAGGTTGAATTGAATGACGCTATCTTCGGAATTGAACCTAACGACCACGTTGTTTATCTTGCGGTAAATCAATATTTGGCTGCACAGCGTCAGGGTACGCACAAGTCAAAGGAGAGAAGTGAAATCACAGGTTCAACACGCAAGCTCATCCGTCAGAAAGGCGGCGGCGGTGCGCGTCGTGGTGACATCAAGTCTCCGGTTCTCAGAGGCGGTGGCCGTGTGTTCGGTCCGAAGCCACGTGACTATTGGTTCAAGCTCAACAAGAAAGTGAAGAGCCTTGCCCGTAAAAGTGCCTTGACATACAAGGCGCAGCAGAATGCGATTGTTGTTGTAGAGGACTTCGATTTTGAGGCTCCAAAAACAAAATCATTCGTTGAATTGCAGAAAAATCTCAATATAGAAGGTAAAAAGTTACTTCTCGTATTGCCGGGTAATAATAAAAACGTATATTTGTCGGCTCGTAATGTGCAGCGCGTGGAAGTCGCTTCAGTAAGTGCACTCAATACATACAATGTGATGAATGCAAATGTACTTGTTGTGACTGAAAATGCGCTTAAATTGGTTGACGAAACTTTTAACAAGTAAGGAGGTACAGTATGGCATATATTATCAAACCATTGGTAACAGAGAAGATGACAGCCGTAACGGAGAAGCAGAACAACAAGTTCGGCTTCATTGTGCATCCTAAGGCCAATAAGATTGAGATTCAGAAAGAAGTAGAAGCAAAGTATAATGTAAATGTAGTTTCAGTTAACACCATGAAGTACGCTGGTAAGCGTAAGAGCCGTTACACACGCGCTGGTGTTATCAAGGGACAGACCAATGCCTACAAGAAGGCAGTTGTCACCCTCAAGGAAGGTGAAACTATCGATTTCTTTAGTAACATTTAATTGAAAAATGGGTATTCGTAAATTCAGACCTACTACTCCAGGTCAAAGACACAAAGCTATTGGTACTTTTGATGATGTTACTACATCGGTACCAGAAAAGTCTCTTGTATTCGGTAAGAGAAGTACAGGCGGACGTAACAACTACGGTAAGATGACTGTTCGCTACAGAGGCGGCGGCCATAAGAGGCTTATACGTATCATCGACTTCAAGAGAGACAAAGATGGAATCCCAGCTGTTGTTAAGACAATCGAGTATGATCCTAACAGATCTGCCCGTATTGCACTTCTGTTCTATGCAGATGGTGAAAAACGTTACATCGTCGCTCCAAATGGATTGCAGGTGGGCGCTACACTGATGTCCGGTGACAATGCCGCTCCGGACCTCGGCAACACTCTACCTCTCCAGAACATCCCGGTCGGTACCGTCATCCACAATATCGAGCTTCGTCCTGGTCAGGGCGCCAAGATGGTAAGGTCCGCCGGTAATTTCGCTCAGTTGACTTCACGTGAAGGACGCTATTGCGTAATCAAGCTGCCTTCAGGTGAGATTAGAAAAATTCTTTCAGTCTGTCGTGCTACAATCGGTAGCGTGAGCAACTCAGACCACGCACTTGAGTCATCAGGTAAGGCAGGTCGCTCACGTTGGTTGGGTCGTCGTCCTCACAACCGTGGTGTTGTGATGAACCCGCACGATCACCCGATGGGTGGTGGTGAAGGCCGTCAGTCAGGAGGTCACCCACGTTCACGCAACGGTTTGTACTCTAAGGGTCTCAAGACCCGCGCTCCTAAGAAGGGCTCTAACAAGTACATTATTGAAAGACGTAAGAAGTAACAAAGTTAACTAAGTAGAAATATGAGTCGATCATTAAAAAAAGGTCCATATATCAACGTTAAGCTCGAAAAGAAGGTTCTCGCAATGAACGAGAGCGGCAAGAAGAGCGTTATCAAGTCATGGGCAAGAGCTTCAATGATTTCCCCGGATTTCGTGGGCCATACCATTGCGGTTCATAACGGTAACAAATTCATCCCTGTCTACATTACTGAAAACATGGTAGGCCACAAACTTGGAGAGTTTGCGCTTACACGTACTTTCCGCGGTCACGCAGGTAACAGGAAGAAGTAAACAGTTATTTGAAATAAAGAAAAATACATAATGGGATCAAGAAAGAAAATAATGGCCCAAAAACAAAAGGAGGCCAGAAAGACTACCTACTTTGCTAGGCTCTGCAATGTTCCTTCATCTCCCCGCAAGATGCGCTATGTGGCTGACCTTGTAAGAGGAATGGAAGTGGGCAAGGCATTGGCTACTCTTAAGTTCTGCTCGAAGGACGCTTCCAATGATCTCGAGAAGTTGGTGCGCTCTGCAATTGCCAACTGGGAGCAGAAGAACGACAGAAAGGCTGAGAATGGCGAACTGTTCATCACACGAATCTTCGTTGACGAAGGTGTGACTCTCAAGCGCATGAGACCTGCTCCGCAAGGACGCGGATACAGGATTCGCAAACGCTCAAATCATGTTACAGTATTTGTGGACACTAAAACTACTAATGAGGAGAATTGACTATGGGACAGAAATGTAATCCGATAAGTAACCGTCTTGGTATTGTCAGAGGCTGGGATTCAAACTGGTTTGGAGGTAAGGATTTCGGTGACAATATCCTTGAGGACAGTAAGATCCGCAAATACCTCAACGCGCGTCTCGCAAAGGCAAGCGTTTCAAAGATTGTTATTGAGCGTACACTCAAGCTCGTCACCATCACTGTATGCACCGCAAGACCGGGTATCATCATCGGCAAGGGCGGACAGGAAGTGGACAAGCTCAAGGAGGAACTCAAGAAATTGACCGACAAGGATGTCCAGATCAATATCTTCGAGGTAAAGCGTCCTGAACTCGACGCAGTGATTGTAGCCAACAACATCGCGCGTCAGCTTGAAGGCAAGATTGCCTATCGCCGTGCGGTGAAGACAGCTATCACCAACACAATGCGTTCAGGCGCAGAGGGTATCAAAATCCAGATTTCAGGCCGTTTGAATGGTGCGGAAATGTCTCGTTCAGAAATGTACAAGGAGGGAAGAACCCCTCTTCATACACTTCGTGCGGATATCGACTATTGTCTTGCAGAGGCTCTCACAAAGGTCGGTCTGCTTGGCATCAAGGTATGGATATGCCGTGGTGAGGTTTTCGGCAAGAAGGACTTGTCGCCTAACTTCGCTCAGACAAAGGAGACTGGCCGTAACAACAACAACGGAGGAAGAAGATTCAGAAACAAGAAGTCTAACCGCTAAATTTGTGGAACATGTTACAGCCTAAAAGACAAAAATATAGAAGACCGCAAAAAGGCCGCGGTCGTTTGAAAGGTGTTTCTCACAGAGGAACAGAGCTTTCATTTGGCAGCTTCGGAATTAAAGCATTGCAGACACGTTGGATTTCAGCTCAACAGATTGAGGCAGCCCGTGTAGCAATCACCCGTTATATGCAGCGTCAAGGTCAGGTGTGGATCCGTATCTTCCCTGACAAGCCAATCACTAAGAAACCAGCCGATGTCCGAATGGGTAAGGGAAAGGGAGACCCGTACAAGTATGTCTTCCCTGCAAAGCCGGGACGTATCCTCTTCGAGGTTGAAGGCGTTTCTTACGAGATTGCCAAGGAGGCTCTGCGACTTGGTGCGCAGAAACTCCCGACTACAACTAAGTTTATTGTAAGACGTGATTACGACAAAAACGCTTGAGCATTATGAAAATTGCAGAAATAAGAGAATTGACAACTGCCGAACTTACTGAGCGTATCGAGGCAGAGGTTGCGAACTACACCAACATGAAGTTCAACCACCATATTTCTCCTGTAGAGGATCATTCACAGATTAAGAAGCTTCGTCGTGAAATTGCCCGCATGAAAGGCGAGCTCCGTCAGAGAGAACTTAACAAATAAAATTGCATCTACATGGAAGATAGAAATTTAAGAAAGCAAAGAACGGGTGTCGTAGTCAGCAACAAGATGGACAAGACAATTGTCGTCGCATCAAAGTTCAAGGAGAAGCACCCTATTTATGGTAAGTTCGTCAGCAAGACGAAAAAGTACCATGCTCACGACGAGAAGAACGAGTGCAATGTGGGCGATACAGTCCTCATCATGGAGACCCGTCCATTGAGCAAAACAAAGAGATGGAGATTGGTTAATATTGTAGAAAGAGCTAAGTAATTATGATACAGGTAGAATCTAGATTGACAGTTGCTGACAACAGTGGTGCCCGTGAGGTACTCTGTATCCGTGTTCTTGGTGGTACTCGCCGTCGTTACGCTTCTGTTGGCGACGTTATCGTCGTCGCAGTGAAGAACGTGATTCCTTCAAGTGAAATCAAGAAGGGTGCCGTTTCAAAAGCGCTCATTGTACGTACAAAGAAGGAGATACGCCGTGCGGACGGTTCATACATCCGTTTCGATGACAACGCGTGTGTTCTTTTGAGCAATACCGGTGAGATGAGGGGCAGCCGTATTTTCGGTCCTGTCGCACGTGAACTCCGTGCCGCCAACATGAAGGTGGTTTCTTTGGCTACAGAAGTTCTTTAATTTTAGAATTAAACAGTAATGAGTAAATTACATATTAAGAAAGGTGACACGGTTATCGTCAATGCCGGTAACTCAAAGGGACAGAGCGGAAAGGTCCTTTCTGTCCTCGTTGACAAGCAGCGTGCCGTTGTCGAGGGTGTGAACATTGTATCCAAGAGTACAAAGCCAAGTGCGGCACACCCGCAAGGAGGTATTATTAAGCAAGAGGCTCCGATACATATTTCAAATCTTAATGTGGTTGATCCCAAAACAGGCAAGGCAACACGCATCGGTAGGAAAATCGGGGCTAACGGCAAATTAGTTCGTTATGCAAAAAAATCAGGGGAGGAGATTCAATGAGTACAACTGCAGGTCTTAAAAATATATATGCAGAGCAGATTGCTCCTGCTTTGATGAAACAGTTCAACTACTCTTCTCCGATGCAGATTCCTGTATTGAAGAAGATTGTGGTCAATCAGGGTCTTGGTATGGCTACTGCCGACAAGAAGGTTATCGAGGTGGCAATGCAGGAGATTGCGCAGATTACAGGTCAGAAGCCTGTAGCCACAATGTCCAAGAAAGACATCTCCAACTTCCATCTCCGTAAGAAGATGCCGATTGGCGTGATGGTCACTCTCCGTCACCAGAGGATGTATGAGTTCCTTGAGAAGCTCATCCGTGTGTCTCTCCCGCGTATCCGTGACTTCAAGGGTATCGAGAGCAAGTTCGACGGTCGTGGAAACTACACTTTGGGTATTCAGGAGCAGATTATCTTCCCTGAAATCAACATCGACCAGGTCGACAAGATTATGGGTATGAACATCACATTCGTGACATCCGCAGAAACCGACGAGGAGGGTTACGCTCTTCTCAAGGCATTCGGTCTACCGTTTAAGGACGCTAATAAAAAATAGTTGATATGGCAAAAGAATCAATGAAGGCACGTGAGGTTAAGCGTGCAAAGCTTGTCGCTAAGTATGCTGCCAAGCGTGCGGCTCTGAAGAAGATAATCGCCACCGGTGATCCTGTTGAGGCTTATGAGGCTGCCCGTAAGCTCCAGGAAATCCCCGGCAATGCGAATCCTATCCGTCTTCACAACCGCTGCAAGATTACAGGCCGTCCAAGAGGCTACATCCGTCAGTTCGGAATCTCACGTATTCAGTTCCGTGAGATGGCTTCAGCAGGCTTGATTCCAGGCGTGAAGAAGGCAAGTTGGTAATAGACGTTTTACTAATTAATTAAATATTGTCGGGGTGTCCCGATTAATTTAAAGATTATGACAGATCCAATAGCAGATTATCTAACGAGGGTCAGGAACGCAATTATGGCAAAGCATAAGGTTGTGGAGATTCCTGCCTCAAATTTGAAGAAAGAAATCACCAAGATTCTTTTCGACAAGGGATATGTACTTAATTACAAGTTCGAGGATGAAGGCCCTCAGGGTACCATCAAAATCGCGCTCAAGTACAATCCTGAGACAAAGGCAAGTGCGATTAAGAACTTGCAGCGTGTTTCTAAACCGGGACTTCGCAAGTATACCGGTTACAAGGACATGCCGAGTGTAATTAACGGACTGGGTATAGCGATTATATCCACATCCAAAGGTGTAATGACAGACAAGGAAGCCTCAGAGTTGAAAGTCGGCGGTGAGGTGCTTTGTTATGTTTATTGATAGGAGGATATATAATGTCTAGAATTGGTAAGTTACCTATTATTATTCCTGCTGGAGTGCAAGTCACTCATAAGGATGACATTGTAACGGTGAAGGGACCTAAGGGTGAACTCTCACAGTATGTCAACCCCGCAATAAGTGTTGCGGTGGAGGACGGTAAGATTGTTCTGGAGGAGAACACAGAGATGATGACTGACGACACAAAGCAGCGTCACGCTTATCACGGTCTGTACCGCGCTCTTCTCCACAACATGGTTGTCGGCGTTTCAGAGGGCTACAAGAAGACACTTCAGTTGGTAGGTGTCGGTTACCGTGTGTCAAACGCAGGTAATGTCCTTGAGTTCGCTTTGGGTTATTCTCACTCCATCCTGTTCGCCCTTCCTAAGGAGGTTAAGGTCGAGACAAAGTCTGAGAGAAACCAGGATCCTCTTATTTTCCTTGAGTCATGCGACAAGCAGTTGCTTGGTCAGATATGTGCCAAGATCCGTTCTCTGCGCGCTCCTGAGCCATACAAGGGCAAGGGTATACGTTTCCAGGGCGAGGTTATCAGAAGAAAGTCAGGAAAGTCAGCAAGTGCTAAATAATTTATAACTGTACGGATATGATTACAAAGATTGAAAGACGTATCAAAATCAAATATAGAGTACGCAATAAAATTTCTGGTACTGCTGCACGTCCACGTATGTCTGTATTCAGAAGTAACAAGCAGATTTACGTTCAGGTAATCAACGACGAGGAGGCTAAGACACTTGTCTCAGCGTCTTCACTTGGACTTGAGAAATGCACTAAGAGCGAGCAGGCTGCCAAGGTCGGCGAGATGATTGCGAAGAAGGCCATCGAGGCTGGAATCACATCTGTCGTGTTCGACCGTAATGGTTACTTGTATCATGGTAGAGTTAAGGAGGTAGCTGACGCTGCCAGAAACGCAGGACTTAAATTTTAATTAGGATTATGGTTAATAGAGTAAAAATAGGAAACGATGTCGAGCTAAAGGATCGATTGGTAGCTATTAATCGTGTTACTAAGGTCACGAAGGGTGGTAGGACATTCACGTTCGCCGCTATCGTGGTTGTAGGTAACGGAAATGGTGTAATTGGATGCGGTCTTGGTAAGGCAGGTGAAGTTACAGCGGCTATAGCAAAGGGTGTTGAGGCAGCGAAGAAGAATCTGTTCAAGGTTCCTGTCCTCAACGGCACTATACCTCACGAGGTTTATGCCAAGTTCGGTGGAGCGCGCGTGTTGATTATGCCGGCTTCCGAGGGTACTGGAGTTGTGGCCGGTGGCGCTATGCGTGCCGTCCTTGAGAGTGTCGGCATCACAGACGTACTGGCAAAGTCAAAGGGTTCTTCCAACCCTCACAATCTGGTGAAGGCTACAATCGCGGCACTTACAGAACTTCGTGACGCGAAGGCTGTGGCGGCTGACCGTGGCGTTAGTTTAACAAAGGTGTTTAGAGGATAAGGAGGTCAATCATGGCAACAATAAAGATTAAGCAGATTAAGAGTCGCGCAAACCGACCTGAAGATCAGAAGCGTACATTGAATTCTCTTGGACTCACCAAGATGAATAAGGTTGTGGAACATGAGGATACTCCTTCTGTACGTGGCATGATAGACAAGGTGAAGCACCTTGTTGCGGTTGTAGACTAAAGTTATTCATTTCAAAAAGTTGAAACAATGGAATTACATAATTTAAGACCGGCAGACGGTGCAACACACAACAGTAAGCGTGTTGGACGCGGTTACGGCTCAGGCAAGGGCCGTACTGCGACACGCGGTCACAAGGGTGCAAAGGCCAGGTCCGGTTACAAGAAGAAAATCGGTTTTGAAGGAGGTCAGATGCCTCTCCAGCGTCGTGTGCCGAAATTTGGCTTCAAGAACATCAACCGTGTGGAGTACAAGGCTATCAACCTGTCCACTCTGCAGAAGTTGGCTGAAGACAAGAACCTCACCAAGATCGGTATCGCTGAACTCATCGAGGCTGGTTTCGTTAACTCTAAGCAGTTAGTCAAGATTCTTGCAAAAGGTGAACTCACATCAAAGATTGATGTCGAGGCACATTCATTCTCAAAGAAGGCAGAAGCTGTTATAACTGAAAAAGGTGGCAACGTTGTAAAACTCTAAACAATGGGAAAGGCAATCGACAAACTTAAGAATGTCAAGTTTATAAAGACAATCTCCAATATCTGCAAGATAGAGGACCTGCGTACCCGTATCCTGATCACAATTGGTTTTATTGCGGTCTATAGGTTCGGGTCGTTCATAGTGCTTCCAGGTATCAACACCGGTGCGCTTCAGAAACTCTCAGAGCAGACCGAGGGAGGTTTGATGTCTTTGCTTGATATGTTCTCGGGTGGTGCGTTCTCCAAGGCGTCAATCTTTGCCCTTGGTATTATGCCGTACATCTCAGCATCTATCGTAATGCAGTTGCTGGGTATTGCTGTTCCTTATTTCCAGAAGATGCAACGTGAGGGTGAGAGCGGTAGAAGAAAGATGAATCAGTACACTCGTTACCTGACAGTCTTGATTCTCCTTTTCCAAGGCCCGATGTATTTGGTTAACCTGAATCTGACGACCCAGGGTGCCGCGATATATCAGGGGATTGATTGGGCGATGTTCTACATCACCTCCACAATCATACTCGCCGCCGGCAGTATGTTCATCCTCTGGTTGGGTGAGAGAATCACAGATAAGGGTATAGGTCAGGGTGTGTCACTCATCATCATGATTGGTATCATCGCCCGCTTCCCTAACGCGCTTATCCAGGAGTTCATCGCCCGGTTCACTACCCAGGGCGGTTTGGTCGGCTTCTTGTTGGAGATAATCGTTCTGCTTGCCGTGACAGCGGCTGCCATCCTTCTTGTGCAGGGTGTACGCAGAGTCCCGGTGCAGTATGCCAAGCGTGTTGTCGGTAACCGCCAGTACGGTGGCGCCCGTCAGTACATCCCATTGAAACCTTATGCCGCTAACGTGATGCCAATCATCTTCGCCCAGGCGATTATGTTCATCCCTATCACGGTTGCGGGTTATCTGGGGGCAAACCAGAGTGAGACCATGATGCAGCTGATGGATAACACGAGTGTCCTGTACAACGTGATATTCGCCGCGCTGATCATCATATTCACATATTTGTATACAGCTATTACTATCAACCCTACGCAGATGGCGGAGGACATGAAACGCAACAACGGCTTTATTCCCGGTGTCAAGCCGGGCAAGAGTACCGCGGAGTATCTCGACAGGATTATGTCGCATATCACACTTCCGGGTTCGCTGTTCCTTGCGTTCATAGCCATCATGCCGGCTTTCTCAAGCCTCTTCAATGTACAGCGGGAGTTCGCCCAGTTCTTCGGCGGCACGTCATTGTTGATTCTTGTAGGTGTTGTACTTGATACTCTCCAGCATATTGAGAGCCATCTTCTCATGAGACACTACGACGGACTGCTCGATTCAGGACGTATCCGTGGCGCGCATTGAGGAAAGGCTTAAAGGATATTCGGATGATTTATCTTAAAACTGATGAAGAAGTGGAGCTTCTGCGGGAGGCGAACCTGTTGGTGGGGAAGACTCTCGCAGAACTTGCCAAGATAATAACTCCAGGTGTGACCACACGCCAATTGGACAAGTTGGCTGATACGGTCATCAGAGACCATGGGGCAGAGCCTACGTTCAAAGGGTTTCCCAACCCTTACGGCAGTCCGTTCCCGGCCAGTGTCTGCACGTCGGTCAACGAGGTGGTGGTACACGGGATACCGGACGACACCCCCCTAAAAGAGGGCGACATCGTGTCGGTGGACTGTGGCACCAAACTGAACGGCTATTGCGGTGACTCCTGTTACACGTTTGCCGTAGGTGAGGTATCGCCGGAGATAAGGCAACTGCTCAAGACCACCAAGGAGTCCCTTTACGAGGGAATCGCACAGGCGGTCGTGGGTCACCGTTTGGGAGACATCTCAAGTGCCGTGCAGTCACATTGTGAGAGTCACGGTTATGGAGTGGTGCGTGAGTTTGTAGGCCATGGCATAGGCCGCGAGATGCATGAGGACCCGCAAGTCCCCAATTACGGCAGACGCGGAAACGGCTTGTTGCTGAAGAACGGACTCTGCATCGCGATAGAGCCGATGATAACGCTCGGAACGAGGGAAATCTACATGCTGCCCGACAAGTGGGGAATCATAACCCGCGACGGGAAGGCGGCTGCCCATTTCGAACACACAGTGTGTGTGCGTAAGGGCAAGGCGGACATTCTGTCATCGTTTGAGGAAATAGAAAAGATAGTTCAAGAATAATCATTTTAATATGGCTAAACAGTCAGCAATAGAGCAGGACGGTACAATAGTAGAGGCATTGTCGAACGCAATGTTTCGTGTGGAACTGGAGAACGGTCACGAGATAATCGCCCACATATCCGGAAAGATGAGGATGCACTACATCAAGATTCTTCCGGGCGACAAGATAAGGGTCGAGATGTCTCCCTACGACCTGTCCAAAGGACGGATAGTTTTTAGATACAAATAAACATTCAACATATATGAAAACAAAAGCATCTTTAAAGAAACGTACTCCTGATTGTGTCATTGTAAGACGTAAGGGTCGTCTGTTTGTAATAAATAAGAAGAACCCCAAGTACAAGATGCGTCAGGGATAATTCAAGCCAAGTAGATAATAAAAAGATTTAAGATATGGCAATTAGAATTGTTGGTGTAGACCTCCCACAGAACAAGAGAGGCGAGATTGCGTTGACATACATTTTCGGTATCGGACGCAGTAGTTCAGCCAAGATATTGGATAAGGCTGGAGTGGACAAGGATTTGAAGGTTAAGGACTGGACAGACGACCAGGCGGCCAAGATCCGTGAGATTATCGGCGCGGAGTTCAAGGTCGAGGGTGACCTTCGTTCCGAAATCCAACTTAACATCAAGCGATTGATGGACATTGGATGCTACCGTGGAATCCGCCATCGTATAGGTCTTCCAGTACGTGGACAGAGTACCAAGAACAACGCGCGTACTCGTAAGGGAAAGAAGAAGACAGTTGCAAACAAGAAGAAAGCTACTAAATAATAATCGGATATGGCAAAGAAAACAACTACTGCTAAGAAGAGAACTGTCAAGGTTGGTGCGCAGGGACAACTTCATGTCCACTCATCATTCAACAACATCATCGTTACCTTGGCAAACAGTGAAGGTCAGGTCATCTCATGGTCTTCAGCAGGCAAAATGGGATTCAGAGGATCCAAGAAGAACACGCCATACGCTGCCCAGATGGCAGCACAGGATTGTGCGAAGGTTGCGTATGACCTCGGTCTGAGGAAGGTGACCGCTTATGTCAAGGGACCGGGTAATGGTCGTGAATCTGCCATACGTGGTTGTTATGGCGCAGGAATCGAGGTGACTGAAATCATCGATGTTACCCCACTTCCGCATAATGGCTGTCGTCCTCCAAAGAGGAGAAGAGTTTAACAAGTAAATAATTATTGCATGGCGGCGTGTATTATAGGTGGCATCTTTCCTTTCTGCCACTGCGGCTGCACACAAAACCACTGCGAAAAACAGATTTAATATGGCAAGATATATTGGCCCTAAATCAAGAATCTCTCGTCGTTTCGGTGAGGCAATTTTTGGACCTGACAAAGTTCTCTCAAAGAGAAACTACCCCGCAGGTCAGCATGGAAACAATCGTCGCAAGAAGTCTTCAGAGTACGGACTCATGCTCGCTGAGAAGCAGAAGGCAAAGTACACTTACGGAGTGCTTGAGCGTCAGTTCCGCAATCTGTTCGAGAAGGCAGCTTCCTCAAGCGGTGTGACCGGTGAGGTCCTCCTCCAGCTCTTGGAAGCCCGTCTTGACAATGTCGTATACCGTTTGGGTATAGCTCCAACTCGCGCCGCTGCCCGTCAGCTCGTGAGCCACAAACACATAACTGTAGACGGTGCTGTCGTAAACATACCGTCATACTCAGTTAAGCCAGGTCAACTGGTCGCTGTTCGTGAGAAATCAAAGTCTCTTGAGGTTATCGCCGCTTCACTGGCAGGATTCAACCACAGCAAGTATCCTTGGACTGAATGGAACGAGGAGACTAAGGGTGGTAAGCTCCTTCATTTGCCTGAGCGCGCCGACATCCCAGAGAACATAAAGGAGCAGATGATAGTCGAGTTATACTCTAAATAATAAATATACAATGGCGGTATTAGCATTTCAAAAACCAGAAAAAGTAATAATGTTGGAAGCAGACGAAACGTACGGAAAGTTCGAGTTCCGTCCCTTGGAGTCCGGCTTCGGAATTACCATCGGTAACTCCCTTCGTCGCATACTTCTCTCTTCGCTGGAGGGCTATGCAATCAACACCGTTCGCATTGACGGCGTTGAGCATGAGTTTTCCACTGTTCCAGGAGTGAAGGAAGACGTGACCAACATTATCTTGAACCTCAAGCAAGTGAGGTTTAAGCAACTAGTCGATGACGTGGAGACAGAGAGAGTCTCTATCTCAATCGCAAATTCCACTGAGTTTAAGGCCGGGGATATAAGCAAATATCTGAATGGATTTGGAGTGTTAAATCCTGAATTGGTAATTTGTCATTTAGATTCTCAAGCAACACTTGATATCGAGTTGAACATCAACAAGGGTCGTGGATATGTCTCCTCCGAGGAGAACCGGCAGTATTGCAGGGAGATCAACGAGCTTGCCATCGATTCGATATACACACCTATACGCAACGTGAAGTTTTCTGTTGAACCCTACCGTGTGCAGCAGAAGACCGACTACGACAAGTTGACCCTCGAAATCTCTACAGATGGTTCAATCCATCCTAAGGAGGCTTTGAAAGAGGCAGCCAAGATTCTGATTTACCACTTCATGCTCTTCTCCGACGAGAAGATTACCATTGACAACAATGACATGGACGGTGTTGAGGAGTTCGACGAGGAGGTATTGCGTATGCGTCAGTTGCTTAAGACTAAACTCACTGATATGAATCTTTCTGTCCGCGCCCTCAACTGCTTGAAGGCCGCCGAGGTGGAGACGTTAGGTGATTTGGTGAAATACCAAAAGAACGATTTGCTGAAGTTCCGTAATTTCGGTAAGAAATCCCTGACCGAGCTTGACGACTTGCTCGAACAGCACGGACTGTCATTCGGAACAGACACTTCTAAGTATAAATTGGATAAAGATTAATCAACGATGAGACACAATAAGAAATTCAATCATCTGAGTCGTAAGTCCGCTCACAGAGCTGCGATGTTGTCTAATATGGCGACCTCTTTGATTCTGCACAAGAGAATCACTACGACTCTCCAGAAAGCCAAGGCTCTCCGTGTGTATGTTGAGCCACTGATTACAAAGTCAAAGGAGGATACAACCGCCTCACGCCGTGTTGTGTTCAGCTACTTGCAGAACAAGTACGCCATCACTGAGCTTTTCGGTGCGGTAGCTTCAAAGGTGGGCAACCGTCCAGGTGGCTACACCCGTATCATCAAGCTCGGAAAGCGTCCTTCCGACGATGCTGATATGGCTTTCATCGAATTGGTGGACTTCGACGAGAACATGGCTAAGGGCGAGAAGAAGTCAACCCGTACCCGCCGTTCCAAGAAGTCAGTCGCAAAGGCAGAGGCTCCGGCTGTAGAGGCTGCTCCAGCCGCAACTGAGGAACCGGTAGCTGAAGCTCCGGTAGCCGAAGCTCCGGCCACAGAAGCACCTGCTGCGGAGGCTTCCGCAACTGAGGAGAAGACCGCAGAGTAATTCCTCCAGACATTACCATAATGACGCGATGACCGCACGCTCTTAAGAGTGTGCGGTCATTTTGTTGTGTGTGGCCTTGTACTTTACACTGCAAATCCCGATTGTTTTACCGAAAAATCACCCCCACGAGAAACTTTTTTGTTAAAACTCTATTGCATCAAGAGAAAATTAGCTATGTTTGTAACGTATTTGTAAATACGCCTAGGTGCCAATAACGTTATTAGAATTTTGAAATGAAACTTGCAAGTAAAATATTGTCCTTACTGACCGCTGTAAGTGCGGCCCAGCCTACTATTGCACAGGAATGGTACCGGATTAATGTGCATGATGAATCCAACAACAAATCCAATTACGAATGGAGCTTCCCCTATGCTGTAAGCCAGTTCTCCCACTTTGATTTCTCTTCTGACCGAACTGAACTGAGAGGGCATCGCGTTGACGAGGAAGACGGTACGGTCACTTACGTTCCTTTCTCTGTGGCTGCCGTCGACAGTATCATGATTGTCAATGAGTTGCCCGAGAGCGAACAGACCCACAACAAGTACCAGGTCTATACCCTCAACGTGACTACCAACGGTTCAGTCGGAGTCAACTCCAAGGAGGACTACGTGAACTGCTTCGTCTCACTTGACGGAAAGGACGGCTACAACTGCTATTCGGGAACCGGACGTATCCGTGGCCGTGGCAACTCCACTTGGGCATGGTACGACAAGAAGCCCTACCGTCTGAAGCTCGACAAGAAGAACAAGATGCTCGGACTGGACAAGAGCAAGGACTGGGTTCTGCTCGCCAACTACCGTGATGTCACCGACCTGATGAACACCTTCATGTTCGAGACAGCCAGTTGGATGGGCATGTCCTACGTCAACCACACACGTTATGTGGAGCTTTTCCTCGACGGTGACTACAAGGGACTCTACCAGATGACAGAGCAGGTGGAGCAGGGCAAGAACCGCGTGAATGTAGCCGACAACGGCGGCATCCTCTTGGCGATGGACTACGACGACGGACCTGACGGTGACACCAGCACCGACGCGAGTTTCTTCTCGTCCGTCTTCTCCATGCCGATGTGCGTGAAGTACCCAAAGGACGCTACCGCTGCACAGGTTGACTCCATCAAGAACCTGCTCGGGACTCTGGAGACAGCCATCAAGGACGCTGATTACGACGCGCTCGATCAGGTGATGGACATGAAGTCCTTCATGACCATGGCGATGCTCCAGGAATATTCACAGAATGTGGAGATTTGCGCTCCGCGCAGCATCTACATGTACAAGGACGTGAACGGCAAATGGTTCATGGGACCCTTCTGGGACTGGGACGCCGGCTTCGACTTCGACTGGAGTGACATGATGACAGGCCACACTTACTTCAGCGACTACACGGAGCTTGTCCTCGGCACAGACCCGGCGAAGCGCAAAGGCATGTGCGGATCGACTCCCCGTTTCTTCACCGACATGTTCAAGTCAGCCACCTACACCCAGGCCTACAAAGACCTCTGGAACTCGGTGAAGGACTCGATATTCACACGCAACTGGGCTGAGATGGAGAAGTACATCGCCGAGCTGAACAAGGGAGCTTACAGCCGTGACATCGCGCGCTGGCCTTTGACCTCCACCTACAGTTACGGCTTTGGCAAGCACGAGTTCAGCGTGTCAGAGGAGATTGCAAAGATGAAGACATGGTTGCAGAACCGTACCAGTTATCTCGACGAGGTAATCAACGCTTATCCCGACCCGGCCAAGAAGGTAGAGGAGACCGACTGCGGAATGATGACAATCAATGTCAAGTTGAGTCAACAGAAGGGATATTCGCAGGGCGGTGTAATCGAAATCGAGGAGGACTCCTTGGCAAAGCACTTCGGACTTTCATTGGACGAACTCTACGAAGCGTCGGTGTCCCTGACTTCTTTGAATTCGGATGGATCAGACGGATGGAGTTCGGCTCAAGGCACATGGGGCGCGTGGTTTGACACGAACGGTGATGTCTGTGACTATACCGGAAAATCACACGTGTTCATCGAGCCGTCCGACTTGTGGACAAGCGACATCTACAGTTGGAACTACGGCTGCCATCCTGACAACTGCAAGTCGGGAGACAAACATACGGTATACATGAAGTTCACCGCACCGCTGAAAGACGGTAACGTGGGTGCGCTTAAAGTCCGGGTCAATTTCGGAATTGACGTGAACCCATAGATGACGACGAGGAAACAAACAGAGAAAACGAAATATAAATATTCAAATTAATTAATGATTCTAAAAAGTATGTTGTTAAACTTTCAGAGTAACAAACGATGCAGACACTTCCTTGCCGGGGGTGTCTTGTGTGCTGCCGCTCTAGGGTTCAATGCATGTACGCCGGACTATAATCTGGATGAGGATCAGCCTACAGGACTGAACACCATCTACGGTTATATGGAAGATGCAGGGAACTACAAGAACTTCTTGCGGCTAATTGACGACCTGGGCGAGACTGAAACATTGTCGAAGACAGGTAGTAAGACTCTGTTCATTGCGGACGATGACGCGTTTGCGAAATTCTATGCGGACAATGAATGGGGAGTCACGAGTTATGACCTGTTGTCAGAGGCACAGAAGAAGATTCTTCTCCGCTCCGCTATGGTCGACAACCCTTACTCAATCAGTTTGATGTCAAGTGTGAAGGGTCCTATCGACGGCGAGTGCATGCGTCGTACCTCCTCCCTTCAGGTCTATGACACAGTGTCGGTGATTCCAATGAATGCGGCTGAGATTCCTGCCACTTCCTATTGGACTAATCTGGCGCAGACCCACGACACCATCTACATCGTCAAGGACGCTTCCGGAGCGGCTCCGATGATTCATTTCCTTCCCCGCTTCCTGGAGACTAACATGATAACTGGATCCGACGTTGACTTCCTTTACAACGAGGCGGAGGGAACACACGTGTCCGACGACGCTTATGTCAACGACTGTAAGGTGATTGAGGCCAACATCTTCTGTAAGAACGGATTCTTGCATAAGGTGAACAAGGTGATGCTTCCGCTCGACAATATGGCGGAAATCATCCGCAAGCAGCCCAACACCACTGAGTACAGCTACTTGCTCGACCGCTTCTCAGCTCCGTTCAATGCCGGTATCACAACCCGGTTCAATCAAATCTACGGACTGGATGTCGATACTGTCTATCAGAAGGCTTACTTCGCCACACGCGGCAACACCAGTTCAGGTATCACTTCCACTGAGCGTAGTACGGACAAGGACAACAACTCGGTCGAGGCTCTTCTCAAGTACGATCCGGGATGGAACCGCTATAGTCCGGGTAGCATCAACGACCCGAACCGCGATGAGGTCATGGAGGATATGGCATGTATGCTCGTTCCTACAGACGCGGCTCTCGACGACTGGTGGAACAACGGAGGCGGTAAGGTTCTCAAGGACAACTACGGCACATGGGCCAACGTCCCCAACAAGGTCGTAAGGGAACTTATCAAGAACAACCAGCTCATGTCGCTTGTCTCTTCAGTTCCTTCCAAGTTCAACACCATCCTCAACGACGCGGCAATGGAGATGGGAATCACCACAGCCAATGTGGACAGTGTGATTCTCGGATGTAACGGAGCTGTATACCTTACCAATAAGGTGTTCGCCCCGACAACCTACTCTTCAGTACTCTTCCCGGCGTTGGTGACCGACGCGATGAGCGTGATATACAACGCCATCAGTGTGCTTCAGTTCGACGCCTACCTGAACTCCATGGTGTCGCGCTATAGTTTCTTCATCCCGTTGAACGACGGTATGCTCACCTATATCGACCCGGTTTCCCTCGGACAGAACGAGACCCACATGTGGAAATTCAGATACGACCCCAAGGGAGCCAACGCCTACGCACGCATCAGGGCTTCTGTCTATGTGGCTACAAGGGGCGAGGACGGCACATGGGTGCAGGGCGACTCACTTAGTGTAATCGTGGGTTCATCAAAGTCCGACCAAGTGTACGACCGTCTGGAGGATATCCTTGACAACATCATCGTGGTCGGCGACATCGAGCAGGGCAAGTCCTACTACAAGACCAAGGGCAACAACTATATTAAGGTGGGAGGCCAGGTCGGAGTTGCCGGCGCCATGACCGCTTCTGGCGGTTGGCAGATAGACAATGACCAGCCGGAGACAGTCACCCAGATATATAATATGGAGAACGGAAAGTCATACGTAACCACTTCTCCTGTCTACACAAGCCACAACGCTTGTAGCGATGTCTTCAGCGCCAACGACGACTTCTCAGAGTTCTATTCAATCCTGCAGGCCTGTGGCGCGTTGGCAACATCCAGCAAGAAAAACTCTTGGTCTTCAGTGTCAAAGAACGGTAACTTGATATATATCCCGGAGAAGGACACCGAGAGTATCAACTACCTGTTGAACACATTCCACTACACCATCTACGCACCTACAAACGAGGCGATGGAAGAGGCGTTCGCAATGGGACTCCCGACACTTGAGATGCTTGACGAGGCGATGGCAATCGACGAGGACGACACGACAGAAATCTACAAGGAAATCGAGGACTCCGCCGCTCACCTCAGAAAGGTGATGCTTGACTTCGTGAAGTACCACATCCAGGATAACTCCATCTTTATTGACAACGGTTTCGAGTCAGGAAACTACGAGACAGCCAAGACTAACCCGAACACGGGTCGCTCGTTCAAGTTGACGGTTGCCGTTGACGCCAACGACCTTTACGTGGAGGGTGTCTGCTCCGAGAAGCAGAAGGTGAACAAGGACAAGATGTACAATGTGATCACACGTGAGTACTGGCTCAACAACGCCACTGCGTCGAGAGCCACTCTGATAGAGACAGCTTCAAGCGTAGTGCTTCATGCTGTAGACCATCCGCTCCTGTATAAATACAAGCCAGAGGCAGACTTGACCTTGCCAGAAAACAACCAGTTCGTCTACTCTCCAAATGATGTTTATTCAGATGACGAGGAAGAGGCAGTTAAAACGCGTAAATAATAATGAGTATGAAGAAAATATTATCAATACTGATGATCTTGACCTGTTTCTGTACTTTGGCACAGGCGCAGGTGAAGGCGGGCGACGTAATTTCGGGTACTGTCTCAGATGATATCGAACCTCTGATGATGGTGAACGTTGTCGAGGTTGACAACAACAACCGTATCGTCGCACATGGAGTTACGGATATCAACGGTAACTTCTCTTTCCGTTGTGTGAACCCTAAGGACCATATCCAGGTTTCATACATCGGTTACCAGAAACAGTCATTACCTATAAATAAAAAGGTGTTCAAGATCGTGCTGAAGAGCAACACCCAAATCCCGACTGTCGAGGTGAAGGCAGTGCGCAAGACCCAAAGCTCAGGACTTTCAATTCCTGTGACCGAGATTTCGACCGCACAGCAGTCAATCGACATGAAGGAGTTCGAGGGTCTCGCCCTCACATCTGTAGACGAGGCTTTGCAGGGACGTATCTCTGGACTTGACATCGTGATGAACTCAGGTAGCCTCGGTGCCGGTACCACAATGCGACTCCGTGGTGTGAGTACCATCACAGGTAACGCCGAGCCTCTGATTGTCGTCAACGGCAACATCTGGCAGGAGAACGTGTCGGACGACTTCGACTACAGTGCGGCCACAGAGGAGCGTTTCGCCGAGCTTCTGCAGGTCAACCCTGAGGACATCGAGAGTATCACCGTGTTGAAGGACGCGTCCGCGACCGCCATCTGGGGTGCGCACGGAGCCAACGGTGTTATCGAGATCAAAACTAAGCGTGGTCAGAAGGGCAAGACCACGGTGAACTATTCTTACCGTTTCACCGGAACCTGGCAGCCTAAGGGCATGAAGGTCCTCAACGGTGACGACTATACAATGTTCCTGAAGGAGGCTTATTTCAACCCGACCCTCAACAGTGCGATAGCCGACAACACGTCAAGCTCTTATATCCCTGAAATCAACTACGACAAGAACTACTCCCAGTACAACATGTTCAACAACAACACTGACTGGGAAAGTGAGGTCACTCAGTTCGGTCAGTACCACCAGCACTACGTGTCAATCAACGGTGGTGGTGACAAGGCGCGCTTCCGTATTTCCGGCGGTTACGACAACCAGTCGGGTGCCGCCATCCACGAGAGGTTGAACCGTTACACCACCCGTGTGGCTCTCGACTATTTCATCTCAAGCCGTATCACCGTACAGACCAACTTCAGTTTGTCTTACACAGAGCGTATGAACACAGGCAAGAACCTTCTCGGTATCGCATACCAGAAGATGCCGAACCTGGCGGTGTACGAGGAGGATGAGAACGACGTGCCTTCAGCCTCATACTATATCATGCAGAGGGCATACACATCCTCACAGCTCAACGACCAGCTTGGCATCGCCAACCCTGTGGCAAAGGCCTACTTGGAGAAGACAAGCTCCAATGACATGACCCTGTCACCTGAGTTCATCCTCCGTTATGATGTTTTGGGAACGGCCGACGAGTCGGCACACCGCCTCACTTATCAGGGCCAGATTAACTTCAACGTGTCAAGCAGTGACTCCAAGTCATTCAGCCCTTCAATCCTGCAGACGAACGGATGGACTGGCGGTGACTCCAACGTCGCTTCCTCAAACCAGAGCAAGAGCAACAGTTTCACCACACGCCACTCTCTGACTTTCGTTCCCCACTTCAACAATCCTGACCATTCAATGCAGGTACTTGTTCGTGGTGAGTACGGTTCAGGCAACAGCTCCTCACAGTCGCTGTCACGCAAGTGGCTTGCGACAAGTGACATCACATCTGCCCTTGCCGGCGGCGTCATATCTTCCTTCGGTTCAGGCTACGGACGTTCAAAGTCTGAGAACTTCGCGTTCCAGACCCACTATGCGTTCCGTGGAAAGTACGTGTTCGACTTCACAGCCCGTTTCGACAAGTCAAACTCTAACCCGAAGAACTGGGGCGCATACTACGGAGTGTCCGGCCGTTGGAACATCTCCGACGAGAAGTTCATGCAGAAGTACAAGTGGATTGACATGTTGTCACTCTCTCTTGGTTGGGGACGTACAGGTCGTCCAATCGGTGGTTCTACAGCGATGTACAGTACCTATAGCTCAACAGGATCCTACATGGGTGTAACCGCGGTAGCTCCTCAGCGTCTCCGTCTGTCTGTCATCCGTCCTGCCAACCAGGACACATGGAACCTCGGTTCTTACTTCGGTTTCCTCAACAACAAAATCACGGGTGACGTCCAAGTCTACACCAACGAGTCTGAGCAGGTTACAGAGTACCCGATACCTACATCCGCAGGTTTCTCGAGCATCCCGGCAAGCCTTACCGGTAAGGTGCGCAACACGGGATGGGAGTTCAACATCAACGGTAACCGTATCGTCAGAAGAGGCGATTTCTCAATGGACTTCAACGTCTCGTTCTCAAACAACCGTAACAGGATTCTCGAGATGAACTCCATCCTCCTGGATCAAATGAATGACGAGTTCAACTACGTCAACGGCCAGTATCTGTCACGTGTGCAGATCAACAACCCTATCGGTTCCATCTACGGTTTCCGCTACAAGGGCGTGTATGCGTACAGCGATTACAGTGCCGAGGAGGTTCCGGGTGTGAGCGGTCCTGACGCTCCTGTAGCGCGCAACGCCAACGGAGAGGTCATCCTCAATGCCAACGGCTACACAAAGAACATGGTGTTCAACTACAGTGGTCTGAACTACCAGTTCAAGGGTGGTGACGCCAAGTACGAGGATATCAACCACGACGGTGAGATCAACGAGCTTGACATCGTGTACCTCGGTTCAACACTTCCGAAACTCAATGGTGGATTCGGTGTCAAATTCAAGTACAAGGACTTCGGTCTGAACCTGCAGTTCGTGTACCGTATCGGACAGAAGGTGGTGAACTCAGCCCGTATGTATGCCGAGAACATGTACAGCAACAACAACCAGTCACGTGCCGTGAACTGGCGTTGGCACAACGAAGGTGATGTCACCGAGATTCCGAGAGCGTTGTACAACTACGGTTACAACTGGTTGGCTTCCGACCGTTTCATAGAGGACGCCTCATATCTGCGTTGCAACTATGTGAGCTTCTCATACAACTTCAAAAAGAGTGTGCTGAAGCAGCTCGGTATCAAGAGTCTGGCGGCTTACCTCAACCTGAACAACCTGTTCGTTCTGACAAAGTACTCAGGTGTTGACCCTGAGGTCTCTCAGAGCGGTTATACTCCAGCGACTGACTCAGGCCGTACTCCACGCGCGAAGTCGTTCACATTTAACTTGAATGTTGGATTCTAAATGATCAATGACAATGAAATTATATAAAAACATAAGGACAATAGGACTGGCTGCATGTGCGGGGCTGGCGTTTGCCTCCTGCGATATGGAACTGCTTCCGTTGGATACAGTTATCCTCGAAAACTATTGGACAAACAAGGATGACGTCAACAGTGTCGTCACTTCCTGTTACCAGGGCTTGACTTCCAGTGACGTGGTCAACCGTATGATAGTCTGGGGCGAGTGCCGTTCCGACAATATTAAGGAGGGAAAGAGAATATCCAGTGCGGGTAATGACCTGAAGTATCTTCTCAACGGCAACACGCTTGAGACCAACTCATACTGCCAATGGTCCTCTTTCTATACAATAATCAACAGGTGTAACACCGTCGAGAAGTATGCTCCGGTAGTGCAGCAGCGCGACCCGAACTTCACGGAGTCCGACCTCTACCAGACTCTGGCCGAGGTGAAGACCATCCGCGCGCTCTGCTACTTCTATCTTGTGCGTACTTTCGGTGACGTGCCTTTCACTACCGAGGCTTCCATCGACGATGACCAGGAGTACGTTATTCCTGCCACAGACGACGGACTGATTCTTGACACGCTCATCACCGACCTCGAACAGAACGGAATGTACGCTCCCAAGAGGTATGTCGTTGAAGACGAGAACTCAGGTAAGATTACCCGAAACGCAGTGTATGCCCTGTTGGCTGACATGTACCTGTGGAGGGCTTCCGACGCCCAACTCGACGCTGCAAAGCGCAACGCGCTTTACCTCAAGTGTGTCGAGTACTGTGACAAGGTCATAGAGGCCAAGGTGGACGAGTACAAGGAAGACCGCTACGGTTCTCTGAAGCGTCAGATAGACAATGAGATTTATTCCGAGACAGGCTATCCTCTCATCCAGGAATGGGCAGAGTCCGACCAGACTTCAGGCCAGGGTACTAATGCCAAGGCGTACAACCGGATTTTCGGAACAGGACATTCCTTCGAGAGTATCTTTGAGCTGTCCTTCTCTTCAAACCAGACATCACAAGGTACAACGAACTCTGCTGTGGCAAACATGTACGGAAGCAATGATACGGGCTTTGCCAACGGAGCGTACGTGGCAGCCAACGAAAACATGCTTTCAGCCGAGGCCACCGCGACCTACGATTATGACAATGGTAATGTGTTCACCTCATACGACTTCCGCAGCCAGTCATTCTTCCAGTGGGACGAGTCGTCTTCCTTCACCATCTCCAAGTATGTCTGCGATAAGATGGCGGTGAATGTGGGTACGGCCAGCGTGTGGAGTAAAGGAGTGAAGTCAACAACCTACACTCCGAGAACACAAAACTACGCCAACTGGATTATCTACCGTCTGACAGACATCATGCTGATGAAGGCTGAGGCTGAGGTTCAGCTTGCCGATTACATCGACAATAGCGTGGTGCCGGAGGAGACTACAGAGGAGACCACAGAGGAGACTGCCGGCGAGGCGAAGACACGTAACGCCTACGGCAATGTCTACTCTACATCCAAGGAGTACTATGACGACGCGTTCAATATCGTGGACGCCATATACTCACGTTCGGCTCCGAACGCTACAGCCGCCGCAAGCCCGAACAAGGCGTCGCTTACGGGCAAGACCATGTACGACAACCTCATCGGTGACGAGCGCCGCCGTGAGCTGATGTTCGAGGGCAAGCGTTACTATGACCTGCTCCGCCGCGCCCGCCGCGAGGGAAGCACTTCTTATGTGGCAAGCAAGATAAGCAGTAAGTTCACCTCAAACGCGTCGGCTATGGGTATCAAGATGGCTATGATGGAGTTCCTCTACATGCCATACGCCAAGAAAGAGTTGGACCGCAACCCTCTCCTGAAGCAGAATAAAGCCTATGATAAGGAAAAGAAAAACGAAAGAAACTTTTAATTATGAAATCAGTAATGTTTAAGAACAAATATATTGCAGTAGTACTGATGGCGGTTGTCGCTTTGTTCGCAAGCTGCTCTGACGACCCGGGGGTTGACAACTACTATACTGCAAAGGGATCTATGGCAAACACATATCTTACCAATGACCCCGACACATACAGTGAGTTCGTGTCAATCATACAGAAGTCCCAACTGGTCAGCTTCGACCTTCTTGGAACGTATGGTTCGTACACTGTGTTCGCGCCTACGAACAAGGCTGTGGACAGATATCTTGCCGGCAAGGGCTTGACTTCAGTCGACGAGCTTTCAGTCGCAGACTGTGACACCATCGCCGCAACCCATATCATTGAGAACGGTTCATATTTCACTACAGAGTTCTCAAACGCGACTCTGCCTAACACGAATATGCTGGACCGTTATCTTACCATAACCTGTGATTCCGACCTTACAGATGAGGGTGATATAGAGATTGCGTATTACATCAACAAGAGCGCGAAGATTATTCTTGCGGACGACTCTGTGGAGAACGGTGTGGTACATACTGTAGACATGATTATCGACGCCACAACAGAGATGTTGCCCGACCTGTTGGCACAGGACTCAACCATCTCCCTCTTCTACCAGGCCTTCCTTCTGACAGGTCTGAAGGACTCTATGATGAACTACGTTGACGAGAGTTACAGCTGTACAGACTATGACTCTACTGAGGTGGGACACACATTCTCCACCGCAACCGAGTACGACAACGTGCTTTACATGAAGAAGCGCTATTACGGCTATACCGGCTTCATAGAGACGAACGATGTCTTTGAGAGCAAAGGTATATACACTATCGACGACCTCCGTGCCAAGGCTAAGGAGATTTATGATGATGTGTATCCGGATGATGCGGACGTGACAGACGAGACCGACCGCCGCAACTCATTGAACCGTTTCATCTCATATCACTTCCTCGACCGTCGCGCGATTTACAACAAGTTGACTGTCGACAACCTCGCGCTCAACTGTTTCGACCGTCGTCACTGGGACGTGGCGGACTGGTATGAGACCATGATGCCTTATTCTATCATGAAGGTGTCTTATCCTTCAGGATCACAGGCTGGCCGTTACGTGAACCGTCGTGGTGTTCAGAACAGAAAGGACTCGCGTGGCGTGTTTGTGGCGGGAGCGAAGATTCTCTCTCCGACCGAGGCTGCGGTCAACCAGACTGCGGTGAACGGTGTCTACCATTATATCACAGACATTATCGATTACGGACGCAACACTCAGGAAGTGGTACTTAACGAGCGTATGCGTATGGACGCGTCAACACTGTCTCCTGACTTCATGACAAGTGGAGCGCGCGGACACTCAGTAAGAGGTGTGGGTGGCGCGTCAAGCCGTCCCGGTGAGTATGGTGTCTGGTCGAACGACACCAACCCTAAGACAAACATCAACACCTGTCTCGGTTTCAAGGCAGGCTCGGCGAAGTACTTCACATATTCAGATGTGACTACTCACCTTCACGTGCGTCCGCGTTACCTGTCCTTCTGGTCATATCAGGGCGATGAGGTTACCATCTGCGGTATGTACGACATCACGTTCAAGTTGCCTCCAGTGCCGGAGGGCGACTACGAGTTCCGTCTCGCGACATGTATTGGTTTCAGCAACCGTGGTATCGTGCAGGCTTACATCGACGGTGTTCCATGCGGTATTCCGCTTGACATGCGTATCGGAGGAGAAGATGCAAGTATAGGTTGGAGGAGTGACACTGATCTTGGTGACGATGAGTCCATCGCCGCTTATGACAAGGCTATGCACAACCGTGGATGGATGAAGGGCCCCGCAAGCTATGGCGGCATCGGTCAGGATGGAACTGGTAGCCCAAGTTACCACCGTAATCAAAACAATACCTTGCGCCGTGTGTTCGGCACCTTCCACTCTGACGGAAAGACAGAACATTACGTCCGTATCCAGCAGAAGCTCGAGTCAACAAACGGTACACTTGCGTTCGACTACATTGAACTCTGTCCGAGGAGCGTGTACAACAATGAGTTCTATCCGGAGGACAAGTATTAATCGTAAAAAATACAATTTTCGTTTATGAAGAAGAATATAAAAATATCAATCCGCACAGGAGTCGTGGCAATGGCAAGTGTTCTTGCCTGCTACTCCTGTTCAGATACATGGGACGACCACTATGACTCCAATATCGATGGCATGAAGGTGGATGCGACCATTTATCAGCTGCTGAAGGCAGACCCCGACTACAGCGATTTCGTTAGGGTCATCGACACGACAGGCTATGACGCGCTTCTCGACGAGACTCAGATCATAACGGTTTTCGCTCCTAAGAACGGTTTCAATGTGGACAGCCTGATGAATGAGATCAAGGAGGGACACAAGGACTTGGTCATCACCCGTTTCGTGAAGAACCACATAGCCCGTTACAACTACTCGTCGAACTCCCACGGGCAGACTCTCTCGTTGCTGAACAAGAAGAACACCGTCCTCAACCAGAGGGTGGTGAGCGCTGACTCCATAAAGGTGGCTGCCGATGAGATTCTCTGCAACAACGGTATCCTGCACAAGTTGGAGGGCGTGCTTCCGTTCCACCCGAATATCTATGAGGAGATGGAAGTGGCTGACGGAATGGACTCTATCTACAAGAAGCTGTCATTCTACGACAATGACTCTCTGGATGTGGGCCGCAGTGTCTACCGTGGAGTAGATGAGGACGGAAACCGCATCTATGTCGATTCGGTCATCATCAACAGCAACAAGCTGATGACACGCCTGGACGCCTATGTGCAGCGTGAGGACTCCAACTACATGGCGATCATACCAAGCAATGAAGCGTACATGGAGCGTTACAACACAGTGAAGGGCTACTTCAACTACAACATCCATGAGAACGACCGGGACTCCCTGCAGAACTTCTATGCGAACTACTACACACTGAACACCCTGCTTTACAACAGGAATACCAACTTGTATGACAACGACTCTCTGGTGACAACCACATACAGCAAGTACGATCCGGACTATTATGTGTTCTACAATCCGTATGAGGAGGGTGGAATCCTCGCTCCGGGTTCATACAAGAGCAAGGTCGAGTGCAGTAACGGTATCGTCTACACTACGGACAAGTTCCCGACATCCATCTATGACGCGTTCTTCCACGACATAGAGGTGGAGGCTGAGTCCACTGGCAACGTCAACAACGACGAGAGTACAAGCGGCAACGCCCTCTACACCAGGAACTGCACATACTCTGTGGTTTCAGCACAGGACTCAGTGGTGAAGGTGTCCGAGCGCGCTTATCTCGATGTGAAGCCGTCCAGCAGTTCCGCCCAGCCGTACATCGCGTACAACATACCCAACACACTCGCCGGTACTTACGACATGTACCTCGTCACAGTGCCTTTGAAGTATGGAGTGGACGTGGCTGAGGCCGACTCGCTGAAACCCTATCAGTTCCGTGTCAACATGTTCTACCGCACGAACAGGGCTACAGAGACAGGATCCTCATGGCCGACATCCAAGAACGAGACATTGAAGAACCCTATCGACGGCGGACAGAACTTTATCAGTGACCCTGAGAAGGTGGACACCATCTATCTTGGAACAAAGACATTCACCGAGTGCTACCGTAACGCGTCAAACGTGGGTGTCATGCTCCAGATTCAGGCTTATGTCTCTTCTTCACAGACCAAGAACTACTCTCGCCGTATGCTCCTCGACCGTATTATCTTCCGTCCGAGCGGAATGCCTGATGATGAGTACCAGGCTTTCAAGGAGGCAAAGGACAGTACAGAGGAATAGTGTTAAACTCCTAAAGATATGAATTATATGAAGACATATTTAAATGACAGTATGCTGCGCTTCTGCAAAGCCGGAATCGCAACTATGATATTCTGCGTAGGAGTTCTTCCTGTGTCCGCGCAAGATGATGAAGACGCGGATGCCGTCGAGGCGGCTCCTGTGAAAAAGAAGGTGAGGAAAGCAATCAAGAAATATCCTATGATGGAGATTTCCGGTAAGATTGTGGACGCTTCCACCGGTGAGCCTCTGGTAGGTGTGAGGGTCAAGTCCTACAACAACAGTTTCTATACCGCCATGACTGACGAGAACGGAGACTATATGATCAGTGTCCCCACTTTCGTGACCTCACTGTCGGCTTCGGCAGAAGGCTATAACATCGGTCAGGTGGCGATAAACGACCGTACCAAGGACGTTGACTTCAAACTGTATACCGACAGATATCTTGGCGTGTATTCTGAGAAGATGGGCGCGTCAAAGACAGTCGGCGTGTCAGGCTTCGGCGAGGACGCGGCTTTCACGGCTGACCAGGAAGTGCAGAACCGCCTCGGCGGTGACGTACATTCCATGTCACGTTCGGGAATCGCCGGCAATGGTGTCAACCTCTTCATCGAGGGTTACCACTCAATCAACGCCTCCTCACAGCCGCTGATCGTGATTGACGGTGTCATCCACGACCAGATGTACAACTCCACAATGATGCACAACGGTTACTTCAACAATCCGCTGACCATGCTCAGTATGGACGACATCGCCGACATCAAGGTGATGAAGAACGGAACCGCCATCTACGGATCTCAGGCTGCCAACGGTGTCATCCTTATCACCACCAAGCGCAACACTACGATGAAGACCACCATCGACGTGAATATCAGCGGTGGTTTTGAACTTGTTCCTGAGACTCCCGACATGATGGATGCGGACGAGTACAGGGCATACGCCTCAGCCCTCCTGAAGGGTTCCAACAGTAAGCTGGAGAGCTTCAAGTTCCTGCATACTGACCCAAACTACTATTATTATAATATGTACCACAACAACACCGACTGGAAGGATGTAGTTTACAGGGAGGCTTTCTCTCAGAACTACGGAATCAACATCCAGGGTGGTGACGAGGTGGCAAACTACAACCTGTCTGTAGGCTACATGTCAGCGCAGTCAACCCTGAAGCGCAACGACATCAACCGTTTCCATATCCGTTTCAACTCGGACATCATCCTGTCAGACAAGTTGACCGCACGCTTCGACGTGTCCTACTCAAACCTCAGGCGTGACTTGAGGGACGACGGTCTCACAAGCACCTTCCAGGCCAATGCGGTCTCATCTCCTAACGTGCTTGCGCTGATCAAGTCTCCTTTCGTGGCTCCTTACGACTTCTCTACCGACGGCAAGATGTCCAACTTCATCTCTGACGCGGACGACTATCTGGCTGAGGCTGTCGGAAGTTCCGCTTCCATTGCCAACCCTCTCGGTCTGCTTGAGAACGGTGAGGCTCTCAACAAGAACCGTACGGACAACACCAACGTGAATATCGCGATCACTCCGGTATGGCACCTCAAGACCAACATGACATTGCAGGGTAAGTTCAGCTACACTACCAGCAGCTTTGACGAGAACTACTACACTGCCATCGTGGGTATGCCGAGGTACTACATCCAGGACGTGGGTACAGTGGAAAATGAGATTGGTTCAAACTTCACCAACCACAAGGCTACTATGGCGGAAGCGCGCTACGACTGGGCTATCCCACTTGGCAAGCACCGTCTGGACTTCTTCGCCGGTTTCCGTTACCTGAACGACAACTACAAGGCTTCAAACCTCTATGCGTACAGTACAGGCAACGACAAGACTCCGTCGCTCGGCAGTGCCACAGGCAAGCGCCGTTCGTTCGGTACGGACGACACATGGAAGTCGATCGCATGGTACGGCAACCTCGACTACAACTACCGTGAGAAGTATTACCTGCAAGGATCGTTCGCCCTCCAGTCTTCCTCCAGGTTCGGCGCCGAGGCTGACGCTGGAGTCAAGATGTTCGGAGTGAGATGGGGTTTCTTCCCGTCTATTCAGGGCGCGTGGGTAATCAGCAACGAGAAGTGGTTCAATGCCGGCAACGCAGTCAACATGTTGAAGGTGAACGCTGGCTTTGAGTCAGTCGGAAACGACTCTTACGACAACAATGCGGCTTACACATACATGAGCAGCCAGGCGTTCCTCCTGAACAATGCGGTGGGTATCGGTATCACCAATATCGGTAACGCCAAGTTGCGCTGGGAGTTGACCAACCGCTTCAACGCCGGTCTGGAAGGAAACTTCTTCAACAACCGCCTGAACGCCAAGTTCAACTACTTCTACGCAAAGACAAGCAACCTCGTGACTCTCGGCACAATCGCGTACGTGTCTGGTCAGAAGCAGTACTGGACCAATGACGGAGCGATGAAGAACCAGGGCTTCGACGTGGCTTTGACTGGTAAGGTGGTCAACTTGAAGGACTTCAAGTTTGAACTCGGCGCGAGTCTCGGTCACTACAAGAACGAGATTACCCAGTTGCCTGAGAACGTCCCATCCATCGAGTCTGAGTATTACAACGCCACCATCCTCACACAGGTGGGCAGTCCGCTTGGAGTGTTCTACGGCTATAAGACCAATGGCGTGTTCTCAACGACCGCCCAGGCTGAGGCTGCTGACCTCGGAATACTTGACAAGGCCGGCAACAAGATCAACTTCAAGGCAGGTGACATGATATTCGTTGACCAGAACGGCGACAACCTCATCAAAGCAGACGCTGACCGTGTGGTCATCGGTGACCCTAACCCTGACTTCTACGGTAACATCCGCGCCAACTTCATGTTCGGCAAGAACTGGACTCTGGGTGTCAACTTCAACTACAGTGTCGGCAACGACGTGTACAACTACCAGCGTTCAATCCTCGAATGCGGCAACGCCTTCGTGAACCAGACAACAGCGATGAACCGCCGCTGGCTTGCTGAAGGACAGTCTACCGACATCCCACAGGCAGTCCTGAACGACGAGATGGGCAACGCTCGTTTCTCAGACCGTTGGATTGAGGACGGATCATACCTGAAGTTGAAGAACGTGACCCTCAGCTATAAGCTCCCTGTATCCAACACCTACATTCAGGGACTTACCATCTGGGCAGCCGCAAACAACCTGCTTACATTCACCAAGTACTTGGGTTCAGACCCGGAAGTGTCTTGCGGCAACTCATCTCTGATTCAGGGAATCGACGCCGGCTACACTCCTTACGGACGCAGTTTCACTCTCGGTGTTAAGATTAACTTGTAAACAATCCCAATATCCCTCCTCTTTCGGAAGGAGGGTATGAAGACTAAACAGAAATATATGAAAACAAAATCAATCATATTGTCAGGCTTGCTCTTGGCTACGCTTGGAGCCGCCACAACTTCATGCGAAGATATGCTTAATGTCGATGACGAGCTGCATACGAAAGACCTCGCTCCTAAGGACACGGTATATCAGGTGATGGGTATCCTCAACCGCATGCAGAGTCTGGTTGACCGCACTGTCGTACTCGGTGAACTCCGCGCCGACCTTGTGGACCTCAACGAGGCTGTCGCAAGTACCGCGCTCCAGGAGGTGATGGCAAACAACATATCAACCGACAACGAATACAATACCATCGCCGACTACTACTCAGTAATCAACGCTTGTAATGTCTACCTCGCTTACGTTGACTCCAACTATGTGGAGCACAACAAGAAGAAGTACGAGAAGGAAATACAGGTAGTGAAGACCTACAGGGCATGGACTTACCTCGAACTGGCGAAGACCTACGGTACAGTTCCGTTCGTCCTTGACCCGGTGCTTAGTTCCGTGGATGCCGACAAGATTGTCGCGTCAACCGCCAACCGCGCGGACATGGAGGCCATCTGCACATACTTCATCAACGACCTGCTGCCTTACGTGCAGACCTCCGCCCCAATCTCTGTGCCAAGCTACGGTACTGTCAACGGTTACCTGAGCCAGACATTCTTCATCCCGGCGCGTCTGATGGTGGCTGAACTGTATCTGTGGAGAGGTAGCTTTACCCAAAACAAGAGTGACTTCACAAGTGCGTGCCAGTACTATTACGATTACATCAACACTGTGTCCAACAAGGTGCCTACAGGTGTCGCGAAGGTCAGTTGGAACGACAACACGTTCCGTCATAGCTCAGACACGTACTCCTCATCCTTCACTTCGGACACCATCACAATCATTCCGATGGACACCTGTGCGTATGACGGTACATGGAGCCAACTCTATGCGATGTTCAACTCTCAGTATGAGAACAACTACTACGTGCCGGTCGTGCCTTCACAGCGCATTCGTGAGATTTCACGCGACCAGGTCAACTGTGTTTACTCCAACATAAACAACAAGCGTGATACTATATACAGCACATCCAAGCTCGAATGGGAAGACTCACTTGAGATGGGTGACCTCCGTTTGAACTCTGTATACCACCGTTCGGCTGTGAGCAACATGTACACCGCCCAGTACAGTCAGGACCGTCAGCATATCATGAAGTACGCCACAAGTACCAACAACTATGGTTCTGATGAGAAACTGAGGTATTTCAGAGTGTTCCGTAAGGGTATCGTGTGGCTGCACTTCGCTGAGGCGCTCAACCGCGCCGGCTACCCGCAGACCGCGTTCGCCATCCTGAAATACGGTCTGACGAGTGAGACAATGAACAGCTATGTGTCATCAGTCGAAAGGAATAACCTGAGCGGTGTGTATTCATATATCAACGGTAATATCGGAACATGGCCGCTTTCAGACTTCCGTGTAGCCAATTCCTCAAATGTGTCAAGCTCGCTTCCGGCAAACACCTTGGGAATCCACTCACGTGGTTCCGGCGACTCTCAGTACAACAAGTACTATGCGCTGACATACGATGAGGCGACATGGGCACCGATCGACAGTCTGTCTGCAATCAGTGACTCGCTGATTCAGGTTGTGTCTGACCTCACCAAGGACGCGACGAAGCGCTTGAATCAGTTTATTGTTCTGCAGATTGACACTTTGGGCCGCATCAAGTATGGCAATGTCCAGGACTATGCTTTTGAAACAAGTGAGGATTCACTCGCTTATATCAAGGCGTATGTGGATTATTATAAGAGTGTTATCGTCTATGAAAAGGCGAACGAAGAGGCTTATAAAAAGTGGCAGCCGACATGGCAGGATGAGGTTAAACAGCTGATTCTCGATGAGGAGGCTCTCGAAGGAATGTTCGAGGGTACCCGCTTCTACGACCTTATGCGTTACGCCAAGTACGAGGGAGATAACGACTACATCTACAAGCAGGTGGTGAAACGTAAGGGATCGGATACCGTAGACAGTAGGGCTGAGGCTCTCCGTAACGGCAACTGGTACTTGCCGTTGCCGCAGAAGTAACCATTGCTGTTACTGTACTATATGACAGGAGAGAGGTGCCGCGGCACCTCTCTCCGTCGTTTTTATACCACTCCCGGTGTATAGCCTGTCTTGCGATATGTGCGGTACACGTCAAAAAATGGAAGTGGCAATGATTTTCTTTGTTGTTTATTTTGTCAGTTAAATGGAATAGTGTAATTTTGCAGCGACAATTGAACGAACATTATGAAGTCTCTAAACATTATCGACATTATTCTATCACTACGAATTAGTAAGCTCGGAGTGAGAGAGGCTGTGTGATATATGGTGATGTTTACGTGACACATATACAGAGAATATATTAAGCCTTTCTTGCTCCGAGCGAGAGAGGCTTTGTTTTTATTGCGTCCGTGGCTTGTTTGAGGGTGCCGGACGGAAGGACAGATAATTTTAAAACAGAAGATAAAATGGAACGATTGTTTATTTTTGACACTACATTGAGGGACGGCGAGCAGGTGCCGGGCTGCCAGTTGAATACGGTGGAGAAGATTCAGGTGGCGAAGCAACTGGAGACGCTTGGCGTGGATGTCATCGAGGCGGGCTTCCCCGTGTCGAGTCCCGGGGACTACAACTCGGTCATCGAAATATCCAAGGCGGTCACATGGCCTACAGTCTGTGCCTTGACCCGCGCCGTGGAGAAGGACATTGACGTGGCTGTGGAGGCACTGCGGTTCGCCAAGAGGAAGCGTATCCATACCGGAATCGGTACGAGCGACTCCCATATCAAGTACAAGTTCAACAGCAACAGGGAGGAAATCATAGAACGCGCCGTGGCTGCCGTGAAGTACGCGCGCCGTTTCGTGGACGACGTGGAGTTCTACGCTGAGGACGCGGGCCGTACGGACAACGAGTATCTCGCCCGTGTGATAGAGGCGGTGACCAAGGCCGGAGCTACCGTCTGCAATATCCCCGACACCACCGGTTTCCGCATCCCGGAGGAGTATTGCGAGAAGATAAAGTACCTGTATGATCATGTGGACGCCTTCGCCGCGGGTAAGTCAATCCTGTCAACCCACTGCCATAACGACCTCGGTATGGCCACCGCCAACACCGTGGCAGGTGTCATGGGCGGAGCGCGGCAGGTGGAGGTCACCGTCAACGGTATCGGTGAGCGTGCCGGCAACACCTCACTCGAGGAGATAGCCATGATATTCAAGACCCACCCCGACCTCGGTATCGAGACGAACATCAACACCACAAAGATATATCCCACGAGCCGTATGGTGTCAAGTCTGATGAACATGCCGGTGCAGCCCAACAAGGCGATAGTAGGGCGCAACGCCTTTGCCCATTCATCGGGCATCCATCAGGACGGAGTGCTGAAGAACGCCTCCACATACGAGATTATGGACCCGAAGGATGTGGGTATCGACGACGCGTCAATCGTGCTTACGGCCCGCAGCGGTCGCGCGGCGTTGAAGTACAGGCTGCACATCAACGGAGTGGACGTGAGCGACGAGAAACTCGACAAGGTTTACCAGGACTTCCTCGTGCTTGCCGACAAGAAGAAGGAGGTGACGGACGACGATATCCTCGTGCTTGCCGGAGCAAACCGGTCGGACACCCACAGCATAAAGCTCGACTACCTGCAGGTGACCACCGGCAAGGGCGTGCGCTCTGTGGCAAGTATCGGTCTGCAGATAGCCAACGAACACTTCGAGGCGGCTGCGTCGGGCAACGGGCCTGTGGATGCCGCCATCAAGGCGCTCAAGACCATCGTCAAGCGTGAGATGACACTGAGGGAGTTCACGATACAGGCGATATCCAAGGGGTCGGACGACATGGGTAAGGTACACATGCAGGTGGAGTACAACGGACATGTGTATTACGGCTTCGGCGCGAACACCGACATCGTGACGGCTTCCGTGGAGGCGTACATCGACTGTATCAACAAGTTCAAGGACTGAACGGCTGTGACGTTTGGAAAAAACATGATTACGAAAACTTATAAGGAAAACAGATGAACACATTATTTGATAAGATTTGGGACGCGCATGTCGTGCAGAAGGTTGACGACGGTCCCACACAACTGTATATCGACCGTTTGTACGCACATGAGGTGACCAGTCCCCAGGCGTTCGACACCTTGCGCGACAAGGGACTGAAGGTGTTCCGTCCCGACCATGTGGTGGCTATGCCTGACCACAACACGCCGAGCGACCAGCAGGATCATATCGACGACCCTATTGGACGCAAGCAGGTGGAGACACTCAAGAAGAACTGTGAGGACTTCGGCATCAGACATTTCACCATGGGGACTAAGGACAACGGTATCATCCATGTGGTGGGGCCGGAGAAGGCCCTGTCCCTGCCCGGTATGACCATCGTGTGTGGCGACTCGCACACCAGTACCCACGGCGCTGTGGGTGCGATTGCCATGGGTATCGGCACGTCGGAGGTGGCGGAGGTTCTGGCGAGCCAGTGCATCTTGCAGTCCAAGCCCAAGACCATGCGCATCAACATCGAGGGAACTCTCCGTCCGGGAGTCACTGCGAAAGATGTCGCGCTTTACATCATGTCGCAGATGACCACATCCGGGGCTACAGGCTATGCGGTGGAGTATGCCGGCAGTGTGGTGCGTGACATGAGTATGGAAGGCCGTCTCACCCTCTCCAACCTGTCCATCGAGATGGGAAGCAGGGCCGGTATCATCGCTCCTGACGAGACCACCTTCGCCTATCTCAAAGGCCGTGAGTACGCTCCTAAGGGCGAAGCGTGGGACAAGGCGGTGGAAGAGTGGAAGGCACTCAAGAGCGATGATGACGCCGTGTTCGACAAGGAGGTGACATATAAGGCGGAGGATATAGCCCCACGCATCACCTACGGCACAAATCCGGGAGCGGGCATCGCCATCGACGGCCGCATACCTGAGTTGGAGGACATACCTGAGGCAAAGCGTGACCAGTTCCTCGGTATGCTGGAATATATGCAGTTCACTCCGGGACAGAAACTGGAGGGGACACCGGTGGACTACTGCTTCCTCGGCGCATGCACCAACGGACGTATCGAGGACTTCCGCGCGTTCGCCAGTGTGGTCAAGGGAAAGAAGAAGGCGGACGGTGTGGTAGCATGGCTTGTTCCGGGCAGTTGGCTCGTGCGCAAGCAGATTATCGACGAGGGCATCGACAAGATTCTTGAGGAGGCGGGTTTTGAACTGCGCTTGCCTTCATGCTCATCCTGTCTTGCCATGAACCCCGACAAGGTGCCGGCAGGCAAACTGTGCATATCCACAAGCAACCGTAACTTCGTGGGTCGTCAGGGTCCTGGCGCGCGTACCGTACTGGCCTCACCTCTGGTTGTGGCAGCCAGTGCCGTCACAGGAAAGATAACAGATCCAAGAACACTCTAAATTCAAAGCAATGGCAAAACAGAAATTCAATATAATCCAGTCCACCTGTATTCCTATCGCGATAGACAACTGCAATACAGACCTGATTATCCCGGCAAGGTATCTTGCCAGTACAACCCGTGACCCTGAGTTTTTCGGTGAGGCGTTCATGCATGACCTGCGTTACGACGCGCGGGGCAACAAGGTGGAGGACTTTGTGATGAACCGCCTGGAGTACAGTGAGGCTCCTCACCCGGGAGTGCATGAGATTATAGTAGGCGGACAGAACTGGGGTTCGGGGTCCAGCCGTGAACATGCCGCATGGGCCATAGCCGGCTACGGCGTGAGGGTGGTCATCTCATCCAGTTTCGCCGACATCCACCGCAACAACCTCCTCAACTGTTTCGTGCTGCCTGTCATTGTCAGTCCGGAGTTCCAGAAAGAACTCTTCGCCAGCATTGAGGCAGACCCGAAGACCGAGGTAAAGGTGGACGTGCCGAACCAGACAGTGACCAACATGGCTACCGGTCGCAGTGAGAAGTTCGAGATAAACTCATACAAGAAGTACTGTCTGATGAACGCGTTCGACGACATCGACTTCCTGCTTGAGAATAAGGACAAGATAGAGGACTACGAACAGAAACGATGCCAGAGAGGGTAATTGAGATAATGGACACGACGCTCCGTGACGGTGAACAGACCAACGGAGTGTCTTTCGTTCCCCACGAGAAACTGATCGTGGTGCGTATGCTGCTTCAGGAACTCAAGGTGGACCGTGTGGAGGTGGCCTCCGCACGTGTGTCCGACGGAGAGAAGGAGGCGGTGACCAACATCTGCAGGTGGGCGCGCACCGCTGGTCTGCTCGACCGTGTGGAGGTACTCGGGTTCGTTGACGGCACCCTGTCGCTTGACTGGATCAACGCCTGTGGGTGTAAGGTCATCAACCTGCTGTGCAAGGGCAGTGAGCGTCATTGCACCTGTCAGTTGAAGAAGACGCTGGACCAGCATATAGCCGACATCAAACGGTCCATAGAGTATGCCGGTCAGTTTGGTATCAGTGTCAACGTGTACCTGGAGGACTGGAGCAACGGCATGAAGCACAGTCCCGACTACGTGTTCAAGTTTGTTGACTCGCTGAAGGACTGTGGTGTGCGGCGTTTCATGTTGCCTGACACCTTGGGTGTGCTTAATCCACAGAACACCCGGACTTACATCCGCCAGATGCGCGGGTGGTTTCCCGACATCCATTTCGACTTCCATGCGCACAACGACTACGACTTGGCTACTGCCAACGTGATGTCTGCCGTGCTGGAGGGCTGTCAGGGTATCCACACATCCGTCAACGGTCTCGGTGAGCGTGCCGGCAACGCCCCTCTGAGCAGTGTGCAGGCGATACTGGCCGACCAACTCGGGGTCGGGACGAACATACAGGAGAACAAGCTCAATGAGGCGGCGCGCCTGATTGAGAGCTATTCAGGTATCGCTGTACCGTCGAACATGCCGGTCATCGGCGAGAACGTGTTCACGCAGGTGGCGGGTGTACATGCGGACGGCGACAACAAGAACAACCTGTACTGCAACGAACTGATACCGGAGCGGTTCGGAAGGAAGCGCGAGTATGCGTTGGGCAAGAACAGCGGTAAGGCGAACATCCTCCAGAACCTGAAGGAACTCGGTCTGGAACTGACACCGGAGCAGACACGTAGGGTTACCGACCGTATCATAGAGCTTGGCGACAAGAAGCAGCTGGTGACACAGGAGGAACTGCCTTATATCGTCAACGACGTGCTGAAGCACAGTACCCCTGACGAGAAGGTCAAGTTGATTAGTTATATGGTAAGCACCGCCTACGGACTGAAGCCTATGGCGAGCGTGAAACTGGAGGTCAACGGCGAGGTGTTCGAGGAGTCGGCTATGGGCGACGGTATGTACGACGCGTTCGTGCGGTCTGTACGCCACATCTATCGTGACAAGCTCCACCGTGCCTTCCCTTGGCTCACCAATTATGTGGTGCGCATACCGCCCGGCGGACGTACCGACGCTTTGGTGCAGACCACCATTTCGTGGGTCTACAACGACAAGACTTACAGGACGCATGCGCTTGACGCGGACCAGACGGACGCAGCCATCAAGGCTACGATAAAGATGCTGAACCTTATCAACGAGGAGTGACGTGCCGTCTCCGCTTAGGTGGAGACGATGATATTGAGGACTACAAAGAACCAATTAAATCATAACAAGGAAATGAAACTGAAAATAGCTGTTCTGGCAGGTGACGGAATCGGGCCAGAGATTATGGAGCAGGGTGTCAAGGTGATGGACGCCGTTTGTGAGAAGTTCGGTCATGAGGTGTCTTACAAGGAGGCGTTGTGTGGAGCGCATGCCATAGACGAGGTGGGCGACCCCTTCCCTGAGGAGACATTCCAGACATGTATGGACGCTGACGCGGTACTGTTCGCGGCTGTCGGCGACCCTAAGTTCGACAATAACCCCACTGCCAAGGTGCGCCCTGAGCAGGGTCTGCTCGCCATGCGCAAGAAACTGGGACTGTACGCCAACGTGCGTCCTGTGGAGACCTTCGACTGTCTCGTACACAAGTCTCCGTTGAAGGACGAACTGGTGCGCGGAGCGGACTTCATCTGCATCCGTGAGTTGACCGGTGGCATGTACTTCGGCGAGAAGTATGAGGACAGTGAGAAGGCTTATGACACCAACTATTATACACGTCCTGAGATTGAGCGCATCCTGCGTGTGGGCTATAGCTACGCCATGCGCCGCAACAAGCACCTTACCGTTGTGGACAAGGCCAACGTGCTTGCCTCAAGCCGTCTGTGGCGTAAGGTGGCACAGGAGATGGCTGCCGAGTACCCTGAGGTGAAGACCGACTTCATGTATGTGGACAATGCCGCCATGCGTATGATTCAGGAGCCGAAATTCTTCGACGTGATGGTTACGGAGAACACCTTCGGTGACATCCTCACCGACGAGGGCAGTTGCATCACAGGGTCAATGGGACTCCTGCCGTCGGCAAGTACCGGTGACCACACTCCGGTGTTCGAGCCGATTCACGGATCATGGCCTCAGGCGAAGGGACAGAACATAGCCAATCCGCTCGCGCAGATTCTTTCTGTCGCCATGCTGTTCGAGTATTTCGACCTGAAGGAAGAGGGCAGTCTGATACGCAAGGCTGTCAACGCCAGTCTCGACGCCAACGTGCGCACCCCGGAGATTCAGGTCGAGGGCGGTGACAAGTACGGCACTAAGGAAGTGGGACAATGGATAGTTGATTTCATCAAGAAAGCGTAGTGTGACACTTTTCTTGTTGTAATACTTTCGTAATGCAGTCTTTCTCGGCTGCTTCGTGTACAAAGAGCCTCCGTTTGGAGACTCTTTGTGTTTATATAAGTTAAAAGTAATACTTGTAGGTAAAATTGATGGCGTGAAGTTTTGTCCGTTCAATTATTATATGTACTTTTGCAACGGATTCAAAAGAAGCACTTAGTTTTTTATCACTCTTGAAAGTGATTAAATAGTGTAAATTAGTAGGAGAGAGACAGGTCTGTTGATAGATATGTCTCTTATTTTTTTAGTTATCCTTTGCCTCTACGGAATTATTCCCTATCTTTGCGCTACGAATAATGACATGCAATCAACCATTAACTATTTTATAACTACACGAAGAATGAGAAGAATGTTTTTTGCCTGTCTGTTGGCAGTCCTTGTATCGGGCGTCAGGGCAGACGACCAGGAGTATGTCCTGAACAACAGCTTTGAGGACGGTACCACGAGTTGGACTTGTGACGGCCTGTCCTCCCAGTCCAACACCGCCTTTACTAAGAAGGACGGCAGCAAGTATATGGAGAAGTGGGTCAGTCAGGGCAATAAGGTGGGCAGCGCGAGTATCAGTCAGACGGTCACCCTGCCCAATGGTGTCTATAAACTGACCGTAGCGGCACAGAACCTTAACCAGTCGTCCACGTCAAGCAAGTGTGCCGGCGCCAGGATTTATGCCGGGAACAGTGAGACTGCCGTCTACACTCCCGCGGACTATAGCGTGGAGTTCGTCAACCTCACCGGTAAGGTCGTGGTAGGTTTCGAGGCTGTGGACGCTACGGGAAACTGGTTGGCTGTGGACAACTTTCGTCTGACTCTGGTGGGCGAGATTACCGAGGACATAATCACTGAAGAGGTGCAGCGTCTCGTTGCCGAGGGTGAGAGTCTGCAGGTCCAGATGATGTATAAGGCAGAGGCTACCGGTCTCGCTACTGCCATTGCCGCGATGAAAACTATCACTGCCTCTTCGACTGAGACTGAAATCGCTTCCGCTGTTGAGGCTATTGACGCCGCCATAGAGGCGGCTAAGGTTGCCATTGCCGACTATCAGGCGTTGCAGACAGCCATTGACGGTGTGCAGGAATATTATGACGCTACAAAGAATGGGGCGGACGCTTTGAAGGCGGAGATTGACAAGGCACAGACTTTGGTGAAGAATGACGGAGCCACCAAGGCTGAACTGGATGAGGAGATTGACGCGCTCGACAAGGCGTTGCTTGCGTTCAACATAGCCAACGCCACAGCTGGCACAGGCACTGCGCCAAGGGTCACGACTACCAATCCGTATGTCGCCACAGGCGCGACCGAGGCGTTGGTGAGAGCCGGTATGACTGGCTCCAATATCCTTGAGCGTGGTGTGTGCTGGAGTACGGAACATAATCCTACGGTTCTCGACAACCGCAGTACCAAGTCGTTCTCCCTCAACGGCACAATCTATCATATACAGGGGATGGAACCGGCTACGGTGTATTATGTGCGTCCATACGTGATGAACAAGACCTATACTGTTGCCTATGGCGATGAGATAAAGGTGGTCACCCATCCTGCCGGCGGATGCACATGGTCGTGGAACGAGGGCGCGCCCGACGAGGCAGCCAACACCCGATGCCGCAATGCCATCAAGGAGACCATCGACTACTTCAATGAATGGACTGGCATCAAGGGCTTCCATCTTACGGGCAACTATGGGTCGGGTACTCCTACAGCCGACTGTAGTTATGGCGGTTGGATGCGTATAGGACCGAACTCCGCCTATCAGGCTATCGGTACGGTACTCCACGAGACAGGTCATGGCGTGGGTGTCGGAACGCATTGGGTGTGGTACAACTGTTCGGACACACGGTCGAACACCACCTACGGCAAGTGGCTCGGCAGGGCCGCCACTGAGGTGTACCAGTTCCTTGAGAACAAGTACACCGACGAGTATTACTTCCAGGGTGACAAGACGCACGGTTGGGGAAGCAACGCTTCGTATGACTGGTTAGTGAACGGAGCGGACAAGGACAAACATTCGGAACTGCAGTATATAGGCGGTATGTGTATCATGTACGGACTGTTCCTCGACGGTCTGTGTCCTACAAGTAACCATAAGAACGGAATAGCCGGGTATACATATAATTTCGACGACGCGAAGAAGTACTATATCATGTGCAAGTCGGATGAGAGGGGACTGGGCGACGGTCTGCTCTTCCAGAAGGGTGTCCTTGCCGCATGGAAACCGTATTTCAGTACCGGTACGGAGGTCAACGACTCCGCCGCATGGTATCTGGAGTTCAATCCTTCGTCTGGCTATTACTCGTTCAGGAACGCTGCTACAGGCAAATACCTGACCCGTTCGTCTACGGTGGCGTCCATGTCAACCAAGGCCACTAAATCCCCATCCAACAGCGAGATGTTCCAACTTATGCCGGACCGTACGGATGTGACGGTGGGAACAGGCGACGAGACGGTTACCACCCATGGCTATTGGTTCACGTGGTATGATAACGGCAATAAGGCGATGGAAGCGGATGGGTTGAGTGAGACTACTGGACGGGGAATGGCAAAGCAGACAGCGTTCAACTTCAGTGACAGTGCCACGAGCCAACAGTGGATTATCATCAGTGAAGACGACCTTGACGCTTACCGCAAGGCTGCCATCCCCACAGGCATTAAGGACACCGGTACTGACGGGTCATCGTCCGGTCAGGCTAAGATTGCTGGAGTCTATTCCATTGACGGCACCAGAAAGACCGGCACTACCAAGGGCCTTAATATAATAAGGTATACCGACGGGTCTGCAAGTAAGGTTTATATAAGGTGACATGCAAGTGTAAAAGTACTTGTTTGTTGACATTTTGTCATTTTACGGAGGATGCCTTGGAAGGCATAAAACTCCCCCTTTAATTTCACTCGAGTGAATCGATCGATTCACTCGAGTGATTTGATCAATTCACTCGAGTGAAATGACCCACTCAG
>CAVBFD010000005.1:0-75643 GCA_963594655.1 Candidatus Methanomethylophilaceae archaeon
GCTGTGCCGTCAGTTTGTGAGCCGAGGCTCCCACTGCCGCCACAGCCCCAACTCCGATGCGGCACACCGCATCTGCATGACGTTCGAGCAAAAACAGGCTGCTTCGCAGCAAAAAACTACCTGTAAACAGTATTTGCAATACTGGAAAAATGCAGTGCGTTGCAAAAATACGGTGATACGGGCGGAAATTTGCAGTGCGCTGCATTTTTATCGTAAAACGTTTGTATATTTGCACTCGGATTCATTTTCAAGCAAAGGAGTAAGTCGATGGTAGAACGCAAGGAGTATATACAAGAGTTGGAGAAGTGGAGGGATAAGAAAGTCATCAAGGTGGTGACAGGTATTCGCCGTTGTGGGAAGTCGTCCCTATTGAGGATGTTCCGCGACAGAATATTGGCGGAAGGTGTCTCTGGGCGACAAGTCCAGGACATGAATTTCGAGGACTTGGAGAACGAGCCATTCCTTGATTATAAGGTCTTGTACGCACACGTCAGAAAGAGGCTGTCGCCAAAGGGGATGAATTATCTGTTCTTCGACGAGATACAGATGGTGGATGGTTTCCAGAAGGTGATTGACAGCCTGTTTCTCTTGGACAACGTTGACATATACGTGACAGGGTCGAACGCGTATCTCTTGTCGGGAGAAATAGCGACATTGCTTACCGGACGTTATGTGGCAATCAAGTTGTTCCCATTCTCGTTCAGGGAATATCTCTCGGCCTTTCCGCGGGACACGAATATAGAGTCCGCCTACAGAAGCTATATCGAGGAGGGGGCATTCCCTTATGTCCTGCAACTTAGGCATGATAACGAGATGGTACGCGAGTACTTGTCTGGATTGTATAACACCGTCGTCCTGAAGGATGTGGTGGCGCGCAGGAAGATTACGGATGTCATGATGCTGCAAAGTGTGGTGAGGTTCTTGGCTGACAACATCGGCAACATCTCTGTCATCAAGCGCATCAGTGACACGATGAATTCCTTGGGCAGAAAAATCACCTCTCACACCGTCGAGAACTATATCTCGGCTCTGGTTGACAGTTTCGTCTTCTACCCTGTGGCAAGGTATGACACCAAGGGCAAACAGCTGTTGAAGACTGGGCAAAAACTGTATCTTGCCGATGTTGGTATGCGGCAAGTCATAAACGGCACTAAAGGAGGCGATTGGGGACATATCCTGGAAAATATAGTCTACTTGGAACTGGCCCGAAGGGGAGGAGAAATCTATGTGGGAAAAATCGGCGATGCGGAAATTGACTTTGTGGTCGTGAGGGGTGGCGAGAAGGCTTATTACCAAGTGGCTTTGACCGTGCGTGACGCGGCAACCATGGATCGGGAACTGGCACCCCTGCGAGGCATATCCGACAACTATCCCAAGGTTCTGTTGACAATGGACAACGACCCTGTGGTATGGCACGAGGGAATCAAACAGCAATATGTGTTGGATTGGCTACTGGCTTGATTGAAGTAAAAGACAATAACGGGATTGTCGTTTTTCCCGACTTCATCAATGCGGTGCCTAAACCTCATAACGCATCTTTATCAATCCAAAATCTCATTTTTGCCGGTGCAACGTCTTTATAACAGTCTCGGCAAGGTACACGGCACCTACATCGTTGGGGTGGAGCAAGTCGCCTGTCTCCCTTGACGGCACATTATACAGGAACGGACGTGACTCTGATCCGTCGCCCGTGCCTCTGGAGTTGTTGAACACGAAGGAGAGCCGTCCTTCCAAGTCCCAGTCTACTGTCCCGAGTCCCAGCATCCGCGCGGCTAGACGCATCTGGTCTGCCTTCACCATAAACGCAAACGGGTCTGACGTATGACCGTAGAAGAGTCCGCCGGGTGTCACCACATATATGCGGGCCTTGGGGAAGCGTTTCCTCAGATTGTCCGTTATGTAAGCCAATGCGCCGGCGAAGGTAGTGCGCTTCCGTGTGGCGACGCACGACTCATAGTTGTCCACCACCCGTTGGGCATCCGCCTCGTCGTTAGTCCCGCCCTCAATCAGTATGATGTCGGGATTGATGCCCTGCGGTATGCGCGTCAGTTGGTTGCCTATAGTGTTGGTGTTGCCGGTGGCACGTTCCTTCAGAGTGGCACTGGTCTTACCCAGATTGACGAACGACACGTCAGCACGGAGTTCCATCTGGCGGGTCCACCGCCTCAGTTCACTGTAACTGTCGCCCAACAGCAACACATCGCCTATATGGGGTTTCTCACCGTTCCATATAAACGCATAGTCAGTCACGGTACGGAAGTCCTCCACGAAAGGGATGCAGAACATGTGGCATACAGTCTTCAACTGGTTTACCTTCACGGAGTCACGCCCTGTCATTGTCCGTCCGTAGGCTATAGGACTGAGGATGAACACCCGCGCGTCAGGCACTTGCTTACGTATGAACGACATGATACGGTAGAGTGAACCGGCGAAGTTGACGTTGGAGACCCTGGAGTCGTCCTTCGACACCGCTATGGTCTTCGTGCGTGGGTTGGCTCCCTTGGTGGTACACACCTTACCCGACGGATAGTCGAACAACGTCTGTCCGTACGCCGCAAACTGACCGTCACTGTCCGGCTCGTCGTTACACCCCAGTTGCAGGAATATAACATCGGGTGCGAGCCGCGACATTGTCATGTCAGAGAGGATACGTCCCACATCCCCGGACAAGCCCTCCTTCGCTGTCAGGTGGCAATCATAACACACGGTGGAACGGTGCAGTTCAAGGTCGAGTCCGGCGGAGAAGCACCAGTCCCACGACCGATCCACCTGTCGGTTATCGGATATAAGCAGTGCCTTGCCCTTTGCGCCCGAAGGCAGGGCAAGTGTCCAAGCCATGCCCAACGCCACGAACAAAAACAGCCGCCAAAGTGTACGCATCCTGTCCATCAGTGTTTCCTCCTTATTATAAAACCGATATACTCCTTCATCATGCTACGCTCGATAAGCAGCATCGCAGCCACGTACAGCACTACAGCTAGTGCAATGCGGCAGACCAACAGCAGCACGGTGTCCCCTATTGCGGAAGTAAGCAGGTAAGTCGCCGCCATCACCGCCACCGACACCGCCATGTATGGGAGGATGTCCATGAGTACACGCCAGAGGGACAGTCCTGTCTCCCTCCACACGAAGTAATGCCACACGAATATCCATCCTGCAAGTACGATGACATAGAACAGTATCATCAGCCGGAAGCCAGTCAGTCCCCACAGATCCAGTCCAAAGAACTGCACCGAAAACACCCCGGCTATGATAAGCGCGCTCTGGCAAATCGTGTTCCACATATATGTCTTCGATTTACCGCGGCTGATGAGGAAGTTGGAGTACAGTGCCGCAAGCGGAATGAACGCGCCGCCCAAAGCGAGCATTCTGAGGAAGGGTACGGTAGGCATCCACCTGTCGGGAAACAGGGAGATGAACTCCTCAGCCACCATACTCAGTCCGAACATGAGGGGGAAGGCGACAAACGAGGTGAAGCGCATTATCTTGCGGAAGGCTCGGTTCAACCGTTCACGGTCGTCGCCCACCTGCACGAACATAGGTTGCGCCACCCTCTGAACCATCTCCGAGATGACGTTACTGCCCATCAGGTTCCATTTGTTTGCCTGTGAATAGTAACCTATCTCCTGCTTAGGGTAGTACCGCCCGAGGATAGCCTCCAAGGCATATTTATTGACGTTGTTGAAGATGTTGGTCACAAGCAGTTTGCAACTGAAACCGAACATCTCGCGTATCGGTTGGAAACTGACTTTGACCGACGGTCTCCACCGCGAGTAATGCCAACTCATCACAGATACCAGTCCCACGTATATATTCGTCTGGGTGGCGATACTCCAGTAGCCCATACCGCACAGGGCCATGGTTGTCCCCACTATACCCGCCGACAACAGTGACACGATACTGGCTATCGCCTGTTCCCTTACCTTCAGTTGCTTGAACAGTATCGCCCGTGGGGTGATGGAGAAACTGGCGAAGAAGAAGCCGAGGAAGGCGTAGCGCGAGAGTGCCACGAGCCGTCCGTCGTGGTTGTACTCCGCAATCAACGGGGCGCAGAACCACAGTACGATGTAGATGGTGGCACTGGTAAGTATATTGAACCAGAAGACGGAGTTGTAGTCCCTGTGTGTCGGGTTACGCTTGTTCGTCAGCGCGGCCACGAACCCACTGTCCTGAATGGACGCGGCGATGGTGGAATAGATGGCGAGTACAGCCGTCATACCGTAGTCGCCCGGTTCGAGGATGGTCATCAGCACGATGCCGAAGACCGCGTTGAGTACCTGCATGGAACCACTGCTCAACGCACCCCACAACAAGCCCTTGGCTGTACGTTCCTTCAGTGACTGTGATTGTTGCGGTTTTTGTTCCATTGTCTGTCGCGTTCAGTCCGGTTAGAGGGTCAGTGGTTGTTTACATTGACGGCAATGCCGTTATACGAGATGCGGTACCTGTACAATGCACGGTACTCCTTCGAGTCGTCCGTGACGGATATTATCCACCCGTAGTTGTTGAGGTCGTACGAGTTGCCGCAGTGAGAGCAGAGAGCTGTGCCGTTGTCGTTGACAGTCAGGCGGTAACTCTGGCGGTCGCAGTTGGGACACGCCAAGTCATACGCCACGATGTCGTAACCGCCCGACATGTTGAGGGTGGAACTGGTGCCTATTATCAGTCCGCCCAGTCCGAACTCGAACTCACTGTACCCCACCTGCGAGAGCGAGTAGTCAGTCCAGCCCAACGTGTTCTCGACACGTATCTTGCCGTTCACAGGACGAACGCTCACGAACTGCCCAGGGTTGCCAAGGGCGTTGTACAGTTCCGTGCTTCCCGCCACTTCATAATAGAAGCGCACAGGGTACTTGGTGGAATAGGTGCCGCTAATCTCGTCCTTGCAAGCCGACAGGCACACCACACAAAGAACTATAAGGGCGGGCAACTTGACACCACTATTTCCGCAACGCCTGTAAAGCATTGTCCACACGGTTAAAGTCGAATTCACCGATGACCTTACGCATCAACGCCTCGATCTTGTCGTTGCACAGGTTACCGATACTGCCCTCATGGGTATGGTGGATGTTCTTGTCGGGCGTGAACTTGCCGGCCTCGATGTCGAGACCCACCTTCTTGTAAGCGTCACGGAACGGCATTCCGCCACTTGCCAGACGGTTCACCTCCTCCACACTGAACATATTGTCGTATATCGGGTTGTCAAGGATATGGTCGTTGACCTTCATCTTGTTGATGATGTACGCCGCCATCCTCAGACAGTCCTCCAGCTCGTCGAACGACGGCAGGAACACCTCCTTGATTATCTGAAGGTCACGGAAATAGCCGCACGGCAGATTGTTCATTATCATCATCACCGTCTGTGGCAACGCCTGTATCTTGTTGCACTTGGCGCGGGTCAACTCGAACACGTCGGGGTTCTTCTTGTGGGGCATGATGCTGGAACCGGTAGTACAGTCGTCCGGCAGTTTCACGAACCCGAAGTTCTGGCTGTTGAACAGACAGGCGTCGAACGCCAGTTTGGAGAGCGTGCCTGCCACACTCGCCATGGAGAACGCCACGTTGCGCTCCACCTTGCCGCGTCCCATCTGTGCATACACCACATTATAGTCCATCGAGTCGAATCCCAGCAGGTCGGTAGTCATCTGACGGTTCAGCGGGAACGAACTGCCATAGCCGGCAGCCGAACCCAACGGGTTGCGGTTGGTTATCCTCCATGCCGCCAACATGTACTGCATGTCGTCCACCAGACTCTCGGCATAGGCTCCGAACCAGAGTCCGAACGACGACGGCATCGCCACCTGCAGGTGGGTGTAGCCCGGCATCAGCACGTCCTTGTACTCTTCGCTCTTGGCGATGAGTTCGTCGAAGAGACTCTCCATGAGTCCCACCAGCCGCTGTATCCTGTCACGGATGAAGAGCTTGAGGTCCACCAGCACCTGGTCGTTGCGCGACCGTCCGGAATGGATTTTCTTGCCCATGTCGCCCAACTTACGGGTCAGAAGCAGTTCCACCTGAGAGTGGACATCCTCCACTCCCTCCTCAATCACGAACCGTCCGGCCTCCGCCTCCTTGTAAATCTCCTTGAGTTCACGCAGCAGCGACTCCAGTTCATCCTTCCGCAGCAGACCGATGGATTCGAGCATGGTGATATGCGCCATCGAACCCAACACGTCGTACTTGGCGAGGTAGAGGTCCATCTCGCGGTCACGTCCCACGGTGAACTTCTCTATCTCCTCCGTCATCTGGACATTCTTCGTCCACAGTTTATCTTTACTCATAAGGCAATGCGGCAAGCATGTCCGCCAGTTTCTCCACCGCTTCCTTCAGAGGCTTGGATATCATGCCTCCTATGAAGGGGTTGACCCCGGCATCCACAGTTATCTTCATCTTACATGTGTCGTCGGTCACCGGCAGCACCTGCACCCACAGGCTGAAGCTGATGGGCGACTGCTTGGACGCGAACTTCACCATCTTGGGACTCTCACGCTCTACGACGGCAATGGTAATTTCACCTATCGGCTTCACCTCCATGCTCACCGAGTCGGTGTCGAACTGCATCGTCTCCAGTGACTTCCTCACCTTCTCCATATTGTCGCCAGTGACATTGGCGCGAAGCCGTTCCTGTGCGTCAGGGTCATTGAGTTTATCCTTGATAGCCTCCAGATTCTTCAGATCCGCTATCTTCGAGTATACCGCCTCCTGCGGATACCCTATGGTCTTTACTCCTGTCTCTACCTTCATCTGTATCTATACTATAATGTCATTTCATCCAGTTTGCGGGGTCGTCGCGCCACTCGTGGAGTACAGGCACCTGGTTCTCCTGTATGTAACCTGTCTGCAACGCCACGTCGAGTACCGCCTCATAGTTGGTCAGTGTCATCAGGGTCACACCAGCCTCGTCGAACGCCTTCTTCGCCACCTCAAAGCCGTAGGTGTAGGAAGCGACCATACCGACCACCTCATAACCGGCAGCCCTAAGCGCAGCCACTGCCTTGAGACTGCTTCCACCGGTGGAGATAAGGTCCTCCACGACGATGACCTTGGATCCCGGAGCCAGTTCACCCTCGATAAGGTTCTCCATACCGTGGTCCTTTGGCTTCGACCTCACGTATGCGAACGGGAGGTTCAGCGCGTCGGCCACGAGCGCGCCCTGCGCTATCGCGCCAGTGGCGACTCCTGCCACAGCCTCCGCCTCCGGGAAGTTCTCCATTATCAGCCTGGTCAGCTCTGTCTTGACAAACACCCTGAGGTCGGGGAACGACAGGGTTTTGCGGTTGTCGCAATAGAACGGTGACTTCCATCCGGACGCCCATGTGAACGGATTGTCCGGCTGTAACTTTATCGCTTTTACTTTCAGCAGTTTTCCTGCCAACAATTTCTCTACTGTATTCATGTCCTTATTGTTTGATATATTCTTCTGCAAAATTAGCGTAATTCTACTGAACGGCAAAATAAATGGCAGTCAATTAGCAGATGACGGAACTGATTTCGTCCAGTATGGAAGACAGTTCCGCCTCTGTCTCCGCCCTCAACATACGGATGCGTGTCTGCCGGAAGTCGGGTATCCCCTTGAACAGGGGTGAGGCGGCCAAGTGGCGGCGCACATGCAGTATGCCGCTGAGTTCGCCCTTGCCGCAGGTAGCCACACTCTCGTGTATCTCCCTCCGCAGCACATCCAGTTTCCACCTGTTCGACAGGACGGGGCGTTCCCCCGTGTCGAGGTAATGGCGTATTTCCTTGAATATCCACGGCGCGCCGAAGGTGGCTCGCCCCACCATGACCGCATCGACACCGTAACGGTCGAAGCACTCCATGGCCCGCTCGGGGGTCTTGATGTCACCGTTGCCTATGACAGGAATGGTCATACGGGGGTTGTTCTTCACCTCCCCAATCAGAGTCCAGTCCGCCTCACCGGTATACATCTGGCTACGTGTCCTGCCATGAATCGTGATGGCGCGTATGCCACAGTCCTGCAACCGCTCCGCCAAGTCCACGATGACCTTACTGTCGTTGTCCCAACCAAGCCGTGTCTTCACCGTCACCGGTACACTGACGGCATCCGCCACCGCCCGGGTGATGTCAAGCATGAGCGGTATGTTCCTCAGCATCCCTGCCCCCGCGCCCTTACCTGCCACTTTCTTCACAGGACAACCGAAATTGAGGTCCAGCACATCGGGTTTCGACTCCGCCTCAATTATCTTCGCAGCCTCCACCATACTCACCACGTCACGTCCGTATATCTGTATCGCCACAGGACGTTCCTCGTCGCACACCTTAGCTTTCTGCAACGATCGGTCCACCGACCGTATCAGAGCGTCAGCACTGACAAACTCCGAATAGACCATAGACGCGCCGAACTCCTTGCACAGGAGACGGAAGGGCTGGTCTGTCACGTCCTCCATCGGCGCGAGAAACACAGGGCGGTCGCCCAACTCTATTTCACCTATCTTCATATCTTCTATCTGTATCGTTTCACTTCATATCAGTCAGGCACGAGGAAGGTGCGTCCGGCATAAGCCAGACTGACCACCGAGACGGTCACGCCTCCTGCCCGCGCCAGTGTCGCCCCACAGGAGACAGCGGTGGATCCGGTGGTGATCACGTCGTCCACCAGCAGTACGTGCTTGCCACGCACGGCATCCGCATCATCCAACCGGAAAATGTCCTTCACGTTGTCCCTGCGCTCGCCAGTTCCCAACCGGGTCTGTGTCTTGTTGTTGACCACACGCCGCACCACGTCCTTTGCCACAGGAAGTCCCGTGACACTGCTGATGCCCTTGGCAATATAGTCGCACTGGTTGTACCCGCGTGTCCTCATGCGTCTCCAGTGCAGCGGCACCGGCACTATTACGTCCATGCCCTCGAAGAAACCGTCCTCCTGCAGTCCGGTTGCCATGACACGTGCCAGTACCTCCCCCACACGGGGGTTGTTGAAGTACTTCAACTGATGAATTACCCGGTGCGCCTCAGCCGACTCATAGAAGAAATGTGAGGTGGCGCGGCCTACCGGCATGAATGTCCAGAACAGCTGCTCTATAGGGTTCTCCTCCATCAGGTGCGCGCGGGTCTTCGGCAAGCCTGACAGGCAACTGACACACACCTCCGTCTCCGTCCTTGTCAGTCTCGTGCCGCAGACAGCGCAGTAACGCGGAAAGAGGAAGTCCGCCACATCCGAAAACAGTCTCCAAGCCATCCGTGCCATCAGTCGTCAAAGTCGGTGTGCAGCACCTTATTTATATTGTCAATACTGAATCCTCTCGACAGGGCGAACCGCAGCAACTTACAGTTGACCTCATAGTCCGACTTGCCTTTGACCGTAGTCCGCTTCGCCTCGATGATCTTACGCAGTGTAGCCAAAGCCGTGTCGTCGTCCACTTCCTTCACCGCCTCGTCTATTATGTCGGGGGCAATCCCTTTCATCCGCAACTGCAGCGCAATCTTGACAACGCCCCATTTGTTGTACCTGAACTTGTCGCGTGTGAACGCGCCGGCATACCTCCGTTCGTCCACAAAACCCTCCTTTTGCAGCCGTGCAAGGACACGTTCCCGGGCATCGTCAGGCATGTCCCACCGCGCCATCATCCTCCTCATGTCGGCGCGGCAGTACTCCGTCACCGCACACTTGGCGGACAGACGTACGAAAGCCTCTTTCTCCGTCATCTCTTTCCTTGTCTCCATCCTGTCACTATCCTGTCGTTGCCGTACATGTCTTTCCGAACCGTCACCCCGGTGAACCCACCGTCCTCCATCGCCCGCGCCACGTCCGCTCCGTAGCGTCTGTTTATCTCGAACGCCAACAGTCCGCCCACTTTCAGCGCACTCACGGCATACCATATTATCCTGTCGTAGAACAACAGGGGACGGTCGTCGGGAACGAACAGGGCGGAATGAGGCTCGAACTCCAACACATTGGTGTCCATGTCCGACTTCTCTCTGTCGCACACATAGGGGGGATTGGAAACGACCGCGTCATACCTCCCCGACGGGGGCAGGGCAGTGAGGATGTCTTCCCTACGGAAGTCCACATCCACACGCACCCTCACGGCATTCTCCTTCGCCACCTCCAGAGCCTCTGCCGATTTGTCCAACGCTGTCACCTCCGCACAAGGCAGCCTCTTCTTCAGCGCAAGGGCTATGCAGCCACTGCCAGTGCCTATGTCGAGCAGACGAACCGGGTCAGTGCGGTTTCCCATGAGTTCCACCACCACGTCCACCAGTTCCCCGGTCTCCTGACGCGGTACAAGCACAGAGGGAGACACCTTCAGTGACATTCCGCAGAAGTCCGCCTCGCCGGTCACGTACTGCACAGGCTCATGTCCGGCCAGGCGTTCCACCAGTGTACGCAGCGCGCGCTTCGTCTCCTCGGGCAAGCCGTCGTCCTTCCCCATAAGCACGTCCGTGCGGGACAGGCCGGCGGTCTTCTCCAGCAGTAGCAGAGCCACCGCCTGAGCCTCCTCCCTCGCATATATGTCAGCGATCCTCACGTTGATGTCATGAAACAGTCTTCCCATATCAGGGTACAAAATTACGACATTTATCCGAATCAGTCATGACAAACTGTCATAAATCGACGGATAGGGTGTCAGCATAGTGCGGTTGGCATACGGTTTGTACCTTGCTTCAGTGAGTGCATAACCCGCACATAATACAAAAATAATAATATAAAAAGAAAGCACTATGAAGATTAAACCATTAGCAGACAGGGTATTGATAGTACCCGCACCTGCAGAGACCAAGACTGTCGGCGGTATCATTATCCCGGACACAGCAAAGGAAAAACCACTCCAGGGTGAGGTTGTGGCTGTAGGAAACGGCACTAAGGACGAGGAGATGGTACTGAAGGTAGGCGACCAGGTTCTGTACGGCAAGTACGCCGGCACTGAGGTCGAGTACGAAGGAACCAAGTATCTCATCATGCGCCAATCTGACGTTGTAGCAGTTCTCGGTTAAGTCAAACAAATAAAAAACAATAAGGAATTATGGCTAAGGAATTGAAATTTGACATAGACGCCCGCAAGGAACTCAAGAAGGGTGTCGATACACTGGCAAACGCAGTGAAGGTGACTCTCGGTCCTAAGGGACGCAATGTCATCATAGAGAAGAAGTTCGGTGCCCCACAGATTACCAAGGACGGTGTCACCGTGGCAAAGGAGATTGAACTGGACGACGCTTTCCAGAACACAGGGGCGCAACTCGTCAAGAGTGTGGCGAGCAAGACTGGCGACGACGCCGGTGACGGAACAACCACAGCTACCGTGTTGGCACAGGCTATATGCAACGCCGGACTGAAGAACGTGGCAGCTGGAGCCAACCCGATGGACCTGAAGCGCGGTATGGACAAGGCTGTGGCAAAGGTTGTAGAGAACATCAAGGCCCAGAGTGAGCAGGTGAACGACAACTACGACAAGATTGAGCAGGTTGCCACTGTCAGCGCCAACAACGACCAGGAAATCGGTAAGCTTATCGCCGACGCGATGAAGAAGGTAAGCAAGGACGGTGTCATCACCATCGAGGAAGCCAAGTCACGTGACACTACCATCAGTGTGGTTGAGGGTATGCAGTTCGACAGGGGTTACCTGTCTCCTTACTTCGTGACCGACACCGAGAAGATGGAGTGTGTGATGGACACACCGCTCATCCTTATCTATGACAAGAAGATTTCCAACATCAAGGAGTTCCTCCCGATTCTGGAACCGGCAGTACAGACAGGCAGACCACTGCTCGTGATTGCCGAGGATGTGGACAGCGACGCACTGACTACCCTTGTGGTCAACCGTCTGCGCAGTCAGTTGAAGATATGCGCTGTCAAGGCTCCGGGCTTCGGTGACCGCCGCAAGGCCATGCTGGAAGACATCGCGGTCCTCACAGGCGGTGTGGTTATCAGCGAGGAGAAGGGTCTCAAGCTCGAACAGGCAACCATGGAGATGCTTGGAAGTGCCGAGAAGGTCACTATCAGCAAGGACAACACCACCATCGTGGGCGGCAAGGGCGACAAGAACACCATACAGGACCGTGTCAACCAGATAAAGAACGAGATCAAGAACAGCACTTCAGACTACGACAAGGAGAAGTTGCAGGAGCGTCTGGCAAAACTCTCAGGCGGTGTGGCTGTACTCTACGTGGGCGCCGCATCCGAGGTTGAGATGAAGGAGAAGAAAGACCGTGTGGACGACGCTCTCTGCGCTACACGCGCAGCCATCGAGGAAGGTACTGTTGTCGGCGGTGGTGTGGCTCTCATCCGCGCCATCGACTCCATCAATGACCTCAAGGGCGACAACGCCGATGAGGACACAGGTATCGCCATCATACGCCGCGCCATCGAGGAACCGCTCCGCCAGATTGTGGAGAACGCCGGAATGGAAAGCAGTGTAGTTGTGGACAAGGTACGCAACGGCAAGGGTGACTTCGGTTACAACGCCCGTAAGGATGTCTACGAGAACCTCCGCGAGAGCGGTATCATCGACCCGGCCAAGGTGACACGTGTGGCTCTGGAGAACGCCGCGTCTATCGCAGGCATGTTGCTCACCACCGAGTGTGTCATCTGTGACAAGAAGGAAGAGAAACCTGAGGCTCCTATGGGCGGCCAAGGCATGGGTGGCATGATGTAAGCCAAAGACATAAAGTAAGCCGCAAGGCAGGGGCATCCGTATGCCCCGGATAAGGAAAGGCAGACCTGTCTCAATGCAGGTCTGCCTTCTGTTTTGTTATAACGAGTTGTCAGTTGACAGCGAGGGGTAAGTAACGTGTAAAAAAGGTTCTTCCGCTTTTCGAGTTGGTAAGACTACGTAATCGTAATAATTCAGTTCACTACGTGTGGCACTCTGAGTGAAACCTCGGGCTGAAAGCCCATAAAGCTCCTAGCCCAGGGTGTCGCTTCGCTTGCCCTGAGCTAGGAGCAGTCTGCCCCTTCGGGGCGCCATGTCCTAAATGGATCACTGATACTCAAAACTAAGAGCAGCTCAGTAGTTGCCATTGCGCAATTTTACCAACTAGAAAAGCGGAAGAACCCAAAAAAGGGACATCATAATCACTATGATGTCCCCACACTTGAACCTAACTAATATAACTAACTACTTAACTAAAATCTTCTTTACCGTTCCATCGCTCATGCGGACAATGTTGACTCCCTTAGTGTAACCGTTGGGAAGTTCACGTCCCGTGAGGTCGTATACCCCGCTCACTGTCTTCGTGTCGCTGTCGGAAGAGAACAGTTCCTCTATTCCGTCGACAGGATTCTCTCCGTCCATGCTGAGGTAAACCGACTTGATGTATATCGCGCTTGTGCCGTCAGTCCAGAAACCTGCCTTGTAGATTTGTGAAGGATCGATGGTCCTGCCGTTCGGTGTCACAAGGTTGTGCAGGTCGATGACCGCTGTCACATTCTTCTTCATATCCAGCAGATAGCAGTCGGACCAGTAGTTGGTCGAGTCGAACAGGCGGAACGAAGGCTGTGCCGTTGACGCGCGCTTGAGTTTCACTACTATGTAGTTGTATGCGGAGAAATCCACACCTCCACTGTACTCCCAACCGCCGAAGCCATACTGGCTGGTCTTGAGTGACGCGCTCTTCTCCACGAACGTGCCTGAACCGTATATGGACGGGTTAAGAGCGTCGCTTGACATCGGGAAGTAGGATACCGTGACACTGAATGAGACGGTCTTGGTGTTGCCGAAATGGTCGGTGTAAGTGGCTGTCACTTCTGTCTCCCCTTCCTTCTGCGCGATGAGTCTGCCGCCCACCACCTGAGCTATCTCCGCATTGGAATAGGTGTACGCACAGTTGGACGCGACGTTACTCTCCAGACCTGACACTGATGTGCTGATGATGTCAAGAGACTTGGCACTGCCGGGAATCATGGCGTATTTGGTCTTCTCAAGACTGAGGTCAGTCATGGTGAGGTCGTCCGTTGTGTATGTGTGCAGGACACCTGGCCCGAAGAAGCCCTCCTCTGAGAACGCCGGTTCAGTTGAGAACCAGTCGATGTCCACATAACCTCCAAGCTGTTTTGTAGCGTAATTGAAGATGAAGAACCTGTTGCCCACGAACACGCTCAGGGTATAGCCCATAGTCATCTCGCCACCGAACTGGGTGTACTTACTGTTGTCGAGGCTATAATAGAATGTAGCCTTGTTCGTTCCGTAGTTGACCACCGCGCGCAGGTAGACTGTATCGCTCTGAATCTCATCACCCAGTTGTTCCGTCTGAGTTCCCCTCAGTGTGGTCTGGTGCAGGTAGTACAAGTAACGCTTGCCTTCAATCTGCTTGATTCCGATATAAGCGTACGGCTCCTGGAAAACAGCGAGACCAGCTATGTCACCGTCCTGCATGTTGCCTACCGCCATCTTTATCGTTCCATAGGAATTCATGTACTTGTTGCTGGCAGTTCCCACGGGACTGTAACCGAGGATACGCTGGGAGAGACTGTTGCGCGCTGTCTGGAGCGAGTCGGTAATGGATACCGTGTGCAGTCTCAGGAAACCGGGGTTCTCGAACAGACTCCAACTGCCGTTGTCGGGGTTATGGTTCCATTCCCACTGCAATCCCAGTGTCGGTTCGGTAAAGGTGTCGTTGGTGTCGAGGTAAGTGCGCGGATAAGTCTGTCCCACATTCGGTTTTGGATAAGCCTTGCCACCGGCGCTCACGTCAATGCCGTTGTTGCCGATGATTGGCCATCCGTCCTCCCACACTACCGGTTCCAGATAAGGGATACGTCCGATGGCTCCGGCATCCTTGAACAGCAGAGTCCACCACTCGCCTGTCTGTGTCTCTATCAACGCACCCTGGTGGATGTGTTGTTTCTCGAAGACACGTCCTTCATGCTCCACGTACGGTCCCATCGGAGATGTTGACCGGAAGATGGTCTGACTACCCTCCGTGCCACCGTAAGTGGCATAGATATAGTAGTAGTCGCCTATATGATACATGTGGCAGCCTTCCAGACCGTTGCCAAGTGAAAGCACACGGGTTGACCCGAGATTGTTGAAGTTACGGTCGAGCTTGTTCACATAGATGTCGCCGATGCCGCACGCCACATACACGTTGCCGTCGCCCTCATCGTCGAACAACCAGCCGGAGTCATAGTAATGATCCTTCATCTTGGTCATTGTCCATGTACCCTCAGGGTCGGTAGTCGTAAGCATTATATTCTGTGTTCCGTCCACACCGCTCCTGCCGTAGCAGATGAAGTAGAGGTAGAACTTACCCTTTGAGTAGTTGAGGGAAGCGGCCCACTGTCCCTGTGAGTAATGGTCAGCGCCCGTCAGGTTGTACGCCTTGTTGTCGTCAACCTGCTGCAACGGATTGGCGCAGTACTCCCAGTTCACCAAGTCCTTTGACTTGAGGATGGTGGCTCCGGGGAAGTAGAACATGGTGGTTGTCGCCATGTAATAGGTGTCGCCCACACGGATGACATCGATGTCAGGGAAGTCGCCGTTGATTACCGGGTTGATGTAAGTGCCGTTGCCAAGGTCGGAGGTCCACTGACGGGTGTATGCCATATAAGGACGTGTGTCTGTGTTCCAGTCCTTGTACCAGTCGAAGCAAGCCTGTCCGCAGCATTCCTCGTTGCCGCCGAACGCCACGACAGCCTTAGCCGGACTGCTGGCGATGGACTTGTCGATGTCGATGTACGACCCTGTACTGGTAAGGGTCATGCCTATGTTTCCGTAATAGTCATGCACTGCCTTCCATGCCTTGCCCCACTTGGAGGTGGAGGCGGTAGCCCATGTACCCCAGTTGGCCGGCACCCAAGTGCCTGACTCGTTATAGTGTCCCTCTCCTTCCTTCTCTGGACTCCAGTCAATCTCGGTCACCATGACAGGATTGGTATTTACCACCGGCACCTGCTTGCCGAACTGGTTGATGAATGACTGATGGTCGCAGCTGGCATCGCTCGCGCCGTACCATCCGTTGTACACGTGTACCGCATAGCCGATGTTATAGCCGGTGATGGGATAGGTCTCATATCCCTGGTAGCCTGACTGCCATCCTGAACCCGGAACCCAGATGATACCGGTAAAGCCGTTTTCCCTTATCTTGTCGACAATCGGCTGGAAGAAGTCATGCAAAGCCCTTGCGGACGACTGTCCGTTCTCGTCGTGTACAGTAACAGGCTCGTTGGCCAACTCGATGGAAATCTGACCTGAGTACTTGAGGATACTGTCGTTCTTGGTCACGGTGTCCCACACCTTCATCAGATATTCCTGGTAATAGTCGCCCACCTGTATGGTTCCGGGACAGACACCCGGCGGACGCATGATGATGTACAGTCCATGACGCATACCGTAGCTTGCTATCCTATAGTATAAGGTCTTCATGTATTTGGTGAGACGCGCGTTGCTGAAACGGCTGATGTCCGCCTCACCGCTTTCCTTGCCGTCGGAAGTAAGACTCGGGTCGTTTGTCCAGCACGGATCGAGATGCAGACGGAAGGCATTGCAGTATGCCCCGTTGGTCGTGTCGGTGATGGCGGTGAACAACTTGTTGAAATATGACAGGCAAGAACCCACGGACGAGTCCGAGCATGAATTGCCCCAACGGCCACCGTTGAAGTAGGGGTTTGGCGTATCCATCACACCATGCAGTCTGACGATGTTGCCGTTGGCGTCCTTCAGATACTTTCCGTCGACATGCAACGGAGGAAGGTTACCGAAAGTCTTGTTCTGCGCGATACTGCCAGTTGACGTGGCAAGCAGTAGAACCAGCATTATTAGTATATTCCGTCTCATAGATTGTAATTTTGATTTGCGGTGCAAAGTTAGACATATCCATATTCCCATGTTGTAATATATGAACATAAAGTTTTTAGAAAAGAAACAACATGGGGTTACACCCACGTCTGGGGCATCCAGGTGCATTAAAAAAGATGTCCCGGGTGATTTCACCCGGGACATCCGTCATGTTTACCGTTGTCTCAACTTATCACTTAACAAGATACTTCTTGCCGTTGATTATGTTGATACCCTTCTGCAGAACTGACAACTTCTGTCCTGCCACGTTGTAGATAGCGCCGTCGCCTTTAGACTCCTGGTCAACCTCATGGATTGCATCCGGAGCTTCAGTACCGAGGTAATAGAGCTTGAAGTTATCGAAGATACACCAGTCGTTGCTGATTGTAGTGGCCTTGCGGATACCCAGCGTCAGATCCTCACCTTCCTCAAGCATGATAGCCTCCTCATTGTGGTAGCATGTCGGGTTCTTGGTGAAGCAGTGGTATGCGCCGGTCATAGAGTTAGGATAGTAGTAAATGGTTCCTGCCTCGTCCACCTCAGCGTCGAACGGATAACCGTGAGCCTTTACAGACTCAATCTCGCCAGTCTCTGTGTATACTGTATCGTTGTAGTACTGCCAGATAGTGTCTTTTTCAACTATCTCGTTGCCGTTCTCATCGTAAACGATGTCACCGTTTTCATCCACGAGGACGTCACCGTCCACGATACTACCTACCATTTTTGTGAATGAAGGCTCTTCGAACAGTTCACTTGCGATTGAAGTGATGTATGAGAAACGCTCTGCACTGTTTGACCTTACATAAAGCTCAACGTTCTTGTTCTCCCAGAGTTCCACGTCAGCAGCTGCGGCGTACCACCAGTTGTAGTATGAGCCCTCATTGACATTACCCACGTTACCGTCACGGTAGAATGCCTGGACAGTAACCTTGTAGCATCCTGCCGGCAGTGCCACTACAGTCTGTGAGTAGTCGAAGTTCTCGTTCCAGCGTTCTGCGTTCTGCAGGTTCTTGTCGACAACCATGTTGTTCTGAGCGTCAGTCCAACCGTTCTTGCCGTCGGAGAAGTCAGGGTTGGTGAGAAGTGCAGTGACATCAACAGGTGAGTCAACAGTAGCCTTGTCGATTCCGAGATCTGCGAGAATCTTTGCGTTCTTGGCCTTCATGACATCCTTGTAAGCAGCCTTGAGTTCTGCCATACATGCATCGACTGCCTCTTGTGTGACAGTGGTCATCAGACTTTCGTACTGCTTGTTGATGACGGTAGCTATTGAAGGATAAACATCCGCATACGCACCGATTTCAGCGCTGTATGAGAAGTAAGCGGCGAGAGAGTTGAAGAGTTCTGTTGCCTTCTGGGCAGTCTTGTAAGTGTCAGTCTCGTTAGAACCAATTTCACTTACCTCATTGAACAGAACATCATAGATTGCATATTCAGAGCTTTCGCTATCATAAGCGCCCTGCGCTACAACGATGTCGTTCACAATATTCCAAGAGTTGATGTAATTGTATGCGGCGTTGATGTATTCAGTAGTAGAGCTTACTACGTCAAGAGCGTTGAGATAAGCGTCGAATCCTTGTATCGGCATCACGATTGCGCCGAGCATTGAATCCACCGCAACCACGTCGCCAGGGAACGAGAGCCTCTCTTCGGCGAGAGCCCTAACCTCGTCGAGCTTAACCTGAACCATTGCAGAGAAGTTCGGTTCACTTCCATAATAATAGAGGTGGAAACCGGTTGCGGCATAGAAACAGTCTGTGCGAACACCGACTGAAGCCACACCACCTGTCACCTGCATCATACCTGTTGAGAGAGTCTGCCAACCGCTACGGCTGTTGCCCCACCAGCCAGTGTACTTCTTTGTGAACTGGGCCTTCTCCATCTTGTCACCGCATGAGATGAATGCGTACTGGCCCTCGGAAACATCATTACCTGCATTCACGTACATTGCGCTCATTGAGTAGAATCCGTCTGGCAGACCAGTAAGAGTCTGGTGTACGCCAGTGTAACCGGTTACGACAGAACCACTCCACTGTTGAATGGCTGTGTAACCCTGGGTGAACAGCGGCTTTTCCAAAGAAGCGATCCATCCGCTTGTCACCTTCATGTCCTTAACCCACTCGTTGTTGGTCTCTGTGCTGTAGAACACCACCTTGTCGGAAAGGGCGTAACGACTGTTGGCTTCGTCATCTACAGTAGGGTCTTTCTCCCAAGCCTTGTTGTCGCCGAACCATGCAGACTCGATATCGTCAGCATATCTGTACTGCTGCAGATCAGCGTTCCATGTAGGATTGTACTCCTCGTTACAGAACCAACGGTTCTTGATGGCTGCGGAGAAGTCGTACACTCCGTTGTCGTCAGCGCCGGCTGACATAAGGTAGGTCACACGCGCGCTGACCAGTGCGTTCATTGTGTCTGTGTATGTGGCAGGATCTGTTATAGTTGGGTCGCTTCCATTACCGTCGTCAATCACACTCTGTGCGGCAGCGATGGCAGCCTTGAAGGCGTCAAGACCAGCGTATGACGTAAGCTCTGAAAGAGATGTCATGGAACCGATGAGTCCACTGATGGTCTCAGCGTCATTGAAGTAAGCCAAGTACTCGGCATACATGCTGTTGGCTGTCTCTGTAGCCTTTTTGATACTCTCGGCATCCGTGTCATCATAGTCAAGTTCCATCATCGCGTCGTCAAGAAGCACAGAGAGCGCACCGTACTTCTTCGAGATATTGTCACGCAACTGCTCGAGTGCCGCCTCAGCCTTGTTGTATTCCTCCTGGGCAAGCTCAATCTCTACAGCGTCACCGGAATTACCGTCGTAGATGATCTGGAAATTAGTATAGAGTACCCACTCACTGTCGATATACTCACCTGGACGACGGATACCGAGCTTTACGTAGCTGTCTTCCTTGACAACCACCTTGACCTCGTTCCAGAACGCGTTCAAATCGAAGTATGCGCGCGCTCCAGCCATTGAGTTTGGAGCGTAGTAAGTAACGTCCTCGAACGTGTACTTGGAGTCCGATGACCACTCAGTACTTCCGTCATCGTTGATTTTCTCATAGATTATGTGGTCAACCTCCTCTGACCAGTTGGATCGGAGGGCCTTCTGGCGACTTGACTGTACGGTGAAAGCAGCGATGCTGTCATTTCCGTATTGGTCTTGGGCCATAGTGTCAACTGTAATTACATCCGCATAGAGGTAAGCGTAAGCGTCCTGAGCGGTATTGTTGAAGTAGAGTTTTGCGGCAGCGCTCTGTCCACCGTAGCGGTGGAACGCCTGCGCACGCAGGGTGTAGACACCTGCGGGAAGATAAACAAACTGGTAACGGTCAATGTCGGATACACAGAAGTTCTCCCATTCATTGCTGTTATAAGCGGCACTCGTACCCAACCAATAACCACCGTCATTGGTAGTACCGTCATAATCACCCCAGTCAAGCTGACTGGACACGTCGTCACCTTCCTTCCATCCGGAGGTGTCGATCTGCGCATTGACAGTCATGGCTCCCGCCACAAACATCAACACTGAAAGTAATTTTTTCATCATAAATTTAGTTGTTTAAAAAAGTTGTTTCAATAATAGCATTTTGCGACGGCAAAGTAACAGCTTCTATCTATAACCCTCTTGAACCCTTGATTTCTTTTCTTGCAAATTGGTTACATCGACAAAAATTCCGGTGAAAAACCCACCTTGCACAAGCGTCCGCCGCAATTTAGCGGTTCGGACACTGAACGACATTGCCGAAAAAAGGTTATCTTTGCAATCGATTAAAGAGAAAGGTACACATCATGCGACACAAATTATTCTTACTCGTCATCATGGCGGCAATGGCGGTAACCGGCAATTCACAAACCGCCAGGATATACACCACACAGGACGGACTGGCGAGCAGTTCCATCAATTCGGCATACATCGACTCACGCGGCATCGCATGGGTGTCGGGGGTAGCCTCACTGGACATGTTCGACGGAGAGCGGTTCCACAACCAACTGGCAGACCACAAGGACCAACTGATAAACAGTGTCAGGACTGTCAGGGAACGCACGGCGAACCAGCTGTGGCTTGCCACGAGCAACGGACTCATCCTGTATGACATCACGGGAAACAGTCTGAGACATGTCTTCCTCTCGGACAACGAGACGAAGGAGGGACTGTCCATAGGCGATGTCCTACAGTACCCCGAAAAAGACCGGCTGTTGATTTCCACCGCCGGCGAAGGGTTGGTCGTCTTCAACGAGAAGACGTGCAGGACGGACTCGGTGATGACGGCAAAACTCAGGAAACTGTTCCCTGACAATATCTGTCAGCATGTATTCATAGACAGGGGCGGCCATCTGTGGATTATAGACAACAACCACCGGCTGCACCACATCGACCTGAAAGCCATGAAGACACTGCCGGTCAGAATGACGGTGGATGCCGCTGAAATCATACAGCACAACAGCACATACGTCATATCACAGCTCCGGAAATCGGGGGACATCATACTCGGCACCAACGCCGGCATACTCCTGTTCGACACCAAGTCGCAAGTGCTGAGGACACTCAAGCAGCCGTTCAACTACCCTGTGTCGTCGGTCATAGACCGCAAGGACGGAACAATCCTGGTAGGAACGGACAGCAGGGGAATATGGCAGTTGCACGACGACGAGACTCTCTCTCCTTATTATATATACAGTCCTAACGTAAACCTTGACTTCGCCAAGATAAGGTCGTTTGCGGAGGATGCGGACGGCAACCTGCTGGTGGGGATATACCAGAGAGGTGTGCTTGTACTGCCCAACCACTCCGACAACTTCATGTATTATGCCATATCGCCCTCATCCAACAAGATGAACGCGTCGTGCATCACCTCCATAACGGCAGACAGGAAAGGCAATTACTGGATAGGCACGGACGGCGCGGGCGTGTTCATGTCGGAGAACGACAACCTGAGCAATGCCGTGGCGGTGGGCGGACTAAAATCACCGTTGGTGCAGAGCATTGCGGTGGACAAGCGCGGAACGGTATGGATAGGGTCGTACGGAGGTGGAGTGCAGTGCCGCACAAGCGGTGAATTCGTGACACCCGACTGGCTGCGCCAGTTCTCCTCAGAACCGATAATGGACCTGGCATACGACCGGAACCACGATGTCCTTTATATAGGAACCAACGGCAGGGGAGTGTTCATGGCAGACCTGAAGTCACACAACGTGAAAGACCTTTCGTCCATAACACCGTTCAACGGATGGACTTATTGTCTCTGCTGCGACGGCGACAACCTGTGGATCGGCACCACCCAAGGCATATTCCAGTACAAGTACGCCTCAAGCCAGATAACGGAAATCACCTTCGACCGTTCCAACATTCTCATGGCAAGGTGCATCGTCAAGGACGGACAGAACCTGTACATAGGCACCAACTCGGGACTCATAGTCTACGACCTGCAGACATCAGAGTCGAAGATACTGCTTCAGGAGGAGTCGGTGATGTCGGTCGAGACCACACCGACAGCCATTTGGCTCGCCACCTTGCAGGAGATTATCTGTATTGACAAGAACTCGTCCACTCCACATGTCTACACCTCCTTCGGAGGATACTTCATCGGGGAGTTCCACGGGAAGTCCCACTACAAGTCAAAGTCCAACACCATCTACTTCGGTTCCGACAACGGGATAATAGGCTTCAACGCCTCCGAGATTAGTAGGCACAAGGACCTCAAACGTCCAATCCTGCTCACCAGTCTGAAGGTGAACGGGCAGTACGTCTCCTACAAACCGGAGGAGGACGGCAACACACTGGACCAGAATATACTCTCAGCAAAAGAAATCAGGCTGGAGTCCAACCAGAACTCACTGGAATTCACGTTCGCCGTACCCGACTATTCCGCCCCGAACCGTATACTGTACAAGTATATGCTTGAAGGCTACGACAAGACATGGCACTCCTGCCAGTCGGGTTCGGGGGTGTACTACTCTACTCTTCAACCGGGCAGATACACCATGCATGTCAAGGCGTACAGGGAAAACGACGAGCAGAACTGCATCGAGAAGGAGATAGACATAACCGTGGCGCATCCTTGGTACGCCTCATGGTGGGCTTGGTTGATTTACATCATCATAGCCACCGTAGCCGGCATCTATGTATATAAGGTGTACAACGGACACAGGAGACAACGGAAACTGTTGGGCATGGCAAGACAGAACGAGCAGCTCAAGGAGGCGAAACTGCGTATGTTCACCAGTATCGCACACGAACTGCGGTCGCCATTGACCATGGTGCTGTCACCCCTGCGCCAACTCATGAGCATGAGTGCGGACAGTAGCGCAAGTGACAGCGACCAGAAGGCACAGGACAAGAACCTGAGTCTGTACAGGATTATGGAGAGGAACTGTGAACGGCTTCTGAACATAGTGCAGCAGATAACGGACATCCGCAAGATAGACAACGGACAGTTCCACCTGCATTTCTCCGAGACGGACTTCCAACAGTACTCGGACAACATATTCCAGTCGTTCGCGGGGTACGCCACCGTCAAGCGCATCACGTTCACCATTGAGCATGCCAACCAGCACGTGATGATATGGATTGACAAGAACCACTTCGAGAAGATACTGTCCAATATCCTGTCCAACGCCTTCAAGTTCACCCCGGAGGAAGGCCGCATCATGGTACGCACCAAATGCATACTGAAGGACGCGAAGGACTGGTTTGAGATTCGTGTGTACAACAGCGGGTCAAGTATCAGTCCCAAGGACATGCCGCATATCTTCGAGCGGTTCTACCAGGCGGACAGCAACACATCGGGCAAGCAGGGCTCGGGAATCGGACTGAACCTCGTGACCGAACTGGTGACCCTCCACCACGGCGACATCAGTGTCCGCAATATCGACCCTGACGGAGTGGAGTTCATCATGGAATTCCCGTTGGGCAACAGTCACCTCAAAGAAGACGAGCTGCTGCCACTACAGGAGGAGACCGCAAATGACAACTCCACAGTAAAGGCGGACACGGATTCCGGCCTGTTCGCCGAACTCGACGAGCCTGAGGCGGAAGCAGTCGGTACGGAGAAGAAGAAACTCACGATAATGGTTGTGGACGACGACAACGGACTGTGCCAGTATATCAAGGACCAGTTGCAGGACACATACAACGTGATAACCTGCAACGGCGGCAACCCCGCATGGCAGAAGATTCTGACTCAACGTCCTGATGCGGTAGTGACCGACATACGTATGCCCGACGGTGACGGCATCGAACTGTGCAAGCGCATAAAGTCGAACCCGGAGACCAACAACCTGCCGATAATCATGCTTACGAGCGAGAACAGCGACAGGGCGCAGATAAACAGTCTGAACCTGGATGTGGACCACTTCCTGACCAAGCCGTTCAACCTACTGATGCTCAAGAGCGCAATAGCGCAAGGCATAAGGGTGCGCGAGAGGATTATCGGAAGAGTGAGGAGAACAGAGGTAGGTTACGACTATGCGTCAGCAAAGATTGACAGTGCGGACGACAAGCTCTTCAACCGCATCAACGAGTCCCTGAAGAAACATCTCGACGACTCCAGCTTCGGGGTCAACGAGCTGGCTAACGACGCCGGGATAAGTCGTGTACACCTGAACCGCAAGATGAAGGAGCGTTACGGCATCTCGCCCAACACGTTCATCCGTTCATACAGGCTGAAGCAAGCCGCCTACCTGCTCGTAAACAATAACGTGAACGTGTCGGAAGTGGCGTACAGGGTAGGTTTCTCCTCCCACTCACATTTCAGCAACACCTTCCACGAGTACTTCGGCATGACCCCGAAAGAGTTCATCGCCTATTACTCGGAGAACCTTAACGACGAGGCGTTGCAGAAACTGTTCGAGCAGTAGCGGAGGCGGGGATCCGACACACCAAAAACAAAGCGGAGGCAACCTGGTTGCCTCCGCTTTGTTTTATAGAATGACTTATACCACGTTATTTCACGCTCCACTCAAAGACACCGCAGGACTTGTCCTTAGGTTGAACAAGCTCCAGTTTGACTCCTGATGTCTTTACAGGGTCGAAGCTGACGGTGCAGGCCACACCCTTGTCTGTAGGATAACCTGACGGGTTCTTCACCTCCACCCAGTTGCCTGACGCGTCCTTGTAGTAGAGTTTCCATGAATCAGGCACCTTGCAGCCCTGCCATGGCTGGTCGTCGTACCAGTAGACTGTTGAAGTGGAAATCTCTGTAGGTTCCTTGAACTCATAGGCAAGCCACTCTGTGGAATTGGTCTTGGGCCACCAGTGTGTGTAAGGGATACTGCGGTCGTTTCCATCTGCCGGCACGAGACGGTCGTTGATGGCAGAGATAGACGGTATACGCGCGGAGGTAGTTACCTTTGACTGGGACGCTATTGACGGCGGGAGAGCGGGACTGGTCGCGCTCAGGTCGTACGGAAGCCATACGGCCATGTTGCCGTTGCCACGGTGCGCCCACGCATAGTAAGGGATGAGGGTCAGTTTCTCGTCCTTGATGGTCAGTTTTCCTTCCTCATTGAAGCTCAGGGTCTGCGCTCCTGTAATCAGAGTCTGCACCTTGGTTTCGGCAATCTCGGTAGTTCCCATCGTGAACTTGGGATCCTGGTTGAGGAGGACACTGAGGACATCACAGTCGTTGTCAGGCCATTCGGCGCAGTAAACCAACGGACCACGCTCTATAGCCGCACGACCCTTGTCGGCAGCCACCTTGCCGTTAGCCTTCACAAGACGCGCGTCCATGTCGAAGTGTACGCTCACCTTGTCACCTGCCTTCCACTTGCGGTCAATCACGAAATAACCGTCCTTCAGTTCACTGGTCACAGCCTTGCCGTTCACCATGACACTGTACTTGAGGTTCTTGCCGTCAGCATAGTGGTAGAGGTCGCTCGGCACAACCTGTCCGCGCACCCATCCCGGGATACGGATCTTGAGGGAGAAGTTGCCGCTTGCCTTCTTCATGGTCATGGTGATGTCACCGTCCCACGGATAGTTGGTTGACTGCTGCAAAGTGACAGACTTGCCGCCCACCTTCACTGTAGTCTCGTTGCTTGCGAACAAGTTGACGTAAAGGGACTTGTCCTTAACGGCGTAGATATACTGTGGGAAAGAAGGGATGAAACGGGCTGCATTGGACGGACAGCAAGCGCAACCGAACCAATCCTGACGCTGGTGCTGACCCATTGACTGGAGCGGGTTCGGATAGAAGAACTTGCCTCCATCGATGGATATGCCACTCAGCACACCGTTGTAGAGAGAACGCTCAAGAGCGTCGTAGTACTTGCTCTCTCCATGAAGGAGGAAGAGGCGGTAGTTGAGATATACCTGGGCTATGGCTGCGCAAGTCTCGCAATACGCACTCATGTTAGGCAGTTCATAATTGGCACCGAAAGCCTCGCCTGAAGCAGTGGCTCCGACTCCACCTGTGAGGTAATACTTCTTGCCTACTATATTGTCCCAGATACGGTCGATGGCATGGATATAAGAGGTGTCGCCTGTAAGCGCCGCCACGTCAGCCATACCTGCGTACATATATCCGGCACGTACGGCATGTCCCACAGCCTCGTCCTGTTCGAGGACAGGCTTATGGCTCTGGGCATACTCGTCAATCTTGTGGTAATAACCGGCGTTGTCAACATACATGCCGCCACGGCTGCGTTTCCATGACTGGTCAATCTTGCCACGCTGGTCAAGGAAGAACTTAGCCTCATCGAGGTATCTCTTGTCACCGGTCGCGGTGTAGAGCTTTGCCAGTCCCATCTCCGCAATCTGGTGTCCAGGCACGACACACGCCTGTCCGGCGTTTGTTCCCACCTCCTTTATCACACAGTCAGCGTATTTCTTGGCGATGTTGAGGAGGGTCTTCTTGCCTGTAGCGTTGTAGTGTGCCACAGCCGCCTCGCACAAGTGACCGAGGTTATAGAACTCGTGGGAGAGATCCTCCACCAGTTCCCAACGCTTTGTTCCTGCCCAGTTGTGCGGATGTTGCGGGTTCTGGGTACGGGCGGTATAGAGGTATCCGTCCGGTTCCTGCGCCGCCTGTATGATGGCGATGACGCTGTCGCAGTACTTGTCTACAGGAGTGCCGTTAATCAACGCCTTTGGATAGGTCTGCATCAGATAGGCCGCACCTTCGAGAGTCTTGTAAGGGTCGGTGTCATCAAAAGAATAGCCCATTGTCACCTCGAAATTCTTGCCGGTCTTGATGTGTTCGGCAGCCTGCTCGAAATTCTTGTAACGGCCTGTTTCCTCACTCTTGCGGAAAGCGAGTGGGATGGTGACATCTTTGCTCGCCTGCAGACGCTGGCCCCAGAATGTGTTAGGTGTCACCTTGACAGCGGTGAAGGGAACCGGGGTGATCGGATATCCAGAATTGTCACTCTGGGCGCTGACGCTTCCCATTCCGCATACTGCCAATAAAGAGAAAGTGATTAATTTCTTCATAAATTGAGAGATAAAAATTAGTATAAATGTTATTGTTAGATTCTTATACAACAAAATAGTTTAATGGGCTTCCAGCCAGTTCTTTCCCCAGCCGCAGTCAGCCACAAGCGGCACACTCATCTCGAACGCTCCCTGCATCTCCTCGATGACAAGCCGCTGCAACGCCTCCTTCTCGTCTGGGTATACGTTGAAGTTAAGTTCGTCGTGTACCTGCAGGATCATCTGCGACCGTAGACGCTCACGCGACATCCGTTGGTGTACACGTATCATCGCCACCTTCATTATGTCGGCAGCAGTGCCTTGGATAGGCGCGTTTATCGCGTTCCTCTCTGCATAGCCCCTCACCACAGCGTTGTGGCTGTTGATGTCGGGCAGGTAGCAGCGTCTACCGAACAGGGTCTCGGTGTACCCTCTCTTGCGCACCGTCTCGATGGACTTGATCATGTATTCGTTTACCTGCGGATAGGTCTCGAAATAGCCGTCTATCAACTGCTTCGCCTCCGCCCGGCTCACCTGCAGGCGTTCCGCCAGTCCGAACGTGGTTATCCCGTATATGATACCGAAATTCGCTGTCTTCGCCTTCCGCCGCTCGTCACTTGTAATCTCCCCGACCGGTTTCCCGAATATCTTGGAAGCGGTGGCGGCGTGTATGTCATGTCCCGCATTGAACGCCTCAATCATGTTCACGTCACCGCTCAGGTGCGCCATGATACGGAGTTCAATCTGGGAATAGTCAGCCGAGAAGAACTCGCAGCACTCGTCGGGTATGAACGCCTTACGTACCTCCTTGCCGTTCTCGTCACGGATAGGGATGTTCTGGAGGTTAGGGTTGCTCGAACTGAGTCGGCCCGTGGCGGTCACCGCCTGGTTGTAGGAGGTGTGGATATGGCCTGTCTTGGGATTGATCAGTTGAGGCAGCGAATCGATGTAGGTGGACAGCAACTTCTTGTAACCCCTGTAGTCCAATATCTTCCCGACAACAGGGTTCTTGCCTTTAAGACTCTGAAGCACTTCCTCCGACGTGACATACTGCCCTGTCTTTGTCTTCTTCGCCTTATCCGACAACTTCAGTCTGTCGAACAGCACGTCGCCCACCTGACGGGGCGAGGATATGTTGAATGTAGTACCTGCAATGTCGTATATCTGACGCTCCAGACCCTCCATGCGGCTTGTGAACTCCCTGGATGTCTCGGCAAGTGACCGTGTGTCGATCCTCACACCGTTGAGTTCCATCCGCGCAAGCACCGGAACCAATGGCATCTCCACTGTCTGGAACAGGTTCATGAGGCCTTCCCTTACCAGTTCCTTCTCAAACACGTTCTTCAGTCTCAACGTGATGTCGGCATCCTCGGCGGCATAGTCGCATACCACCTCAGGCGGAACGTCACGCATGGATTTCTGGTCACGTCCCTTAGGACCTATAAGTTCCTCTATATGGATTGTCCTGTAATGGAGATAGACCTCCGCCATGTAGTCCATGTTGTGCCTCATCTCAGGTTTCAACACATAATGGGCGAGCATCGTGTCGAACATCGGTCCCTTCACGTGGATACCGTAGTTGGCAAGGACGATGATGTCGTACTTCAGGTTCTGTCCCACCTTCAGTGTTGACTCATCCTCATACACGCCACGGAACTGTTCCAGTACCTCCGTCGCCTTTGTCCTGTCGGCAGGGACAGGCACGTAATACGCCTCTCCCTCCTTCACTGCGAAACTGAGACCCACCAGTTCCGCCTGCATAGGCTCGGTGCTGGTGGACTCCGTGTCAAGGCAAAGCACGCCCGACGACTTGATTTCACCGACAAGTGCGGATATGTCTTCGGGGGTATTTACCAGTCTGTAGGTATGGGTAACGTCCTTGTATGTCTCATACGAAGGGGTGTCGAACAACGAAGGCTCGGCACTGCCCGAAGACTGGGCAGGACTGTCCTTGTCTACCTGCGTCGGCACGCTACTGAACAAATCGGGTTGCACTACTGTCTTACGGACGGTTTTCCGGGTCGTGGGATCGGAACCGGTGATACGCTGAAGCAGCGTCCTGAACTCCAGTTCCTCAAACAGCGACTTCAACCTGTCGGTGTCCGGCTGTTTACTGCTCAGGACATCCAAGTCCAGTTGAAGCGGCACATCCGTCTTGATGGTCACCAGCAGTTTGGAGAAACGGATTCCCTCCTTATTGTCCTCCACCTTTTTCCTTATACTGCCGGACAGTTCCGACGAGCGTTCCAGCAGTTGTTCGATTCCACCGAACTGGTTTATCAGTTTCACCGCAGTCTTCTCACCCACACCGGGACATCCAGGCACGTTGTCCGCTGTGTCGCCCATAAGTCCGAGCAGGTCTATCACCTGCGAGGGCGACTGTATGCCGTACTTGTCGCACACCTCCTGAGGTCCGAGTATGTCGAACCCGGCGTTGCCGTGCTGGGGACGGCACATCACGACATTGGCCTTCACCAACTGGGCATAGTCCTTGTCGGGCGTCACCATATAAGTCATGATGTCGCCACGCAGGGAAGCCTGTGTGGAAAGGGTGCCGATAACATCGTCAGCCTCGTACCCCGGAATCTCGAATACCGGGATGTTGTAAGCCTCAAGAATCTGCTTGATATAAGGTATAGAGAGCCGGATGTCCTCCGGGGTCTCCTGTCGCTGCGCCTTGTATTCCGGGTATATCTCATTACGGAACGTGCCGCCCTTGGGGTCGAACGCCACACCGATGAAATCGGGGTTCTCCTTCCTCAACACCTCTTCAAGGGAATTCACGAAACCCAGAACAGCAGAAGTGTTCATACGTTTGCTGTTTATCCGTGGAGCGCGCAGCAACGCATAATACGCACGATATATCAACGCATAAGCGTCAAGCAGAAACAGTTTCTTCATCTCGTAGAGGTCTTATGACATTCAACTCACTATACCTATTATATAATGTGTAACACGGAACTTAATCCGGCTGCTTTCCAATATACGCGAGGATACCACCGTCAACATAGAGGACATGGCCGTTCACCGCATCGGAAGCATGTGACGCAAGGAACACTGCGGGACCTCCCAGTTCGGACGGATCCAACCAACGTCCTGCAGGAGTCTTGGCGCAGATGAACTTGTCGAACGGATGACGGCTGCCGTCGGGTTGAATCTCACGCAGTGGCGCTGTCTGTGGAGTTGCGATATAACCGGGACCGATGCCGTTACACTGTATGTTGTAAGATCCGTACTCAGAGCAGATGTTGCGTGTGAGCATCTTCAGTCCTCCCTTGGCTGCCGCATAGGCACTCACTGTCTCACGTCCCAGTTCCGACATCATGGAGCAGATGTTGATGATCTTGCCCTCGTTGCGCTCCATCATCTCGGGAAGGACAGCGGAAGACACGATGAACGGAGCTACCAAATCGACATCGATGACCTGCTGGAACTCCGCGCGCTTCATCTCATGCATGGGAATACGCTTGATGATGCCGGCGTTGTTCACCAGGATATCTATCTGGCCAACCTCCTCGTGTATGGTCTTCACCAGTTCCTTGACAGCCGCCTCATCGGTGACATCACACACATAGCCATGCACGTTGGTTATGCCGGCCTCCTTGTAGTTGTTCAGTCCCCGTTCGAGGGCCGCCTCGTTGATGTCATTGAAGATTATGTTCTTTGCCCCGGCAGCCACGAAAGCCTTGGCGATATTGAAACCGATACCGTAAGACGCGCCTGTTATCCATGCGTTCTTACCTTCAAGTGAAAATAGATTCATAATATTTTTAGTTTAGTTGTTAGTTACTTCAAGTCTGTTATCGCATAGAAATCCTGGTCTCCATAATCCTGGTTCTCGCCTCCCATACCCCAGATGAAGGTGTAGTTATGGGTCGCCGCGGCGGCGTGGATTGACCACTCGGGACTCAGCACGGCCTGTTCTCCCTTCATCCAGATGTGGCGTGTCTCGTCGGGTTCTCCCATGAAGTGGCACACGGCCTGTCCTTCAGGTACCTCGAAATAGAAATAAGCCTCCATGCGGCGGCTGTGGATATGCGCCGGCATCGTGTTCCACACACTTCCCGGTTTCAGTTCCGTCATACCCATCTGCAGTTGGCAACTGTCGAGGGTCTTCTGCACAATCATACGGTTGATTACACGGTCGTTGCTCTCCTCCAGCGACCCGAGGGCGAGGATGTCGGCTCCAGCCTTGGTTATCTTCTTGCAAGGGTACTCCTTGTGGGCTGTGGTTGAGTTGATATAGAACTTGGCTGGATGGGCAGCGTCGTCTGACACAAACACCACATCACGGTCGCCCCGTCCTATGTAGAGGGCCTCCTTGTAGCCGAGGGCGAAACTCTCGTCGCCTACCTTCACCACACCGGGACCGCCGACATTGAAAACGCCGACCTCACGACGGGTCGTGAAATGGGTGGCCTTCAGTGGGTCGATGGCCTCAAGCACCAACTCCTCCTTGACTGGCATAGCGCCTCCGACAACCATACGGTCGTACATGGAGTATACAAGATTCACTTCATCCTCTGAGAACACTTTCTCGATGAGGAAATCACGACGGAGGCGCTTGGTGTCATAGCTCTTGGCGTCTTCCGGATGTGCCGCATAGCGGATTTCATAATTTGTTTTCATATCCTATCTGTATTTATCGTGCATACTTTTGGCAAAGATACTTCTTTTTTTTCGATTAAACGCACGCTGTCAGGCGTAAAATATATTTTTGCACGATGAGAGTCCCCTCTTTTTCCCTGCAACGGACTCAAACATTTCTCCATTGTCCATGTAGAGTTCATAAAAATGGTTCTTCCGCTTTTCGAGTTGGTAAGACAGCCCAATGACAACTACTGAATAGCTCTTAGTCTTGATCATCAGTATACCAGTCAGGACATGTGCGCCCCGAAGGGGCAGCCAGCACCGAGCATCGGGGCAAGCGTAGCGACACCCTGGGCTATGTGCTTACTGGGCTTTCAGCCCGAGGTTTCACTCAGAGTGCCACACGTTGTGAACTGAATTGTTACGATTACGCTGTCTTAGCAACTCGAAAAGCGGAAGAATCATAAAAAAGACCGTCCGAAGTCCCACCGTGGTACGCATCATATATTATAAGGTGTAAGACGGCCACTGGCAGGTTTATCTGTTACTGATCCCGTCAAATTCGTTGTATGCAACCAAATGCAACCGAAATAATTTGGCTGTCAACGTATGAGGCCGTACCTTTGCAGCGGAATTCGAAAGGGTTCCCAAAAGCAACAATTATGAATGGGGGAGGCAAGAACCGCATGGGCTTGCCTCCCATTATTGAATGTCGGTCAAGACACTAACAGGTCACCCGAGGATATCGCTTTGTACTTGTAACAAGCACAGCAATGTGGCTGTATTGGAGTTACTTCAGATACTTCTTTGTCCAGTTGCTGATTTCTTTATCAGACATACCATTGAGCAGTTTTCCCGCTTCCCATTTCACGTCGGGGTAGGCCTTCTTGAAGACTCTTTCTGAGTTCTCGATTCCACTGCCACCAGAGGTCATGAACAGCACGACGCGCTTGCCTTTCAACCCATAGGTATCCATGAACGTGTTGATGATGCGTGGCGCACCGTTCCACCAGTTGGGGAAACCGAGGAAGATGAGGTCGTAGCCATCGAGTGACTCCTTGTTCTTCTTGAAGGCAGGACGCGACTTCGGGTCGTCGTTCTCACGACAGCAGCGGGATGTCTTGTCGGTCCAGTCGAGGTCGGCGGAGGAATAAGCCTTGGTAGGTTTAATCTCGAATATTTCCCCACCAGTGGCATTGGCTATCGTCTCTGCGGCATCCTTAGTGGTGCCTGTGGCAGAGAAGTAAGCCACAAGTACCTTGGGTGTTACGGCTGGGTTGGAAACTGCGGCTTCAGACGTGGAAGCCTTCTTGCCGCATGCCATCAGGGAGGTGGCGGCGGCGACTGATACTGCGATGATTGACATAATTATCTTCATGATGTAAGTCCGTTTACAATTATCTTATTCCGTAATTTTTGTCTGTACCTGTTGATGGCGCAAAATTACGACCTTTCTCCCAAAGCCGTTGTAGATATATTGCTGACAGAATTACACAAATTACGGCAAACGCAGTATATTGCCACAGTGGACACTCTCTGGGTGTGCTATCCAAGACAGATTTGTTCCAAATCATCTGGTACGATTATCTTACCACTGAAGTTCTCAGCCGCTTCCTTGGTGTAGGTCTCCCGACGAGTGTCTAGTGTTTTCTCTTCTGTATGATAGAGTACAAGATTCTTCACGCCAAGTTCTGCCGCCAACTTGCCGGCATCGAGGGCTGTACTGTGGCTTTTCTCGTAGGGCTTGAAGACATCGCGGTCTGCATACAGGCAGAAGGCCTCGCACATCATCCAGTCGGCATTTTCAACGTATGGGCGATTGAGAGGATTGTATGGCTCGTCGCCAAGGCACGCCAGAACTGTATGGTTGGGTAATTCCGCCCGAAATCCGAACTGCTTTTCCTTGGTGGAATGGATGTCGAAGCATGTTAACTTCATGTCACCCACTTCGAAGGATTCGCCGTCCTTCAACTCATGAAACTCGACACGATCCACTACTTTTGCCAACTGCTTCTTGGCAAGAATCATGTCAATGATGGTCTTTACGACGAGGAGAACCTTGTCGTGGCTATATACATGGAGCTTGCCTTCTTATCCTTTGCATTGGGCCACCATGCGAATTATCCAAACGACACCCAGTACATGGTCGGTATGGGCATGGGTAACGTAGAGGTGATGGATGTCGGCGATGGGTATCCCAACCTTTTCCAATTGTCCCAATATGCCGTTTCCACCACCAGCATCGACAAGCAGACGAGTCGTGGAAGTCTCCAGTACAAAACAAGTGTTATAGCACCGGGTAACCGTAGCGTTGCCTGTGCCAAGCATCGTCATCTTATTCATCGTTTTAGAGTCCTCAAAAAAATCTGGGCGGTAAATCGCCGCCCAGATGTATGAATCGATATGCTGTATGTCTTACTTCACTTCCCAGATGTCGTTGGTTTCGAGCAGCTCTGCGAAGTTATGGTACTTCTTTGCCGCCTTCACCTCCTCAATCTGTTTGGTCACACCCTCGTCGTATGTCGGGGCTGCCACGTCACGGATGACACCGAGGGCTACAGGGAAGCCGTCGTTGTTGCCCATGAGGGCGAGCTTGAGCTGCAGGGTGTTGTCCTCGCAGTGGGCATCGTGGACGAGTATGTCGTCTATGGTGACACCATCCTTACCTATCTCTGCGATTTTCAGTCCGAAACCCTCCTGTACCAGTCCGTATTCGTTGTTCTCACCGAACACCAGCGGTTTGCTGTGTTCCACATAGATGGCGTTCTTGGCGCGTGTCTCCTTGGTGTATACCGAGTCGTGCGTTCCGTTGTTGAAGATGACGCAGTTCTGGAGAATCTCACACACGCTGGCTCCCTGGTGGTTGTATGCTGCCTTGAGAATCTCTACCGTTCCTGCGGCATCGGTAGCCACGGCACGGGCGAAGAAATGTCCGCGCGCGCCAAAGCAGAGCTCCGCCGGACGGAACGGGTCCTCTACAGTACCGTAAGGACTGGACTTGCTCACGAAGCCTCGTGGACTTGTAGGACTGTACTGTCCCTTGGTCAGACCATAGATACGGTTGTTGAGGAGTATCATGTTGAGGTTGATGTTACGGCGGTTGGCGTGGATGAAGTGGTTTCCGCCGATGGCGAGTCCGTCACCGTCACCGCTCACCTGCCATACCGTGAGGTTCGGGTTCGCTACCTTGCATCCTGTAGCGATGGCAGCCGCGCGTCCGTGTATGGTGTTCATGCCGTAGGTAGCCATGTAATGCGGCAGACGGCTGGAGCAACCGATACCGGAGATGACCGCAATGTCATTCGGAGCGACACCTATCTCCGCCATAGCCTTATGGAGTGATGCGAGGAAGAAATGGTCGCCACATCCAGGACACCATCTTGGCTGTCCTTTCTTATAGTTTACTGCTGTATATGCCATAATGATTGTCCTTTCTGTTATTTGTTGATGATATTACTGAATGTCTCCACGAGTTCAGCCACGACGAACGGCTGTCCCTTCACCTGGTTGAACTGATACGGCACGAAGTTGTCCACCTTCATGCGGAGCCATCCCGCCAGTTGTCCCATGTTCTGTTCCGCTACGACCACCTTCTTGTATCTCTTCAGTACCTCTGCGGTGTTTGCCGGCAGTGGGTTGATGTACTTGAAGTGTGCGAGCGCAACCTTCTTGCCGGCCTTGCGCATCTCGTCCATGGCGGCGTGGAGATGACCGTAAGTGCCGCCGAAGCCCACGATGAGCAGGTCGGCGTCGTCCTTGTCACCTGCCACCTCAAGGTCGGGTACTGCAATCTTGTCAATCTTCTCCTGACGCAGACGGGTCATGAGGTCATGGTTTTCCGGGTCGGTGGATATGGCGCCGGTCTTACTGTCTTTCTCCAGTCCTCCGAGGATATGCTCGAACCCTTCACGGCCGGGCACAGCCCAGTAGCGCACCTGAGTCTTCTCGTCACGCATATATGGTGTCCACTTGCCCTTCAGTTCTTCCGGCACGTATGGAGGATTGATGGCTGGATAGTCAGCCAGATTAGGCAACTTGAACGCGCCCGATCCGTTCGCCACGTAAGCGTCTGTCATGAGGATTACCGGGGTCATGTGTTCAAGCGCGATTTTACATGCCGCATAAGCAGCGTCGAAGCAGTCGGTAGGGCTTGTGGCTGCGATGACCGGCATCGGACTCTCGCCGTTACGGCCGAAGAGACACTGCAGCAGGTCGGTCTGCTCCGACTTGGTGGGGAGACCTGTGGCCGGACCGCCACGCTGCACGTCGATGACCACCAACGGCAGTTCCATGATGACCGCCAGGTTCATCGCCTCGCTCTTGAGGCAGACACCAGGACCGGATGTGGATGTGGCTGCCAACGCTCCCGCGAAGGACGCTCCCACTGCGGACGCGCATCCTGCAATCTCGTCCTCACACTGAACGGTAGTCACGCCCAGTGACTTGTGCTTTGACAGTTCATGCAGTATGTCGGTAGCCGGAGTGATAGGGTAGGAACCCAGATAGAGTTTGAGTCCCGCCTTCTCGGCAGCCGCGATGAGTCCGTATGCGGTGGCCTTGTTGCCGGTGATGTCCATGTACCGTCCCGGAGTCTTCTCCTTAGTCTCTATCCTGTAGACGTTGGCTACGGAACTGTGGGTGTTGTGGCCGTAGTCGTATCCTGCCTGGATAACCTTAATGTTGGCCTCAGCCACACCGGCTTTCTTCGCGAACTTCTCCTTGAGGAAGTTGAAAGCCACGTCAAGGTCACGGTCGAACAACCAGCATACCAGTCCGAGGGCGAACATGTTACGGCACTTCAGCATGGCCTTCGCGTCCATGCCGGAGTCGGCGAGACAGTCCTTCACCATCTGTGTGATAGGACAGGCGATAACCCTGTCGGGGTCTATGCCCATCTCTCCGAGGTAGTCGCCCGTCTTGAACGCCGCCTTCTCCAGGTCGCGCTGACCGAAGGAGTCGGTGTCGATGATGATGGCCGCGCCCGGCTTGGCATAGCGGTACTGTGTCTTCAGGGCCGCCGCGTTCATCGCCACAAGCACGTCGCACTTGTCGCCCGGGGTGTAGACCTTACCTGCTCCGATGTGTACCTGAAAACCGGATACACCGGTGAGTGACCCTTGCGGGGCGCGAATGTCCGCTGGATAATCAGGGAATGTACTGATACTGTTACCTACAGTGGCGGACACTGTAGAGAAGATGTTTCCGGCGAGTTGCATACCGTCGCCTGAGTCGCCTGAGAACCGGACAACCACGCTGTCCAATTCCTTTATTTCCAATTCGTCTGACATAAAAACTTTATATAGTTCATTTTACACTTAGTCATGAGAGAACAGATGCCGTTGCCGGCCCTGTTGCATAATGCATGAATATCCATTGCAAAATTAGACAAAGTTCATTTCATGACCAAACAAATCAGCAAGTAAAAACGACACGGAACGCATAAAAGACAACGCCCGTCAATTATTGCATAATGAAACTGCCAGCGGCGGTACTTTCGGGGTGATGCCGTGTGCCGGATACAGAAAAAGGACCTTGGCTTTCGCCTCGGTCCTTATTCCAAAAGTAACGTGTACTTTCTGATGTTTTTGAGAGAATTGAAACTTCACAGCTTCATTCGTAATTAGGTTTTAGTTAAAGCATATAAAAGAAATGATTGTTATTTTCCGTTCGTTTGTCATACAGTCACTCGTAGGTCACCTCTTCCTGTCCAACCGCCGATGAATGCTGCCCGAGCGAGTCGGTCTTCGCCATCGCGTCCGACCTGTTCTTGTCGATGATCTTTATCTTGGCGGTTATGTCCTCCTTCCGAGTGTAGGTGTCACCGGCGGTGACCGCCTCAGCACCTGCGGAGTTGGTCTGCATGGTTCTCTCCGAGATGTTGCCTATCGTGATGGCCACAGCTATCAGGGCTGCTGCCTTCAACAGCGGTGCGAACCGTGTGGACAGCTTGATACGCTTTGCCTTCACCTTCGTCTCGCTGTCGAGAAGGGCTGACATGCGCGCGTCGAAGTCCTTGTCGAGGCAAACGTCCTTCTCTTCCGTCTCGTAACGGAACAACGGCGCATACTGCCTCATGTCCTCCGGGATGTCTGGCTGGCTGAAGAACGATCGCAGTATCTGCTCCTCCTCCAATGTAGTCCTGCCCTCCCAGTAACGGTCCAACAACTGCTCTATGTATTGATAGTTCATCATTTTCTACTTCTTGTCCTGTTTGAGAAACCTGTCTTTTATTGTCTGTCTGGCTCTGAAGATGTTGACCTTGACATCCGCTACGGTGATGTCCATGATGTCGGCGATCTCCTGATAGCTTTTCCCCTCGATGTCTCGCAGTTGCACCGCAACCCGCTGCTTCTCCGGGAGTGACCCGATAATCCTGCTTACCGAATCGTACTGCTGCTGTCTTATCAGCCGGCTGTCCTGAGCCTGAGAGGTGTCCGCCAGGTCGTGGACTGTCTCATCGAGTGATATGTTGCGTCTCTCCTTCTTTTCCACCCTGTCGAGTGCGAGGTTGCGGCAGACCCTCATCGAGAACGACTCGATGTTGTGGATGTCCCGCCATCCGTCCCTCGTGTCCCATACCTTCACCAGCGTGTCCTGAACGATGTCTTCCGCCTCCTGTCTGTTGAGACATATCCTTAGGGCGAGCCTGAACAGCTTGTCTTTCAGAGGATACACATCGTTGGTGAAGCTGATTTCTTTCATCTCTCTACAGTTAAGACGGACGAGTTACGGTAAAGTTACAACGCGGATGCCATTTTTTTTCATTCTTTCGTTATTTTCGTTCCGTGCAGTCCGTCAATGGCCGTGGCTTTGGTGATGATGACCTCCTTCACACCTGCGTCCACGGCGGACAGCGCGTTCTGCACCTTAGGTATCATACCGCCCTGAATCACCTTGGAGTCCACCAACCTGTGGAAGTCGTCACCGTTGATATGTCCAATCACGCTCTCGTCGTCATTCTCGTCCGCCAGTACCCCTGCCTTCTCGAAGCAGTACATGAGGGTCACGTCATAGAAGGCGGTCATGGCTTTCGCCACCTCTCCTGCGATGGTGTCGGCATTGGTGTTCAGCAGACTTCCCTTGCCGTCGTGTGTCAGCGGCGCCATGACAGGCACGATGCCCGAGTCGATAAGCATGGCGAGGCGTGATCCGTCCACCTTGTCCACGTCGCCCACAAAACCGAAGTCCACCGGCACCGGACTCCTCCTGTGTGACTTGATAACGTTCATGTCCGATCCCGTAAGTCCCAGTGCGTTGATGCCGCGCGCCTGCAACTGTGCCACTATGTTCTTGTTTACCAAGCCTCCATATACCATGGTGACCACTTTCAGCATCTCCGCGTCGGTGACCCTGCGTCCGTCCACCATCTTGGTCTCTATCCCGAGCTGCGACGCAATCTTGGTGGCGCTCCTGCCGCCTCCGTGTACCAGAATCTTGTTTCCCTTAATAGCGGAGAAATCGTTGAGGAGTCTCTCCAGTGACTCTGGTTCCTCAACGATTTTTCCGCCAACCTTAACTACTGTCAGTTGTGTCATTTCTTTAGTATGTCTTTTATTTTGTCCACGTATCCGTCTATCTGTCTGTCGTCAGTGATGGTGTCTATAGTCACCTTGTAGTTCGCCCTGTTGTAGAACGGCTCCCTCTTCCTGAGCGATTGCCTGATATTCCCAATCAGTTCACTGTCGCTCTTGCCGTCCACCAGCGGACGTTTGGTCCCGCCCATCCGTATATGCGCCATCAGGGTCTCTGGCGACGCCTGTAGGTAGACAGTCCGCGCCCTGCGGTTCATCACGTCGATATTGTCGAAGAAGCAGGGTGTGCCGCCTCCCACCGCCAACACCAGACCGTCCTCGTCCACAGCCTCCGTCAGTGTCTGCCGTTCTATCTGCCTGAACCCGTCCTCGCCCTGCTCGGCGAATATCTGCGGTATGGTCTTGCCGGTCCGTTCCTCTATCAGCCAGTCGAGGTCGTGGAACACACGTCCCATACTGGCTGCCAGAGCTTTGCCGAGGGTGGTCTTGCCTGCCCCCATGTAGCCTACAAGTATGATATTGTCTTTCGCCATCACTCTTCCGTCTTCTTCTTCCGTTCCTTGGCGGCAGCGTGTCTTGTCTCCTGGTTCTTGATAATCTCCAGACACTTCTCCGCCGTCAGGTCCATCGGACGCTCAACGCTCTTGGGCAACTTATAGTTCTTCCCCTTATAGAAAAGGTATGGGCCGTAACGTCCACTGCGTACCTCCAGTTCCGGCTCTTCCTCAAAGCGCTTCATGTGCTTCTGGTCCTCAGCCACACGGTTGGCCTTGATTACCAGTATCGCCTCGTTGAGGGTGATGGTGGTCGGGTCATGGCTGGCCGGCAGGGCCACGTACTTCTTGTTGTGGAGTACGTATGGACCGTAGCGTCCTGCGCCTATCGTGACTGTCTCCCCCTCGAACTCGCCAAGGGTGCGTGGCAACTTGAACAGCTCCATCGCCTCCTCGAAGGTGATGGTCTGTATGCTCTGTCCCTTCTTCAGTTGCGCGAACCTTGGTTTGTCGGTGTCAGTCACACTGCCTATCTGTGCCACCGGACCGAACCGCCCGATTTTCACCGATACCGTCTTGCCGGTTGCGGGGTCAGTACCCAAGATACGCTCGCCGGTCTTATGCTCCGTCTTGTCGTGCATCGTCTTGTCCACCATCGGCTCGAAGTCCTTGTCGAAGTCATGTATCATCTTCTTCCAGTCCGCCTTGCCCTCCGCAATCTCGTCGAACTCCTTCTCCACGTTGGCGGTGAAGTTATAGTCCATGATGCCGGGGAAGTACTCCATCAGGAAGTCGTTGACCACGATACCTATGTCGGTAGGCATCAACTTCGACTTCTCCTGTCCCACAGTCTCTGTCTTCTCTGTCTCCGTCACACTGCCGTCCTCCAGTGTAAGCACCTTATACTTTCGTTTCTCTCCAGCCTTGTTGTCCTTGACCACATACTCTCTGTTCTGTATGGTGGATATGGTAGGGGCGTAGGTGGAAGGGCGACCGATTCCAAGTTCCTCCAACTTGCGCACCAGACTCGCCTCGGTGTATCTCGGTGGTGCCTGTGTGTAGCGTTCGGTGGCGTGTACCTCCGATACTTTCAGTGACATTCCCTCCCTGATGTCCGACGGCAGACGTGTCTCCTCGTCCTCAGCCGACTCGTCCTCCACCGACTCGCGGTAGAGCTTCAGGAAACCGTCGAAGGTGACGACACTTCCTGTAGCCACGAACTCGTGTTCCATGCCGTCGATACTTATCTTTATGGTTGTGCGCTCTATCTCCGCGTCCGCCATCTGTGAAGCCAGTGTACGCTTCCATATCAGTTCATACAGATGACGCTCCTGTGCGGTGCCGGATATGTCGTGGTTCGACACGTAGGTGGGGCGAATCGCCTCGTGCGCCTCCTGCGCTCCCTTCGAGCTGGTCTGGTAGTTGCGTGTCTTACTGTACTTTTCGCCCCACTGCTTGACTATCTCGTCCTTGCTTGTGCCGAGACAGAGGGTGGAGAGGTTCACGGAGTCCGTACGCATGTATGTGATGAATCCCGACTCATAGAGGCGTTGTGCCACCATCATGGTCTGCGACACGGTGAATCCCAGTTTGCGCGCCGCCTCCTGCTGTAGGGTGGAGGTGGTGAACGGTGGGGCAGGGGTTCTCTTCGTCGGTTTCTTGGTAATCTCGGATATGGTGAACGACTTGCCCTTAAATGACTCGAGGAAAGCGCGCGCCTCCTCCACGGTGCCGAACCGTGTGTTCAGACTGGCGTGCAGGTCGGTCGTCTGTCCGTCTGCTGTCTCCAGTGTGAATATCGCGCTCACCTTATATGATGACTCCGGATGGAACTGCTCAATCTCACGCTCGCGCTCCACTATCAGTCTGACCGCCACCGACTGTACCCGTCCTGCCGACAGTGCCGGCTTGAGCTTCCTCCACAGCACCGGAGAGAGCTTGAAGCCCACGATACGGTCAAGCACACGCCGTGCCTGTTGCGCGTTCACGAGGTTTACGTCTATGGTTCTCGGGTGTTTGATGGCGTCGAGTATGGCGTTCTTCGTTATCTCGTGGAACACGATACGCTTGGTCTTGTCCACATCCAGTCCCAGTACCTGTGCCAGATGCCATGAGATGGCTTCCCCCTCACGGTCTTCATCGGATGCGAGCCATACCGTACCGGCATCCTCCGCGCTCTTCTTCAATGACTTCACCAGATCCTGCTTGTCGTCGGGTATCTCGTACTCCGGCTCCAGACTGTCGAGGTCTATTCCAAATCCTTTCTTCTTCAGGTCGCGTATATGACCGTAGCTCGACATCACCTTATAGTCGTCACCAAGGAACTTTCCGAGAGTCTTGGCTTTCGCCGGAGACTCCACAATCACAAGGTTGTTCTGCATCTTCGTTTTCTATTATTACAGTTTTCGGGCTGCAAATGTATCAAAAAAGATTCTTGCCGCATATATAATAAGGTGATAAAAGAATCGTTTTTATGTTTTATTATTATCTCCACGGCACTTTCAGACAGCTCAGTGTCTCTGTCTGCGTACCGACACTCTCGGTGCGCTGCTGCCAGAGGAGGTACTGCTCTTTGCACTCTTTTCAGCTTTGCTTGTGCTGCGGGCTGTCGTGCGTGAAGCCCTTGTAACCGTCTTCTTCGTCTTCTTCGCCGTTGCCTCCGCTGCTGCGATGGAGTCGCGTCTTGCCAGTTCGGCTGAGTCAACAGGTGTCGCCCAGATATGGCTCTCGAAGTCCTTCATCTGCTGCTCGATACGCTTCTGTTCCTTTACTATGGCTGAGTCGCTGGCGGCGGTCTGCGCGAGCGATTTCCCCTGCATGTTGGTCGTCATGTATATCTTGCCCTTGTACTGGTTGGTGGCGAAGAAGTCCGCCATCGACATGGCGGCGGCGTTGTTGATGTTGCTTGTCATGACCATGTGCTGGTTCAGATACGGCTCCACGTCATCTATCTTGACCCAGAACAGCGGATATTTGGTGCTGCCCCCCTCGTCGTCCATCGTGAAGATGTCGGCGTTCCTGTGGAGTACGGGACAGATGGCCACCACACGGCTGTGGTAAGTGGCGGTGTTCTGGTCGAAGTAACTGCTCTCCTTGACGAAGTAACTCAGCACCTCCTCCGACGGCACTCTGCTCTGGTCCACCTTGATGCTGTTCCCCTCAATCTCGTAGGGTATCTCATAACGGTCGAGCATGTCCTTGAAGTGCATGCGGTTCTCCTTGGTGAAGTTCTCCGTGCCGTTTATGTCATACACGTATGCCGGAATCTTGCCCACATTAAGCAGTTGGAAAAGCAGGGTGAACAGGTTGACACGTCCGTCTGTAGGTTCAATCGGGTAATACAGTGGGGCGTTCTCGTCCTGCTTCAGGTTCAGTTCCCTGTACAGGTCGCGCCGCCAAACCACCTCCTCCGGCATGTTCACCGCAGTGGGGAACATCAGACTTGCCCTGCTGGTGGCCTGTGCCGCCGCCTTGGTGTCAGACTTCGCTTTGTTTGCCGCTATACGGCTTTTCGCCGGTTGCGCGCTTGCGGTAAGGACGAACGCCAAACCTGCCAATGCCATTATTATCGTTCTCTTCATGTCTGTTCTTGTATTTATAACCTGTGAAGGTTCATGTCAATTTACTATCACTTCCATTGCCGTCGGCAGCACCCTCTCGATACCGTCAGGCCCTACGGCGTGTACACGGGAGATGTAGAACCTGCGTCCCCGCTTGAGCTTACGGAACATCTCGCGCTGGCGGTCAGTGAAACTTGCCGATTTCGACACCTCGGGTATGGCGTTGCCCATCCCGTCGAAGAACGTCGCCTCGAACGAAGTCACCTTGAACTCTATGTCGAGCAGTCCGTCGTCTATCGCCGCCTTTATTCCCTCCGCCTTCAGCAAGGCAGCCACACTTATCGGCAGTCCGCCCTTGTACCTGCTGGCAGTCCCCTCCTTGTCGGTGTAACTGATGTAAGCCGTCGGGTCGGGCAGTTTCCTCACATGGAAGGTGAACTTGCCCATCTCCTGTTGTCTGCCCTCGTTTTCCGCGGTGACGGTGATTACCGCATCCGATCCCACCTTGGAAGGCACGGCTATGTACTGTCCGTCACCTTTCTTGGTGAGCGTGCCGCCTGTCATGGTGGCGTTAATCTTGTTCGCCGGCACTCCCGGGACACTCACACTGATGGGGTTCTGGTAACCTGCGTAAAGCATGTTCATCATGGTGGCGGACACGGTGGCGGTAGGGTCAACTACCGTGTAGGGCTGTGTGAAGTCCCTGCGTATGGTCTCGCCGTTGCCGTTTCGCATGAGGAGGTACCCCCTGAGGGTGAACTCCCCTGTGGAGTTGCAGACGGTCTCATAACGTCCGTTGTGGGACTTGAGCAGGGTATTGTCTATGTAGATGTCCGGACGCGCGGTGGTGTCTACAGCCGCCATGATAATCTGGGCGGAGAACTTGCCTCCGCGGACTACCGTCTGTGAGGTCGGAATCACGTAGGCGTTGATCTCGTTCACCCTCACGTCCTTGATGTCGATATTTGACACCAGCTGGTGGAGTACCGCCCCCTCCGCGCTTCTCACGTCGCTCTGCAACTTGGACAGGAGGGTGACTGACGCTATGGCTGGGGTGTTCTCGAACATGTACTGTTGCCAGTTCTTCCCCTGGATTTTCCCTTTTGCCGGCACGTCGGTGGACAGGTTGTCGGCCACAATCTTCTTCATCCCCGGGTCGTTGATCATCCCGGTGATGTATTCCCTGTAGGACTTGATGGCCAGATACAGTTTCTTTCCCTTGCCGACACCCGGAGCGAGCATGACATGAGTGGACGCTTCCAGATTGTCCTTGTGCTTTATGTCGTGGATGTCTCCGTCGTCCCCGTCCGCGTCGTGTACGATGTCCCACTTCAGACTTTCAGCCAACTGGTAGAGGGAGTCCGACTTGGAGTGCAGCAGCTGGGCTTTCTCGTGCCACTCGCGTGTCTTCTCCGGGTTCGTCTTCATCGCCTCGTCCAGAGCCTTGTAGAGTGCCTCGTTCTGTGACGTGGCGTTCTGCTTGGTCCGGTTGAGTCCCTCGTCCACGAGCGAGAATCCGTTGAGTACGTCCGAACTGATGTTCAACGCGAGCATTGCCATCAGCACGACGTACATCAGATTAATCATCTTCTGACGTGGAGACAGTTTCCTTTTCCTTATAGCCATGTCTGTTACCCTTCACTCTTGGTTATTGGACCGGTCATGTTCACCTTCAGCGCCTCCACCATCCTTGCGTAAAGTCTGTTCAGTTCCTCCAGTTGGGCGGCGAGTCGGGTGGTCTGCTCGTTCACATTGTCTATCGTGGCGCTCTGTGTCCCGACACTGCGCAGCTGCATCTCATAGAAACGGTTGATGCCTGTAAGCGTGCGGTTCATGTTCTCCATCTCCTCCGAGTCGCGCGTGAGTCGTGCCGACTGCTCTGCCACCATCTTGAGAGTTTCTGTAAGTTCGTTCAGTTGGTCCACATATTTCTGCGTAGCCTCCTGCATCTCAGGACTCATGCCGTTGAACTGAGCCGACGACATGACGGGAGAGGCGGCTATCGCTCCTGCCAGTTGCGCCGGGTCGATGGTCTCACCTGTTGATATAGAATCAGTTGATTCGCAACCGACAGGCACTGCCCCTGTTGACACCGTTCCGTTGATGATGACCGTACCGTTGACCGCGTTGGTTGCGCCCTCTGTCTCACCTGTCTTCTCCTTGTCCTCCGCCTTTTCCCTCTTGTCCTCGTCGTACGGCCGTTCAAAGCCCGCGAGGAAGAAGACGATGACCTCCGTTCCCATACCGAGGAACAGCATCAGGTCAGCTCCTGCTATATGTGTCAACTTGAACAGTGCGCCCAGGATGACGATTGACGCTCCCCAACTGTACGCGTAATTCAGGAACATCTGTCCCGGTCTGCTGTCCATCCAGATCTGCATTCTGGATACTATATTCTTTTTCTTCTTAGCCATTCTTCAGTAACGTTTATGTATGGTTGTTGTGTATTGTGTCCTCGTTGTCTATCTCTTCTGTTTGGTGGCGGTGCCTACCTGGGTTCTCACGCACCTGAAGCCGATGAACGACCGTCCGACGTTCTGGTATTCGGATGTGCGCCACGCTGACTTGATGAAACTCTCAGGGTCTTTCCACGAACCTCCGCGTACCGACTTCCGCTTCAGTGCGTAAGGGTCTTCTATGGCGGCGTTGTAGGTGAGTGTCGGGTTCATGTCGCTCATCGACAGGATTCCGGCCTCCGTATAGACGGTGGAGGTCCATTCCGCCGCGTTTCCCGCCATGTCGTACAGCCCGTTGGAGTTGGCTGAGTATATTCCCACCTTAGAGGTTATCAGGTTGCCGTCCTTGGTGTAGTTGCCCCTGTCGGGTTTGAAGTTGGCATAGTAGCAGCCCTTGTCGCTCTTGACATCCTCGTTCTCCCATGGCAGTTCGTTGCCGTCCTTGCCACGCGCGGCGTACTCCCACTCAGCCTCGGTCGGGAGCCTGTACCGCTGTATGAACTTGGCGTTGGCGCCGAGTCCACGGAGGAGGTAGTCAGTCCTCCAGTTGCAGTAGGCGTTCGCCTGTTCCCAGGACACGCCCACCACAGGGTAGTCGTTGTAGTTGGGGTGACTGAAATAGAGCCGCATGTATATCTCGTTCTCCGCATTCTGGAAATCGTTTATCCAACAGGTGGTGTCGGGGTAGACGTTCACTATATAGGTGTTCACGAAGTCCCACATGCTGGAGAGGGGACGTGTGATGGACTCGCGGTGAATCCGTCCCTCATCGTCGATGTAGGCGGTGTCCTTGGAAATCATCACCACCTCGTCGGGGTCGGTCTTGATGTCTGTGTTGAGGTTCCTCTCCTCCGGGTTCAGACGGTACTTCCGTTTAGCCGCCATGGCATAGTCGAACGTCTCGTAGCGGTAGTTCATCTGGCTTGCGTCCAACATCTTGGAACCGTCGAAGGGATGGTGCGTGTAGACACTGTTGAGAATCTCCGTCTCCTGCTCGTCGGGATTCCTCCATGGCAACGGCTTGGCCCAGTTGAGGTGCGGAGTCACAGGGTCTCCGTTCTTGTCTTCCTCAATCCTGTATTCGTCGTACCCGGCGTCGGCGAGCCGCTCACGTATGATGGAGTCGCGCACCCACTGCACGAACTGTCTGTATTTTGAATTGGTCACCTCTGTCTCGTCCATCCAGAACGCGTCCACGGAAATCTCCCTTTCCGGCATCTTCTTTCCCCACAGGCTGTCCACCTTGTCCGTACCCATCTTCAGCGAACCGCGTCTGATGAGTACCATCCCGTACGGAGCGGGTTCCTGGACAGAGGTCCCTCCCACACCGGTCACTTCCCCTCCCAGAGCGTCGGCGTTGCCGCCACGGCTGCTCATGCATGATATGACGACGGCCGACAGGACCAGAATGCCTATTGCGATAAATCCTTTTCTCATATATTCTCTTACTCTCGATTTTATGTCTTAGTGTCCTTCTTTTTATATACCCTACAGGAACCTGACACTCTTGTGCAGGTTCTTGCCTTTCTTGAACAGGTCGAGGCTTGTCTTGTACCTCAGCACTATCTCGTGCGCGCCGTTCTGCAGACCCACACCCTGGGTGTACATCTGGTATGAATAGCCCAACTGTATTCCATGGAAGTAACCACCAATCATCACTGTGGCGGAGATGTCAGGACTGTAACCGATACCTGCGTAGAACTGCCTTGATTCAAACTCGTACGTGCATTTGCACTGGATGTCCTCTCTCCACGACTGGAAATCAGACTGAACCATTACGGCTGGCTGTAGAGATAATAACGTGTTTTTTATCTTAATATTGCCTCCTGCCATGAAATAAAGCACCCGTGAGATGTCCAGTTGGTATTTTTCGCCAATGTTGACCGTGGGCGACATCAGGTGCTGCGCCGACAGTCCCGCCCACAGTTTGGGACTGTAGTAATACACCCCGGCTCCCAGGTCGAGTGTCTTCCCTTCGGTGGACGAGGTGGGGAAGGCCGGGTCGCTCGCGTCCTCCAGTATCATGTCCCCTGGGTCGATGGTCTCGCTCATCATCGCCCCCTGCACACCTATCGCCAGTCGCCCTTTCTCACCTATCTTCATGTTGAAGGCGTATTGCAGTGAAATCTGTGTGGTCTTGAAGATTCCCAGTTCGTCGCTCAACAGACTGACGCCGGCACCGTGTCGGGGACTGAGGATGTAGATGGGCATACTGGCCCCGGCATACATGGTGCGTGGGGCGTTGTCATATCCTGCCATCTGTAGCGAATAGGCTATCGCCACGTCCAGCAGTCCCTCTGTTCCCGCTACGGCAGGGTTGTAGAACGACTTCAGTGTGGTGAAGTCTGAGTACTGCACGTCCCACTGCGCCCGGACTGGCTGGGCGGCGAGTCCAAGTAGGGTGAGGAGTATGGGGATTAGTCTTTTCATCAACTAATGTAACTGATTGTTCTCCTTTTTATTGTCCGCCCCGGCGTTTTTGTTCAGTTCGGGGTACGAGATACGTGTGTGGTAGATGGTCTTCAGCCTTTCCTTGAATATCTCCTTGGAGTCGGTGATGTCCTTGAAGGTTATAGGACATTCCTTGAGGAAACCGTCCCTCACCTGACCGTCCACGATGGTGTCCACCATATTGCTGATGGCTTCCTCCGTATATTCCTTCAGACTGCGCGACGCGGCCTCTACTGCGTCCGCCATCATGAGAATCGCCTGTTCCTTCGTCTGCGGATTGGGCCCTGGGTACTGGAACTTGCTCTCGTCCACCTCCTCGTCGGGATGATCGTTCTTATATGTAATAAGGAAGTACTTGGTCTTGCCCAGTCCGTGGTGCGTGCGTATGAACCCCCTTATCTGTTCCGGCAGGTTGTTCTTCTCGGCGAGAGCCAGTCCGTAGGTCACGTGTGATATGATGACCTCCGCACTTTTCATCGGACTGAGGCGCTTGTGCGGATTGCCGCCAGCCTGGTTTTCCGTGAAGAAGACAGGACGCTCCAGTTTCCCTATGTCATGGTACAGCGCGCCTGTCCTTACGAGTTGTGGGTTGGCACCTATCTTCTTCGCCACCTCCGACGCGAGGTTCGCCACCTGCATCGAGTGCTGGAACGTGCCGGGGGCGTCTTCCGACATCTTCTGGAGCAGTGGGTTGTTGATGTTCGACAGTTCTATGAGTGTCACGTCGCTTATGAACCCGAACACTTTCTCCATGACCCAGAACAGGGGGTAGATGAAGAGCAGGAGCAGTCCGTTGATGCAGAAGTAGATGAATATCCGTCGGTCGAGGTCGCTGATGACCGCGCCCGCAGCAAACTCATAGGCGGTGTACACGGCGCAGTAGGTGAGTGTCGTTATGATTGCCGTATGGATTATCTGTGACCGCTGGTTCAGTTCGCGCAGGTTCAGTATGACCATGAAGCCGGTTATTATCTGGAAGATGATGAACTCATACTGGTTGGTCAGCGCGAGCGACATGACAAGAACCATACAGACGTGGAAGGTGAGCGCCGTGCGCGAGTCCATGAACACCCGTATGATAATCGGCACCATGCAGCAGGGGATGATGAACACGTGGAGGATATGTCTGGTGACCATCCACGAGGCAATCACACTGAACAGGGTGATGAGCGAGAACAACAGGATGGCGCACTGCTTCTTCTCCAGATAGTCGGGACGGAAGACCGACAGGTACGCTATCATCAGTGATATGATGAACGCCACGATTGCCACTTGTCCCCATATCAGCATCGCTGATGTGCTGGTGTCGTTCTGCTGCTTCTTCAGTACCGCCTCGTACGACTTCAGCTTCTGGTAAATCTCCGTGGTAACCAACTCCCCTCTGTCCACGATTTTTTCGTTCACCATGACGAAGCCGGTGTTCGATGTCACCGCATCGTACTCGCTTTGCAGTTCCTCTTCCGATTTCCTCCGTTCGTACTGCAGGTTCTCTGTGAGTATGGTGTTGAGGTCCAGTCGGCTTATGTCGGATGCAGGGAAAATATTCTCGTCGTGGTGTACGATGAAACGGTAAGCGTCGTGCAGGGTTACAATCTGGTCTATGGGGACTACCGACGCGTGGTTGTTCTCTATGATACGCACGTGGGTTGTCCCCACTGCCTTGAGACTGTCATAGTCGGCGCTGCCCATCACTCCGTGCTGGTATACACTGTCGAACATCTCTATGATGTGCTGTTTCAGATAGTGTCCACATTCTATCGTGTCCAACCTGCTCCTCACCATGTTCTCCGTGTCCGTGTTGCGGTTGAAGTAAGGCATGAATGAACGGGCGATACTGTCGCGCTTCAACTCCAGGGTGGAGTCGCTCATCTGGATATTGAACTTCTGCGTTGAAATCATCGTGCCGTAGTGCCATGGCCGGTTCAACTCGTACGAATAGTTGAATCCGCTCGTGCGCGGCAGGAAGTAAACGATGACGGCGGTAGTGAATATGATGATGGCAATCTTCAGCAGCAGGATGTTCAGCGCATGGTCCTTCTGCTTCCGTGTCTTGGTTCTTGCTTTGCGTTTTAACGTGATGTTCATATCGGTCGTTTCAGTAAATCACAGGCAAAGGTATGAAAAAAGTGCCAAATCAAGATGCTATGAGTATAAAAAGTTGGGTCATCAGGAACATGTGCGTCCCGAAGGGGCTAGGTGCTTACTGGGCTTTCAGCCCGAGGTTTCACTCAGAGTGCCACACGTTGTGAACTGAATTGTTACGATTACGCTGTTTTACCAACTCTAAAAGTGGAAGAACCTTTTTTTAGGGAAAGACACTTAGTAGTTGACATTGCACTGTCTCTACCCCCTCTATTGTCGTTTATTTCTAACACCGTTTTTCCTCTAACCGTCTTACAATGTATTGTTGGTTGCGAAGTTACGAGTTTTTAATGCAGAACACAAATTATTCCTCCGAAAGGAATGTGTTTCTCAGATTTAATTTGTACCTTTGCCTTGTGTCAGATTAAATGAATGTACTGTCTTTGTACAGACAGGTATTAATGTGTTGAAAAGGAGGGTAAACTTATGAATACACAAGAAGCGGCAACTCAAGCTGTATTGTCAAATCAGGGTGATATGACATCATTCAAATATGCCGACTACAACATCCGTTTCCGGACTCCGGGCATACTGAAAAAGTATGTGGAGGTAAAGTCGTGGGACAATGGTTATATTGTTGTTATGGCAGACTATGAAGGCATGGGAATAACAGAAGAATACATCGACTTGGTGCCAATACTTCAGAATCTCTATATCAATCCAAAGACATTCCTGAAAAATATCCAAACAGTAAAAATCGGAGACTATGAACAGTGACGAGTTGTTGAAGATAAGTTCCGCCGCCGACATGATTGTTTGCGGCTATGCGTTTTCCAATGCGGACAATTCCAATATACGGGTGTTGGACCTTAAAGAACCCCATCATGCATTGCTCATGTCGGCACAAGGTGAGGTCTTGGAAACTACCATGGACGATGTGGAGTTGAGTATTGTAGAAGGATATTGGGAGAAGAACAAAAAGTATATGGAGGAGTCGTATGCCTAAGTATTTCGATTTCAAGATTTCGGGTTATTACCTGTACTATACGTCGCATTGTATTATCGAAGCGATGCACGTGCATGCCAGTGACAATAAACTTACGGAGGCAGGCTCAGCGAAACTCTTTGTGAAAGGTAATGGTGATACAGAAGTGGTGGCACGTGGCATACTTACAGACAAAGACATACGCATTATACAACAGTTCATTAAAGACAATTATAAAGAAATGTATATACGTTGGGCGAAGATGAGTCCAAACGGATTTTATAAGGGATGAAAAATATCCGAACTTACGCCTAACTGGTCTTGTCAGACGTGCCTATAAACAAACCGGACAAAGGGTGGTGGTCATCATCGACGAATATGACGCACCCCTGCTCGATGTGGTACACGAGAAGGACAACCTGCAGCAGTTGCGCTTCATAATGCAGAACTTCTACAGTCCAATCAAGATGCTCGACCCGTATCTGGAGTTCTTCTTCATCACAGGCATGACAAGGTTTGTCAGCATATCCGGCGAACTGAACAATCTTTGTGACATCAGTATGTTCGACCAGTACTCCGCCATTTGCGGCATCAGCAAGGACGAGCTCACCACTGTGATGCAGCCCCACGTGGAGGGACTGGGCAAGACACTCGGCATGACATACGAGGAGTGTCTTGAAGAACTGACAAGCTACTATGACGGCTATCATTTCAGCGGGAAGTCAGAAGACGTGTTCAATCCGTTCAGTCTGATAAAGGCTCTGGACGAACAGAAGATAGGAGCCTATTGGTTTGAATCTGACACTCCGTCCTATCTCATCGAGGCGTTGCGGAAATACAATGTCAATGTACTGGATATGGAACAAGAGTATTGCGATGCAACTGATTTCTATCGACCTCTGGATTTGATAACATTTGCCTTGCCGTTGCTCTACCAGGTTGGTTGCCTAACCATCAAGAACTACGATTCACAATTTAGATGTTACCATTTGGACTACCCTAACATGGAGGTAAAAATGCGCATGCAAGAGTTGGGACGCCCTCAAGCAGATTGACGACAAGGGCTACCTTATCCCCTATTCAGCCGACGGCAAACGGTTGGTAAATCAGTCCGATTGATGCCCTCGACAAGAGACGTTAATCAGTAACTTTCAGGCCTTAATCTATTAAATTATGCGAAATATTCCACCTGTTTAGCGTGTCGTAAGTCAGAATGACCTATATTTGCAGCTGAAAGAGTGGCATATTGCCTCACTGGTAACATTAAACAGCAATCATTATGGCACAGACAGCAATGACCGTCCGAATGGACAACCTGCAAAAAGTTCAGTTCGACCGACTCTGTGAACAGTTTGGCATGAGTGCGAATACGGCAATCAACATCTTCGTTAGAGCTGTTATCCGAAGCAAGAGCATTCCCTTTGCAATTAGGGCAAAGGACGAGGACGAAGTGGCTGAAAATTCATGCGCCGCATTTGATAAGGTTAGAGCGTCTGCGGATAAAGGCGAGACTCCTGAATTGAGCTTGGATGAAATCAATGCGGAAATACGAGAAGTCAGACGATTAAGAAAAAATCGCAATGGTGTATGCCGTTATTGATACGAACATTTTTGTTTCAGCTCTAATCACTCACAATCCACAAGCATCAACAGTAAGAATCCTCAAAAGTCTGTTCTTGCATCGTTTTACTCCTTTATATAATGATGACATTATAGAGGAGTACGAAGATGTTTTGAGCCGCAGGAAATTCAAACTGACACAAGAGCAGATTCGCTTAGTGATAGATTGCGTCAAGCAAAATGGTATGGATTCACCGCGTTTCCCTTATGACGGAGATTTGCCTGATAAAGATGACCGCGTGTTCTATGAAGTTGCACTCGGCAAAGAAGAATCCTTCTTGGTTACGGGTAGCCTAAAGCATTTTCCGGATACTCCAAAAGTCGTGACTGCAAGCGAGATGATGGAAATCATCGAACGACAAGGGTGAGCGCTAATAGCCGCAGGTTCGTTGTCGCCTTTTTTTTCCGCAATATAAGCCCGTTTTACAAAAAAAGTTGACTCTCAAAGTCAACTTTTTCTTGGTGAAAGACTGGTGGTGCGCCGTCTACTTGATGTTGCCCACCTTGATGAGGTACTCGGCAATCTGTACGGCATTGAGGGCTGCGCCCTTCTTTATCTGGTCGCCTGAGAGCCAGAAGGTCAGTCCGTTGTCGTTGGCAAGGTCTTTCCTCACACGTCCCACATATACACAGTCCTTGCCGGCCGTGTAGAGCGGCATCGGGTAAGGCAGTCCTTCCATAGTCTCCTTGGTAGCGTCGGGGTTGGCCTTCGCCCCCACCAGCGCTGGGTTGTCGATGAGGATAACACCGTCGGCGGCGGCAATCGCCTTCTGTGCCTCTTCCACCTCAATCGGCTTCTCTGTCTCCACCCACACAGCCTCGCTGTGGGCGCGGAGTGACGAGATGCGCACGCATGTGGCGGAACAGTTGGCGTCGGTGTGCATGATTTTCTTCGTCTCGTTGAACATCTTCATCTCCTCCTTGGTGTACCCGTTGTCCTGGAACACGTCAATCTGTGGGATTACGTTATATGCCAGCTGGTAGGCGAACTTGCTGACCACAGGATCCTTGGACTCTGCCAGTGCCTTGTACTGCTCCTGCAACTCGTTCATCGCAGCCGCACCCGCACCGCTGGCACTCTGGTAGGACGCCACGTGTATGCGTTTGATGTGCGACAGTTGTTCAATGGGCTGGAGAACCACAACCATCATGATGGTGGTGCAGTTCGGGTTGGCGATGATGCCGCGCGGACGGTTGAGCGCGTCCCCGGCGTTGCACTCGGGGACAACGAGCGGCACGTCTTTGTCCATTCTGAACGCACTGGAGTTGTCTATCATCACAGCCCCGTACTTGGTTATGTCGGCCGCAAACTCCTTGGATGTGCCGGCACCGGCTGAGGTGAACGCCACGTCAATGTCCTTGAAGTCGTCACCGTGCTGCAGGAGCTTCACCTCATACTCCTTGCCCTTGAATGTGTACTTGCGTCCGGCACTGCGTGTGGATCCGAACAATACGAGGTCGTCTACAGGGAAGTCCCTCTCCGCGAGAACCCTCAGGAACTCCTGGCCTACGGCGCCGCTTGCGCCTACAATCGCTACTCTCATGTCTTTCTTGTGTCTATATATACTGTGGATTATGACGATAAAGGTTCGGTGTTTGAGTAGACCGAACCTTTACGCGTACTTTATGAAACATTCTATGCTTACAGATTCGGGTTCTCAGACTTCCAGTCTGCCACTGCCGGGATGATGCCGAGAGAGATGATCTCGTCGCGCATCTTCTGCAGGTGGGCGTATGAAGCGTCGAGAGCCGCCATCTCGTCTGCAGTACCCTTAGGGTCGGTGTAGTGTACACCGGTCTTGTCGATCACGGTAGGCATTGCCATCATGACGTTCTGGTACTTGCCACCGGAAACGTAGCATCCGGCAGGGAGGGTGAACTTCTCGCCGCCCATTGCGCCTTCAATCATCTTCACAGCCTGGTAAGCCGGACTCTGGAATGAAGAACGTCCGCGCAACTTGATGATGTTGGAACCGCCCTGGATGGTGGCGTGCTTGATTTCAGCCCAACGCTCGGCTGTCATAGGAAGGTCGGCGAGTGGCTTGCCGTCCACCTTCACCTGTGAGGCGAACACTGCCATCTGCTCTCCGTGGCCACCGTAAGTGTGTGCGCCAGTCACCTTGTCCTGCTGTACGCCGAACTCCATGGCGAGCTGCTGCTGCAGACGTGTTGAGTCGAGTGCCGCAAGTGAAGTGAGCTGGTTGGGCTTCAGACCTGAGTGGATGAGCGCGGTGAGCGCTGTCACGTCAGCAGGGTTGAAGATGACTACCACATGCTCCACGTCCGGGCAGTACTTCTTGATGAAGTCACCGAACTCGGCCGCGATTTTGCAGTTTCCCTTGAGAAGGTCCTCACGGGTCATGCCGTCCTTACGTGGCGCGCCGCCTGAGGAGATGATGTATTTAGCACCTGTGAACGCTGTCTTGGGGTCTACTGTCCAAGTGATGTTGACACCCGGGAACGCACAGTGCGCCATCTCGTCGGCTACACCGTGGACTCCTGGCTCAAAGATATCGTAGAGACAGATGTTGGAAGTCAGACCGAGCATTGCCGCAGTCTGAGCCATGTTGGAACCAATCATACCTCCGGCTCCGACAATTAATAGTTTCTCGTTTGTTAAAAATGCCATGATACAATGTTTTTAGTAATTACTATCGAGTCTTTTTCAGTGCAAATATAAAAGTTTATTTTGACAGCACAAAATATAATCATATATTTGCAGTGAATATTACAACTCAAACATAGATATCATGAAAGAAATTGAAGGTAGGCTTTACGATTTGCGCAAAGTAATGAAGGAAAGAGGGGTCAGCGCGTTCATCACTCCCAGCACCGACCCGCACTGTGGGGAGTATATACCGGAAAGGTGGAAGTCGCGCCGGTGGATCTCGGGCTTCACAGGCAGCGCCGGCACGGCGGTGGTTACCGCGGACAAGGCGGCGCTGTGGACCGACTCGCGTTATTTCATCCAGGCGCGCGAGCAACTGGACGGAACCGGTTTTGTACTGATGAAGGACAAGATAGAAGGGACACCAAGCATCACGGAGTGGCTGGGCAGTGTGCTGCGGCAGGGCGACAAGGTGGGTGTTGACGGATGGGTCAACACGGTGGAGGCTGTGCGACAGTTGAAGGACGAACTGGAGGGCTGCGGACTGGAACTCGACCCGTCGGTAGACCCTTACGAGACGATATGGACTGACCGTCCGGGGATTCCAGACAGTAAACTCTTTATCCAGCCGCTGGAGTATGCCGGTGAGAGTGCCACGAGCAAGATAGCCCGCATAAGGGAGAAGATTGGCGGACATGCCCTGCTCGCCACTTACCTTGAGGACATAGCGTGGACACTCAACCTGCGTGCCGACGACATACTCTACACTCCGCTGTTCGTGAGCTACCTCATCATAACGCCTGGCACTGCCACCTTATATATAAACAAGGAGAAGGTGAGTGAAGAGGTGGAGGCGTACCTGAAGGCGGAAGGGGTAGGCATACGGCCGTATGAGGCGGTTCTGGACGACCTTGCGGCTTGCGACCTGCCTGTGGAGACCCAGCCCGACAAGACCAACTACCGTACGTACACTGCGATAAAACACCATGTGGACAGGGAGTCGCCTATCCCCCACATGCTGATGTTCAAGAACGCTACGGAGATAAAAGGCTACCGCAGTGCGCACGAGAAGGACGGTGTGGCTATGGTGAAGTGGATGAAGTGGACGCTGGAGAACGTGCCTAAGGGCGGACAGACGGAACTGTCGCTCGCCGCGAAACTGGAGGAGTTCCGGCGAGAGCAACCGCTGTGCAAGGGCATCAGTTTCGAGAGTATCATGGGCTACGCCCACCACGGTGCCATCGTGCATTATGACCCGAGTCCGGAGACCGACATACCGGTGAAACCGGAGGGACTGCTGCTCATCGACTCCGGTGGTCAGTATCTCGACGGTACTACCGACATCACGCGCACCCTTCCGCTCGGACCTCTCACATGGGAGATGAGGCGCGACTACACACTGGTACTCAAGGGCTGGATAAAACTGGGAAGTGCGGTGTTCCCGAGGGGAACCAACGGAACTCAGATTGACGCCTTCGCCCGTATGGACATGTGGAGGTACGGAATCAATTACCTGCACGGCACAGGACACGGCGTGGGACAGTTCATGTCGGTCCACGAGAGTATCGACTACCACCAGTTCCGTATGCAGTGGCGGCCCACGCCGCTGTTGCCTGGCATGATAATAACCGACGAGCCTGGCATATACATCGAGGGCAGCCACGGTGTGCGCCACGAGGACACCATGCTGGTGGTCAACGCTGACTTCAGCGGCGCCGACGGCAAGGCGGTGGACCCCACTTGCTGTCAGTATGACGGTGGAACGGCTGAGGGCATCACCTTCGGGCCGTACTACACCTTCGAGCATCTCACCGTATGTCCGATCATCACCAGTCCGATTATCAAGGAGATGCTGACGCGGGAGGAGATTGACTGGTTCAACAAGTACCAGCGGACGGTATACGAGAGACTTGAACCGAGACTGGACGGGGAACACAGGAGGTGGTTGAAGGAGGTGACCAAACCAATTTAATCTCTTATGGGTTAATGTGATAAATATATTTTGTCATACCAAAAAATTGGTGTACCTTTGCACCTTTGTAATAAAGTGTTATACAATAAGAAGATGAAAAACTTTGTAAAAGAACTTCAGTGGCGTGGAATGATTCACGACATCATGCCGGGAACGGAGGAATTACTTGAAAAGGAACTGGTGACAGCTTACCTCGGCTTCGACCCGACGGCTGACTCGCTTCATATAGGTCACCTGTGCGGAGTGATGATGCTGCGCCACCTTCAGAACTGCGGCCACAAGCCGTTGGCTCTGGTCGGTGGGGCTACGGGCATGATCGGTGACCCGTCGGGCAAGAGCCAGGAGCGTAACCTGCTTGACGAGGACACTCTCCGCCATAATGTGGCTTGTATAAAGAAACAACTCAATAAGTTCCTCGACTTCGAGAGCGACGCGCCCAACAGGGCGGAACTGGTCAACAACTACGACTGGATGAAGGACTTCTCCTTCCTCGACTTCGTGCGCGACATCGGCAAGCACATCACGGTGAACTACATGATGGCTAAGGAGTCGGTGCAGAAGCGTCTCAACGGTGAGGCCCGCGACGGACTCTCGTTCACCGAGTTCACCTACCAGTTGCTCCAGGGATACGACTTCCTCTACCTCAACGAGCATAAGGGATGCAAACTCCAGATAGGCGGCGCTGACCAGTGGGGCAACATGACCACTGGAGCGGAACTGATTCGCCGCACCAACGGCCGCGAGTGCTATGCCCTCACCTGTCCACTGGTGAAGAAGGCGGACGGCACCAAGTTCGGCAAGACTGAGGGCGGTAATGTGTGGCTCAACCCTGAGTACACCTCTCCTTACGCCTTCTACCAGTTCTGGATGAACACGAGCGACGAGGATGCGAAACGTTACATAAAGATATTCACGCTCATAGGCAAGGAGGAGATTGAGGCTCTCATCGCCGATCACGACAAGGACCCGGGTCAGCGTGTGCTGCAGAAACGGCTTGCCAAGGAACTGACGGTCATGATTCACTCGGAGGAGGACTACAACATGGCGGTTGAGGCTTCGAGCATCCTGTTCGGAAAGTCCACGAAGGAGTCGCTGCTCAAACTCGACGAGAAGACGTTCCTTGAGGTATTCGACGGTGTGCCGCAGTTCAACGTGTCGCGCGACGACCTGGTGGCGGGCGTCAAGGCCATTGACCTGTGTACGGAGAAGGCGGCTGTCTTCCCGTCCAAGGGCGAGATGAGGAAGATGACCCAGGGCGGCGGTGTCAGCATCAACAAGGAGAAGTTGGCGCAGCCCGACCAGGTGATTACCGCCGACGACCTTATCGACGGCAAGTACCTGCTTGTGCAGAGGGGCAAGAAAAGCTATAATTTGATTATCTGTCAGTAACAAGTTACGAGACGTAAAACGATTTATTATATGGCAAAGAAAGCATTATTGATGATTCTCGACGGATGGGGAATCGGTGACAAGACCAAGTCGGACGTGATATCATGCACTCCGACTCCTTATATGGACTACCTCAACGCCACTTACCCTCACTCACAGTTGCTCGCCTGTGGCGAGAACGTGGGTCTGCCCGACGGACAGATGGGTAACTCTGAGGTGGGACACCTTAATATCGGTGCGGGACGTATAGTCTACCAGGATCTGGTGAAGATCAACCGCGCTTGTACTTCGGGCAGCATACTGCAGAACCCGGAGATTCAGTCCGCCTACGGCTATGCGAAGGAGACTGGACATGCCGTCCACCTCATGGGACTGACTTCCACAGGTGGCGTTCACTCCAGCTTCAACCATATCCTGAAGTTGGTGGACATCGCCAAGGAGTATGACGTGAAGAACTGCTACGTACACTGCTTCATGGACGGACGTGACACTGACCCTAAGTCGGGCAAGGGCTTCATAGCCGACCTGCAGAAGCATATCGACGAGGTGGGCGTGGGCGCGATAGCCAGCATCATCGGCCGTTTCTACGCGATGGACCGTGACAAGCGTTGGGACCGCATCAAGGTGGCGTACGACCAACTGGTGGAAGGCAAGGGACGTAAGGTGACTGACATGGTGGAAGGCGTGCAGTCTTGCTATGACGCGCACACCGAGGAACATAAGGACACTGACGAGTTCATGGAGCCGCTGGTGAACGCCAACGTGGACGGAACAATCAAGGAGGGGGATGTGGTCATCTTCTTCAACTACCGCAACGACCGCGCGAAGGAACTGACTGTGGTACTCACTCAACAGGACATGCCGGAACAGGGCATGAAGACCATTCCCGGTCTGCAGTACTACTGCATGACTCCGTACGACGCGTCGTTCAAGGGCGTGCATATACTCTTCCCTAAGGAGAACGTGGGGAACACTCTCGGGGAGTATCTCTCCAACAAAGGTCTCAAGCAACTCCATACGGCGGAGACAGAGAAATACGCGCATGTGACCTTCTTCTTCAACGGTGGACGCGAGACTCCGTTCGAGGGCGAGGAACGTATTCTTGTGGCCTCTCCAAAGGTAGCCACCTACGACTTGCAGCCGGAGATGAGCGCGTACGAGGTGAAGGACAAGCTGGTTGCCGCAATCAAGGAGGACAAGTACGATTTTATCGTGGTCAACTTCGCCAACGGCGATATGGTGGGACACACTGGTGTGTACGAGGCTATTGAGAAGGCCGTGGCGGCTGTGGACAAGTGCGTCAGTGAGGTGGTGGAGACTGCCAAGGCGGTAGGTTATGAGACAATCATTATAGCTGACCACGGCAATGCCGACCATGCGCTCAATGCCGACGGAACTCCAAATACAGCCCACTCGCTCAATCCTGTGCCGTTCATCTATGTGACGGAAAACAAACAGGCGAAGGTTGAAGACGGTGTGTTGGCTGACGTGGCTCCTTCCATCCTGCATATCATGGGACTCCCGCAGCCGGAGGAGATGACAGGTCATGACCTTATAAAATAAGGGTCAGGCACATATAAACCGAAACGAAAATCTGCGGTGGCCTTGCGGCTGCCGCAGATTTTATTTTGGGATTACTGTAATACCGGTTGCTGTCAGTCCTCGTTCAAACCGGTGATGCGTCCTTCGTCGGTGAGGTGCAGCCCATCCTCCTCTATGGTTATGAGTCGGTGCTTATAGAGGTCGCCCACGGCCTTCTTGAAGGTTTTCTTGCTTACTTGGAACGCTGAGTAGATGTCCTCCGCGGGACTCTTGTCGCCCAGGGGGCAATAGCCGTTCCCACTGTCGGTGAGGTACTGCAGCAGCACCTGTGAGAAATCCTCCACGTGCTGTCTGCCGTGACCTTGCAGCGTCAGGTCCAACTTATGGTCGGGACGGATGTTCTTGACATAGGCTTCGAGGCGGTCGCCTGTATGTATGTCGCGGAAAAGCTCGTTCTGGTATATGAGTCCACTGTACTTCCCCTCCACGATGGCCTTGAACCCCAGTTCCGTCTTTTGTATGATAAGTATGTCCACCTTGTCGCCCGGACGGTAGGGCGGACGGTCTTTCGACAGGAACTTCTCCACCTTGGCGGATGCCACGATACGTGAGGTCAGTGTGTCGATGTAACAGTATACGATGTACTTCCTGCCCTGCTGCATACGCATCTTCTGTTCCCTGAACGGACAGAACAGGTCTTTCATCAGTCCCCAGTTGAGGAACGCGCCGTACTGGTTTATCCAACTGACTTTGAGGAAGGCGAACTGGTTGACCTCCACGAGCGGACTCTCCGTGGTCGCTATCAGCCGTTCCTCGTTGTCGAGGTACAGGAACACGTCCAAGGTGTCGCCCACCTCACAGTCCTGCGGCACATAACGTTTGGGAAGCAGGATGTCGCCAGTCTCCCCTCCGTGGAGGTACACCCCGAAATCCACCTTGCGCGCCACCTCCAGCCGGTTGCGCTTGCCGAGCCTTATCTCCGGCATACTTATATGTTGATTGTTTTCCATGTCTTACTCGTCTGTCTGTACGTCTGAAGTGTCTGTCCCGTCGTCCGCCACATTCTCGGACGCTCCGATTCCTGTGGTCTCGTCCACCACCTCACCGTCCTTGATATGTATGGTGCGGTCTGTGGTCCTTGCGAGTTCCTCGTCGTGGGTGACAATCACGAACGTCTGTCCGAACTGTTCTCGCAGGTCGAAGAACAGTTGGTGGAGTTCCGACTTGTTCTTGCTGTCGAGGCTGCCCGACGGCTCGTCAGCCAGTATCACTGACGGTTCGTTGACGAGAGCCCTCGCCACCGCCACCCTCTGTTTCTCTCCGCCTGACAGTTCACCCGGCTTATGGTTCGCCCGGTCCTTCAGTCCCAGGTACTCCAACAACTCCAATGCCCGTCTCTTCGTCTCTTTCTGTGGCTTACGCGCTATCATCGCCGGAATCATCACGTTCTCCAGGGCCGTGAACTCAGGCAACAGTTGGTGGAACTGGAACACGAAGCCTATGTTGCGGTTGCGGAAGTGGGCCTGTTCACGTTGACTCATCCTGCCCACGTCCTTGCCGTTGATTATTATCTCTCCGTGGTCCGCGTTGTCGAGCGTCCCCATAATCTGCAGCAGGGTCGTCTTGCCGGCGCCGCTGGGGCCCACGATACTGACCACCTCCCCTTTGTTGATGTGCAGACTGATGCCTTTCAGAACCTGTAAGGCACCGAAACTCTTTGTTATGTCTCTTAGTTCTATCATGTCACTGTTCGTTATCCTACCTTACTGATCCATTTCGACATCCATGCGGACAACCGGGACGAGTGGTACTGCTTGGTGAGCGGTGCGGAGAACGAGTAGGCCTCGTTGTTCTCGCCGTACTGGTCCGGGTATATCATCATCACGCTGCACGTGTTGAAGTACTGTTGCAATACACGCGGTATCTTGTCGAAAAACTTATGGTAACTGATTCCACCGGGGCGTGCGGTAACCACCACCAGCAGGTGGTCGGGATTGATACTGTCCTTGAGCGCAATCATGTCCTGTAGCGTCTCCAGCATCTTGAAGTCCGCCCTCACGTCCTTGTGGTGCTTGTAGATGTACTGATGGATGAGCTGTCCTGTAGCCTCCGTAGTGTGGAACTCCATCCGGCACCCTATCTCACCGGCGAGCCGCGCCAACCGCCTCACCCAACGGTAGAAGCCCACCTCGTACTCCGCCTTGTCAGGCACCACCACCATCATCTTGCGTATCATGTTGACTGGCTGGTTGTAGTTGACTATGATGAGTTGCCTGTTCATGCTGTTGATAAGGTTGTTCGCGAAATGGCCGTGGTACGAGGTGTCACCGTCCTGACTGTCGTGCTGTCCTATGATAATCTCCGACGCGTCGTTCTCGCGCATACTGTGAACGACACCGTTGACGATGTTCACAGCCAGTCGGCTCTGTGTCTGTACCGGCACGTCTGCCGCTGAGCATACCTCCTCGGCGTCGTCAAGAATCTCGCGGCTCTCCCTCTGTGACTTCTCCGTGAAGTCCGCGTCATTGACCACGTGCAGACATATCATGCCCCGCTTGAGAGCCCTGTTGCGCATCATGATACCGGTCTGGACAAGACTCTTCAGTTTATGGGTGTCCTTCAGCAGTATGAGTATCTTCTCGTCGTCGGTAGGCTTGGTCCTGGTACTTGTCAGTTCGTCCGTCTGCAACTTGATCTTGCGAGCCCCCTGGTCGGTAGCCATCGAACTGATGATGCACGAGATGAGTATCATCATGACCACGGCGTCCAGTACGGTGTTGTCCATGAGGTAAACCCCGGGGGCGGTCTCCAGACTCGTCCCCACCATCACCATGGCGATGGCTCCGGCGGCGTGGGCCTCAGACAGTCCGAACATCATCAGTCCCTGTGCGTGGTTGAAGTGGAAAAGGTAGCGCGAGAGGGTGGACGCCGCCAGTTTGGACAGGGTACTTGCCAGTACGATAATCGTTATGACCAGTATCGCGCTCCAACTGCTGAAGAGGGGCTTCAGGTTGACCAACATGCCGACACCCACAAGGAAGTAGGGGATGAAGATGGCGTTGCCCACGAACTCCGTCCTGTTCATTAGGGATGATGACCGTGGAATGAAACGGTTGAAGATAAGTCCCGACAGGAACGCCCCGAGCAGTCCCTCGATGTCGCACAACTCTGCCATGGCGGCTGAGAAGAACACCATCACCAACACGAAGATGTACTGTATGACCCTCTCGGTGTACCGTTTGAAGAAGGCGCGTATGATGATGGGGTATACCACTATGATGCTTACGAAGTAGAGGACGCACTTCACTGTGAACAGAATCCAGTACCATGTGTCGTTCGCTCCCCTGTACTGTCCCGCTATGACCGCCAACAGGATGAGGGCGAACAGCAGCGCCACCATCGTGGCCGATATGGATATGGTTACCGCCGGGTTCTTGGTCACACCGTACTTCGCCACTATGGGATAAGCCACTATGGTGTGGGAGGCGAAGATACAGGCGAGCAGCAGTGAGGCGGACATGGTGTAGCCGAGTATGTGATAACCGGTGATGAAACCTGTGACGAAGGGAATGAGTGCGGTCAGTACCCCGAAACTGATGCCTTTTGACAGGTTCTGCTTGAAGCCTACGGGATCCATCTCCAGTCCGGCGAGGAACATGATGTAATAGATACCCACCTGTCCGAAAAGTTGGAAACTGGTGTCCCTCTCCAACAGACCGATACCATGCTCGCCGATGAGGACACCTGCCAGTATGTAACCTATGATATGGGGGATGCGCAGTTTACCGAAGATGAGTGGGGCCAACAGTATGATAAGCAGCACAAGGAAGAACACCCATGTGGGGTCGCTTATCGGCAGTTGTATGTATTGAGTGATTGCGTCCATCGTTGAGTCCATTTTCCCGTTAAAATGCGTCTGCAAATTTACGAATTTATTCGGATATGCAAGGACTCGCCTGTCTTTTTATTGGGAGAAACACCTAAATCATCGCTTCCGGCGGAAGATGAAAAGGAAATGGTGCCACAGTGTTGACAACAGTCCGTAGTGACGCTGCATCACCTTGAACCGTTCCAGCAGCGACGCCTTGTGGTTCCGCGTCGTCATCCCACTGTCCAGATAGTCTGTCATCACCATCTGCATGTTGTGGTTCTTGAGGTGGCGTTCAGCTCCGCCCTTCATCACCCTTATGCACCAGTCCACGTCGGCGGAGAAACGGTAGCGTGTGTCGAACGGCACGCACAGTTCCCTTCGGGCGTAGAACGACTGGTGGCACACCAGCATACCGTGCTTGAACGACTTCCATGTGAGTGTGGCTGGAGCGTTGAGATGTCTGTGCCGCAGAAACCGTCCTTCATCGTCCACTATGTCCGTGTCGCCGTATATCACACCGGTTTCATCGGGGTTGTCCAGACTGTCGAACACGTCCTCTATGGTCTTGGGGTCATGCAACTTGTCACCTGCGTTGAGGAAACAGACGAACTCGCCCTTCGCCAACCGCAGTCCTTTGTTCATCGCGTCGTACAGTCCCTTGTCGGGTTCACTCACCACGGTCACGGCGATGGATCCGTTCCGCTTGCGGTAAGCCTCTACGATACTGACGGTCTTGTCCTTCGACGCACCGTCAATGATTATATGCTCGATGAAACCGCAGAAGGTCTGTGCCTCAACACTCTTGAGGGTGCGTCCTATCGTGGTTTCCGCATTGTACGTTACCGTTATTATTGAAAGGAAGGGTGGGTTCATTGATCGAGCAGCATTTCGTAGATGTCTGTGTAACGGCGCGCTATCCTGTCCTCGCTATAGGTGTTCACCGCCTTGGTGCGTGACTCGGCGCATAACGCCGGATAGTGTTCCGGGTCGAGACACCACCGTATGCCGTCGGCGAAATCCCGCGCGTTCCTGTACTCCGCCACATAACCGGTCTTCTTGTGGTCTATCATCTCGGGTATTCCTCCGATATTGAAACCAACGCACGGAGTGCCGCACGTCATGGACTCCATTATGGTGTTCGGGAGGTTCTCCTGGAGTGAGGGGGTGACGAAGATGTCCACCGCGTTGTATATCTCCACAATCTCACGCTCGTTGCTCACGTAATCCACAGGGAACACATCGAGCGGAATGGTGTCCTTCACTTTCTTAGAGTCGCCTCCGAGTACCACGACCCCTATATTCTTCGCCATTTCAGGGTCTTCATGGGCTATGATGCCGCACGCCTCGGCGAGATACTGGAATCCCTTGTACTCATCGGTGATGCGCCTTGCCCCGAAGAGGAGAAGGTGTTTGTCCTGTGGCAGTCGCCACCTGGACCTCATATCCGTTTTGTCTATCGGATGGAACTCATGGGTGTTGATGGCGTTGGGTATGTTGGTCACGAACTGCCCCCGTGTGAGCGCACTCTTGTTCGCCAAGTTCGTGATCCACTTGCTACAGCCCACGAACGCCAGTTTGGCCCCGCTGTACAGCTTGCGTTTCTGCTCGTATACCTTGATGGCAGGGTCACCACCGACACCGCCGTTGGTGATCATCCCACACTTGTGGCAGTAGTTCTGGTACTTGGTGCAACTGCCCGCATGGTGGCAGATGCCGGTGAAGTACCACATGTCGTGCATGGTGATGACCACCGGTTTGCCCGAATGGATAATCTTGCCCAGGTCGTCCATGGAGAGGAAACCCTGGTTTATCCAGTGCAGGTGTATCACGTCCGCCTGCTCGAACACATAGAGCCGGGTTATGTCGGTGCCTGTGTTGGCTATGTCCACCTGAAACAGGTTGCGCTTGCGGAATCCGTTGGCGACGAAAATGCAGAGCCGCTCCCAGATGAACTTCAGTGGGAGCAGGAGCGACGACGGAATGGCGCTGACGGTCATCCTGTCGGTCTGTTTGTCGCGCACAAGCATCTTCGCCTTGACACCGTTGTTCTTCAAGGCTTCCATCAGACGGTTGGCCGCGATGGCGGCTCCTCCCGTCCTCTCTGATGTGTTGACGATTAAGACTCTCATTTCGGGTGCAAAGGTACGCAAAATTCATCAAAAGAAGGCGGCTGGACGGAATAATTACCAAAAAAGACATAAAAAATGTGCCGTCTGTATCATGTCTGACGATTTATTTACTAACTTTGCACCACGTAACCGCAGACATGCGGAACAGGCTTCAGTAGCTCAGTCGGTTAGAGCACCTGACTGTTAATCAGGGGGTCGTTGGTTCAAGCCCATCCTGAAGCGCGAATCCACTGCCGGAGGGCAGTGGATTTTGGTTGACAACAATTATAGGAATGAGTTACATCCTTCTCTACATCATCTGTGGCATATACGTCACTGACAGGCTTGCAGGTATTGTCAGTTGGACTCTCCCGGGACTGGCGATTGTAATGTGCGTGCTGTTTCTTGCCATGTGCGTGGTCCACCATTACCGTGCCTTACTCGCATTCCCTGTTGCCGTGGCACTCTTCTCCCTTGTGTTCGGGTCAGCCATATATATAATAAGGTATGACGGTGTGCGCCATGCCGTGCCTATGGATGTGGAATCGGTCTGCGGCGAGGTAGTGGAGACACCAAAGAAAAAGACGAGGACCGAGGCGGTGAAGATACGTACGGACAGGGGTGCTGTCGTACTGTGTTACCTCGCGTCGGCTGACAGCTTGGAGATTGGTGACAGTATCCGTGCCGCCACTCCCTATGGACTGTCGCCCACCTGTGCGCTGGACAATCAGGACACGGTGTTCGCAGGTTACTACAGTTACTTGTTCTACCAAGGGGTGTCCGCCACTTGTTATGTGCCTGAGGGGTCGTGGCGACTGACAGGCAGGGGCGGCAGTGGAGTCTTCTCACGGTTGCGGTCGTTGCAGAACCAAATCAGTGACAGGTACGACCACGCCGGGTTCACAGGGAATGAGGGGGCGGTCATCAGGGCGATGACCGTGGGCGACCAGCAGGGCATGTCGAAACAGTTGAGGCTCCAGTTCTCCAGTGCCGGAGTGAGTCATGTGCTTGCCCTCTCCGGTTTCCACCTTTCAGTAATCTACATGATACTGGACTTCTTCGTCCTCTCAGTCTTTGTGTCTGTATGGTGGAGACGAGTGGCTACCTTGTTGGCCATTGCCTGTATCGCCGCTTATGTGATGATGGTGGGCGCGCCTCCCTCGCTTGTGAGGGCGGCCGTCATGTATTCGATAATGCTGCTGACCCGGATGTTCTACCGTACTGTTATGTCGCTGGACTCACTGGTGTTCTCAGCCACGGTCATGCTGATTGTAGACCCACTGCTGCTTTTCAGTGTGAGTTTCCAGTTGTCCTTCCTTTCCATGTTCGGACTAATCACGGTCAGTAGGGTTGTCTACAGCATGATGAAAACAAGTAACATTATACTGAGGAAAATCCTGTCGAGTGTGTCGTCCACCGTGATATGCAGTGTCTTCACCTTTCCGTTGGTGGGCTATTACTTTGGAATCATACCCACACTGTCCGTCGTAAGCAACCTGTTGGTGTGCCTGTTGGCTACGGCACTGATGTTCATCGCCGCCGCATGGTGGCTGTGCTTCTTCTCCGCCACTTTGCAGTCGTGCCTCGGGTGGCTACTCATGTCGGTGTCTTCACTTATCACCTTTATCACGGAACACATAGCATCGGTGGATTGGGCTACGATAGAGTGGCGGCCCGACAGGTTGGGTGTGTTCCTGTGCTACGCCTCGCTGGTGGTTGTGTGGCAGTTGCTTCGCCGCGTCAATCCGCATGTAGCATAGCCAGGGCGGTGTTCTCGGCAGCCTCCATCACCTCACGCTCACCCGGTCCCTTGTCGTTGATGCCACAAAGGTGCAGGATGCCGTGGATGATTACCCGGTGGAGTTCCTCCCTGTAGTCCGTCCGCTGTTGGTTGGCGTTGGAGGCCACCGTGTCGAGACTGATGAAGAGGTCACCGCTTATGGTATGCCCGGTGGAGTAGTCGAACGTGATGATGTCAGTGTAGTAGTCGTGCTGGAGATACTGGCGGTTGACCTCCAGTATCTTCCCGTCGTTACAGAATATATAGGCGATGTCGCCTGTCCGTCTGCCGTATGTGCGCGCCACGGCTTTTATCCATGCGGTTATCTCCGCAGGGTTGATGTCGGGCAGGGCAACTCCGTCACTTTGAAAGCTTATCATAGAAATCCTCTTCCTTTATAGTGGCAACGCCCTTGTTGTAGATTTCGTTGGCGTTGTTGTAAATCTGGTAGTAGTTGTTCATGTCCCACACGTTGCGCGCTATCAGTGCCTTCAACTGTAGTTTCAGCATCGGGTAGGTGCGCTCAAGCATGGAGTCCGTATACTCGATGTTTGCTTTCTTCGCGAAGTCGAGGAGGAGGTCTGTCACGTCGTCCCCCACCTCATATGAGGCGCGGTAGTCCTCGAAGTCCTTGTACGCCTTCTTTATCTTCTTGCTGTTCTTCTCCGTGTATTTCAGACAGGTCTGTATGATACAGCTCTTGGCGGACAACTCACGGTGGAGCGGTGTGTACAGGGTGGTGTCGAGCGGCACATACACGTCGGGCATGATTCCACCGCCTCCGTAGACCGTGCGCCCGGTCTTCAGTGTGAGGTATTTCAGTGAGTCGGCGAAATGGATACTGTCGGGGTTGGTCAACTCGCCTGTCTTCAGGCGTTCCAGCATGTCTTTGTTGTAGTCCTCGCTCTTGCCCTTCTCATAGGGTTTCTGTATGCAGCGGCCCGAAGGACTGTAGTAGTGGGCTGTGGTGAGACGGATCATGGACCCGTCGGGCAGGTCGATGGGACGTTGTACCAGTCCCTTGCCGAACGACCTCCGTCCGATGACCAGTCCACGGTCGTTGTCCTGTATGGCTCCCGACACGATTTCCGCCGCGGAGGCGGTGTAACTGTCGATAAGCACCACCACCCGTCCGGTCTTGAACATACCGTGGCCGTCAGCCCGGTATTCCCTCCGCTGCATAGCCCTCCCCTCGGTGAACACGATGAGGTCGCCCTTGTCGAGAAACTCGTTGCTCACCTCGATGGCTGCCTGGAGGTAACCGCCGCTGTTCGACTGCAGGTCAAGCACGAGGTCGGTCATTCCCAAGTCCTTCAACTTCTGTAAGGATCCGGAGAACTCCTGTGGGGTGGTCGCCCCGAAACTGGTGATGCGCACGTACCCGGTAGTGGAGTCAATCATGTATGTGGCGTCGATGGAGTATACAGGTATCTTGCCGCGGGTCACGGTGAACTGGTGCAGACCCTTGACCCCCTCGCGCATGATTTCCAACCTTACCTTCGATCCTTTCGGTCCGCGCAACTTGCGCTTGATGTCGTCGGTGGTCAGTTTCTGTCCCGCTATGGAGGTGTCGTTGACGGTGATGATACGGTCTCCGGCGAGGATGCCCACCTTCTCCGAAGGGCCGTCGCTCACGGGCTGTACCACCACCAGGGTGTCCTCCACCATATTGTACTGTACTCCGATGCCCTCGAAGTTGCCTTCGAGCGGTTCGGTCAGTGCCTTCACGTCCTTTGCAGGTGTGTACACCGAATGGGGGTCGAGCTGCTTCAACATTCCGTTGATGGCATCCTCCACCACCTTGTTCTCATCCACACTGTCCACGTATATCTGGTTGATGGCAGACTCCACCAGCAGCAGTTTGTGAAGTGGACTGTTGCCGAACTGGTTGCTTGTGTTCTGTGCCGTCACGGTCAACGCCGTGGTCAGGGCGACGGCCGCCAGTGATATCCTTTTCATATAGTCAGTCTTTCTTTATGTCTATGGTTGCCGGGAGGAAACGGCTCACGTCCTTCCCGTAGTGTATCAGTTCGCGTACTATACTGGAACTGACGCACGAGTATCTCTCTTCGGTGATCAGCAACAGGGTCTCGATGCCTGTAAGCTGGCGGTTCACCTCCGCTATCTGTCTCTCGTACTCAAAGTCCTTGCAGTCTCTCACCCCGCGCAGGAGGCATGTAGCTCCCACCTCCCGGGCGAAGTCCACTGTCAGTCCCCCGTAGCTCATCACCCTCACCCGAGGCTCGTCGGCATAAATCCTTCGGATATAGTCCAACCGGAAGTCCAGTGGGAACATGCTCTTCTTCCCCTCGTTTGTCCCGATGGCAATGACCGTCTCGTCGGCGAGACAGAGTGAACGGTCAACCACCGACTTGTGTCCGAGGGTGAAGGGGTCGAAACTTCCAGCGAACAACAGTCGTCTCATTCTTCCTCCTCCTCTGCCATTTCGGTGTCCGCCTCCGGCTTGTCCTCCTCTATCACCAGGTTGTTGATGATGAAGTTCTGCCTCTCTATGGTGTTCTTGCCCATGTAGTATTCGAGCAGTTCCTGCACCTTGTCCGTCTTCTTCAGGGTCACCTGCTCCAGTCGCATGTCGTCGCCGATGAAGTTCCTGAACTCCTCGGGCGAAATCTCTCCGAGTCCTTTGAAGCGTGTGATTTCCGGGTCGGGACTCAACGACTGTATGGCGTTCTGCCGTTCCTCCTCCGAGTAGCAGTAGAGGGTCACGAAGTCGCTCTTGTCGTCCGCCTTGCCCTTGCCCAACTGTTCCAGTACCGCTTTCTTAATCTTCTTCTTGCGGTTGCGCACACGGAAGAGCGGGGTCTGTAGGATGTACACGTGTCCCTTCCTTATCAGTTCGGGGAAGAACTGGAGGAAGAAGGTAATCATCAGCAGACGGATGTGCATACCGTCGACATCCGCATCGGTGGCAACAATCACCTTGTTGTACCGCAGTCCGTCGATTCCGTCCTCTATGTTGAGCGCGGCCTGCAGGAGGTTGAACTCCTCGTTCTCGTACACTATCTTCTTTGTCAGTCCGTACGCGTTGAGCGGTTTTCCTCTGAGTGAGAACACCGCCTGTGTCTCCACGTCACGGCTTTTCGTGATACTTCCACTGGCTGAGTCGCCCTCGGTGATGAAGATGCAGCTGTCCTCCTTCCTGTCGCCCTTGGTGTCGTTCAGGTGAACCCTACAGTCACGCAGCTTCCTGTTGTGCAGGTTGGCTTTCTTGGCACGCTCGCGCGCCAGTTTGGTGACACCTGCTATGGCCTTGCGGTCGCGCTCGCTCTCCTGTATCTTCTGCTGAATCGTCTCCGCCACGTCCAAGTGCTTGTGGAGGTAGTTGTCCACCTCGGTCTTCACGAAGTCACCGACAAACTTGTTGACACTGACCCCACCGTTGGGCTCCATGGTCAGTGAACCCAGTTTTATTTTCGTCTGGCTCTCGAACTGTGGCTCCTGTATGTTGATTGCGATGGCCGCCACGATACCGTTGCGAATGTCGGCGTACTCGTAGTTCTTGTTGAAGAACTCCTTGATGGTACGCGCTATATGTTCCTTGAACGCACTCTGGTGAGTTCCACCCTGGGTGGTGTGCTGACCGTTCACGAACGAGTGGTACTCCTCGCCGTACTGTTGGTTGGTGTGCGTGAAGGCAATCTCGATGTCCTCGCCTTTGAGGTGTATGATGTCGTAGAGGGGGGTGGTGTCCATCGTGTCGATGAGCAGGTCTTTCAGTCCGTTGCGGCTGAGTATGCGCCGTCCGTTGTAGTGGATCTCCAGTCCGGTGTTCAGGTACGTGTAGTTGCGGAGCATGGTCTCCACGAACTCGGTGCGGAACTGGTAGCCCATGAAGAGGGTGTCGTCGGGTTCAAAGTATACGAACGTGCCGGACTCCTCCTGCGACGCCTCTGTCTTGTCGCCAGTGAGTATGCCACGCTGGAACGTCACCTCCCTCACCTTGCCGTCACGGTAACTCCGTACGGTGAAGTTGGAACTGAGCGCGTTGACCGCCTTGGTTCCCACACCGTTCAGTCCGACACTCTTCTTGAACGCCTTGGAGTCGTACTTGCCTCCTGTGTTGAGCATACTGACCGCCTCCACCAGTTTTCCCTGTGGGATTCCGCGTCCGAAGTCACGCACGCTCACCGACTTCCCCTCGGTGATGTCCACCTCGATGCGCTTGCCGGCGTTCATCTTGAACTCATCGATGGAGTTGTCGATAATCTCCTTCAGCAGCACGTAGATGCCGTCCTCCTCGTGCGTTCCGTCACCAAGTCGGCCTATGTACATGCCGGGTCGGGTGCGCACATGATCCATGTCGCTCAGATGGCGTATGTTGTCGTCGGTGTACTCCACCTGTTCCGTGTATTCCTTTTCTTCTGTATCTGTTGCCATTCCAGTCCTTTCCTGCTTTCGGGTTCTTTCGGGTTATGTGTGTCAGAGGGGTTTACTGAAGCATCTCCTACGCTTGTGCTGTCTGCGGTCGAAGTAGACCCACTGCGACTGCACCTTGTTGTTGGTCTCCAACTCGGGGTTGGTCTCGACGTACTTGTAGCCCTCCTCGATGTAGTTGGGCAGAAGGTCGTAGAAGAGTACCGCGTTGATGCCCTTCCCTTGGTATTCGGGCAGGATGCCCACCAACATCAGGTCGAGCGTGTCGGGCTTCTTCCATTTCAGTGCCTTCAGCAGGTGGAACCAGCCGAAGGGGAACAACTTGCCTTTCGCCTTCTGAAGTGCCTTTGAGAGTGAGGGCATGGAGATGCCCACGCAGATGAGCTTGCCGTTGGAGTCCGTGATGAGCGACACCAGTTTGAGGTCGATGAACGGCAGATAGATCTTCACGTACTGGTCAATCTGCCTGTCGCTGAGTTCGGAGTAGCCGAACAGCGGTTTGAACGCCTCGTTGATTACCCGGAATATCTCCTTGCCGTAGTCCTTGCGCAGTTTGTTTCTGGAGGTGTATCTCTTTATCTGAAGTCCGTACTTCTCGATGACTATCCTCGCTATGCGGTCCAGTCTCTCCGGCATCCCGGTCTCCCTTGGCACGGTCATCAGCAGTTCCACCCAGTCAGCCTCCTTCACGAAGCCCAACGCCTCGATATGTTTCGGGTAGTAGGGGTAGTTGTAGATGGTGGCGTTGGTACTCAGTTCCTCGAATCCTTCGATGAGCATTCCCTCAGCGTCCATGTCCGTGAATCCCAACGGTCCTTGGATGGAACTCATTCCCTTGCTCTTTCCCCAGGCTTCCACTGCCTCAATCAGAGCCTTACTGACCTCCATGTCATCGATGAAATCGATATACCCGAAGCGCACTGTCTTCAGTTCCCACCGTTTGTTCGCCTTGTGGTTGATGATGCCTGCCACCCTGCCCACAACCTGGCTGTCCTTGTACGCAAGGTAATACACCGCCTCGCAGAACTCCATGGCGGGATTCTTGTCCGAGAAGGTCTCAAGCATGTCCTCGTAGATGTCCGGCACGGAGTAGGGATTGTCCTTGTACAGTTCGTAGTTGAAACGGATGAACCTCTTCAAGTCCTTCTTCGTCGTCACCGGTCTTATTTCAATTTTACTCATCTTCTTAGCAAATTATTATGCAAAGATACGAATAAAATCAAAGCCGGACACTCCTTTGATGTTTATTAACTACAGAAGATGCGCCATCAACTGTTCAGCCAATCATAACTTTGGGGTTCTTCCGCTTTTCGAGTTGGTAAGACAGCGTAATCGTAACAATTCAGTTTACAACGTGTGGCACTCTGAGTGAAACCTCGGGCTGAAAGCCCAGTAAGCTCCTAGCCCAGGGCAAGCGTAGCGACACCCTGGGTAACGGACACAAATGGACATGCGCTCTGTAAGAGCAAAAGCTTTAATATACATATTCTGAATGAATTATGCTTTTGCTCTTACAGAACGTCATTCCACACACAAACATTACCCAGGGTGTCGCTACGCTTGCCCCGATGCTCGGTGCAGGCTGCCCCTTCGGGGCGCACATGTCCTGACTGGTACACTGATGGTAAAGACTAAGAGCTGTTCAGTAGTTGTCATTCCACTGTCTTACCAACGAGAAAAGCGGAAGAACCAAAATGTTGCCGGTTGAATTCACGTCCTTGAAATTTGGAACATATGCGTGAAATGCCTAACTTTGCAAAGTCAAACAAAAACATAAGAGATATTTAGGAGAACAACACAGCATTGACGATTTCTGACTATGAGTTATGGTTGAGTGGAATATAATATTAGAGGAGTTTGCCAAGCAAGTCATGGGTAAGACCATCAAGGTTGACATCGATTTTGAAGACCAGAAGATTATATTGCCCGACTATGGTGCAATTGTCAACAACGCAATATGTGTATGGCTCCACAAATGGATGACAAGCAAGGGCATCGTGCATATCCACAACCACAAGCAGGAATCGCCCGACTTCTGGCTTGACCCAGACGACATGGAATCCAACTGGCTGGAGATAAAGTCATTTACAGGCAGTCCCAACTTTGATATCGCAGCGTTCCGCAGCTTCATAAACCTTGTGATAGACAAACCGTGGAAACTCCATTCCAAGCATCTTCTCATCAAATACAAGATGAATGACGGTGTGGTGGAGATAGAACGCATCTGGCTGAAAAACCTCTGGGAGATTTGCAGCACGAGCGGCACGTGGCCAGTCAAGGTGCAGTACAAGAATAAGGTGATTGTAAACATCCGTCCTGCCGTGTGGTATTCAGAACGAACCGATTTCAAACCCTTTGAGAGCCTTGAGGATTTCCTGGCGGCGATGGAAGAGACCATATACCAATACCCGGACACACGTGTTACCATCGCCTTGCACTGGAAAGACAACCTTATAAAGAGTTACGAAAAGCATTACGGAAAACGGCTTGCCGTCCCAAGATGGAACGACATCGCAGGAAAATACACCAACCAGTAGTCCAAGCCAATTTTGAACACCCTTCCGAATGTCTTAACGGGTTAACATCGGTTTTGTTAACGCCATGCGCTTTCTGCCTTTCCTGTAAAATCGGCATTTTCCTGCGATTTGCTTACATTTTGGTAAAACACCGAAAAAGGCCGAAAAAGGGTCTCGAGTGAAGAGGCCATTTCACTCGAGTGAATCGATCATTTCACTCGAGTGTTTTGATCAATTCACTCGAGTGAAAAAACGGGGTGTCTCGAGTGGGCTTGTAGGTATCTGTAGAGGGTTTCGGCATATTTTGTCAAAAAGTTAGTAGAATAGAGCCGATTCGCACATTTTTACATAAGGGCAATTTAAGTTTTGTGGCTATTTAGATTGCCTATTTCTAAATTCCGGCCATGGGTCATTGAGAAAAAAACAAAGCAAAAAACTGGTTCTTCCGCTTTTCGAGATGGTAAGACAGTCCATGGCAACTACTGAGCTGCTCTTAGTTTTGAGTATCAGTGGTTCATTCAGGACATGTACGCCCCGAAGGGGCAGACTGCGCC
>CAVBFD010000006.1:0-74126 GCA_963594655.1 Candidatus Methanomethylophilaceae archaeon
ACAGCCCCAACTCCATAGCCTCATGACATGAGGCTGCATGACGTTCGGGTGTTTTGCTTTGTTTTTTTTAATAACCCGTGGTTAGAATTTAGAAATAGGCAATCTAAATGGCTTCAAAACTTAAAATCCACTTGTGTAAAAATGTGCGAAACGGCTCTATTCTGCTAACTTTTTGACAAAATACGCCAAGACCCCCTACAGATACCTACAAGCACGTTCAAAACCACCCATTTTTTCACTCGAGTGAATTGATCAAAACACTCGAGTGAATCGATCAATTCACTCGAGTGAAATGGCATCGCCACTCGAGACCCATTTTCGGCCTTTTTCGGCGTTTTGCCAAAATGTAAGCAAATCGCAGGAATATGCCGATTTTACAGAAAAGGCAGCAAGTGCGCAGCGTTAACAAAACCGATGTTAATCCATTAAGACATTCGGGATAATGTAGCGGCAATGAAGGTATAAACGACGACAATCAGTTGGTGTAAAAGAAAGACATGTGCTACCCGAGGGAGGCTCTCGACCCGAGTGGTATCCAAGCTAAGGTTCGCTGAACTGTTACAAAGGCTTTTAGAGCTGCTAAATAAATATAAATAAGCCATTGGGTACTATGTAGTCTGAAATTTGTTTTGTAACTTTGTGATGAATTTGCGACTTGACACGCACATGACAAACAACGCATCAAACAATCAGAAAGTAAACTTGCTTAACAGGAACGTACAAACAAAATGAGATAAAATGGCAAAGGGGAAACATACTGTATTGGACTTGTTTTGCGGGTGTGGTGGAATGTCTCTCGGCTTTGAAAGAACCGGCTATGACGTGCTACTTGGCATTGATATTTGGAAAGATGCGCTGGAGACCTACAAATACAATCATCAAGATGTTCTGACATTGCAAGCGGACATGTCAACTCTGAAAGGAGAGGACGTGGAATTGTTGACAGGAGCTTCTGGAGTAGACGTAATAATAGGCGGTCCGCCTTGTCAGGGATTCTCTGTTGCAGGCAAGCGTATCGTTGATGACGAGAGAAACAAGTTATATAAGGGATTTGTCCGAATGGTGTCATATTTCAAACCACTTGCTTTCGTCATGGAGAATGTCCCAAACATCTTGTCTATCGGGAACGGTATGGTGAGGGATTCCATTGTCAGGGATTTCTCCGAACTGGGCTATAACGTGAATGTTCAGGTGATGCTGGCCTCCGATTATGGTGTGCCTCAAAACCGAAGGAGGGCGGTCTTTGTAGGTTTGGCAAATGGAAAAAACTTCGTTTTCCCAAAGCCAAATGTGACCGAAAAGGTCACTTCCGAGGAAGCGTTGAGCGACTTGCCGGAATACTCCATAGAAGAAGGCGGAGACTATGTATGCCAACCCCAAAGCGCATATCAAAAACAGATGAGGGAGAATTGTACGAAGTTATTCAATCATGAAACAACCATCCATAACGAAAAGACTAAGCGGATTATTTCATTAGTTCCTGATGGAGGAAACTACAAGGACTTGCCAAAAGACTTACAAGAGACAAGAAAGGTTCATATAGCGTGGACTCGTCTGAACAGCCAAAAACCCAGTTTCACTATAGATTGCGGTCACAACCATCACTTCCACTATAAATACAATCGAGTTCCAACAGTCCGTGAATCGGCGCGCATCCAATCATTCCCCGATGATTTTTTATTTTTAGGGAACAAAGGAAGTCAACTCAAACAAGTGGGTAATGCGGTTCCACCATTGTTGGCCGCTGCCATATCCTCTGAATTATTAAAATACTTATAAGCCATGTATAATCCCGAAAATCAATACAGATGTACTATCATAAGGGGTAAGAGTCAGTCTGATATGGAAGACCTGCTGCCACTTTATGCCAACATCGTACACAAATACTGCCCATGTGAAGAGCAGATGTTTAAATCGAATGCAAGAAGACATATCTCCAAGGTTCTGTTTTCCACAGATGCATACGATACGTTAAGCGCATCCAACAAGAAAACAGTAGACAATCATCTTACAGAAATAGCCGGAGCCTTGCTTGGACTTTATTATCCCAAGAAGGAAGGGGCGAATACAATCATTCACGAATCCCCTTCTTGCAAATACCTCATAGACAACCAAGACTTTCCGACATTCTTCAAAAATTTGTGTCTGAACTTCCAATTTCCAAATGGGTCGAAGAAGATTCAATCGGTTCAAACCGACATCGAGAAACATCTGAACATCAAACCATTCTGTTATATCGTCTCCTTGCTGTATTATGCACAAGAACAGAAGGACAAACTTCTGCTTACCAAACAAGAGATTGGTTATTACGTCCTCAACAATCTGGATGTTTTGTGCGGCAACGCATCATGCAAGGAGGTATACGACCGTATCATGCTGGACAGGTCTAATAAAATCAAACGTGACAAGTTGAGTGGTTCAAGAGATTGGCAACACATAAAAGAACAGTTCAATTTGTTGGAGCTTTCCAATATCATTGAGTGCGACAGTACCAACTTGTGGCTTAATCCGCACGAATCCAAGACCATCTCGTATTTTCTTCAACAATCAGGAAACATCACCTTCGACTGTTATAAGTATGATTTGTCCACAAAGGAAGGTCGGGAAGGCTTGATTGACGACTGGCGTGAATACAATGGCACATTCCACACAGAACTGCATGATGTTAAGACTCATTTTGACGCAAACATTATAATTGCCGACAGAGAAATACAGAAGGTTAAAGGAAGTGCCGTCAAATCAACGGTGGACTTAGGAGACGAGGGTGAAGCCTTGGTCTTCAGACTTGAACAAGAGCGTGTACGCAATTTCAAAGAACGATTGGTCAATAAAGTTCTACTATTGGGTAAGACTAAGGGATTGGGATACGACATATCCTCCATCGAGGCTGACGAAAACCCCGAGAAGCCGGAGTTCGCACGGTATATTGAAGTCAAGGCAACTAAAAGGATAACAAACCCTAACTTTGACAAGACCTGGAGGGACTCGCTGAATTTGACCGCAAGGGAATGGATTGCGGCAGAGCAGTATGGAGAATACTACAACATCTATAGAGTGTATTTCACCAAGAGCAACACGTTTGTAATCAGGATAAAGAACCCATACAAGAAGGCGACGGATGGGAAGATAGAAGTCTATCCGACCACTTATCAGATGAACTTCGACGCAAGTGTAATTGAGAAGAAATATGATGTATAAGGTTGCTTCATTATTTTGTGGCTGTGGTGGATCGGACCTGGGACTTCTAGGTGGTTTTAACTATCTGGGACAAGAGTATAGGAAACTGAACTTTGAAATTGTCTATGCCCTGGATTTTGACAAATGGGCGGTTGACACCTATAATAAGAATTTCGAGCATAAAGCCGATTGTGCGGACATCTGCACGGTAGACTTCGATTCATTACCAGACGTTGATGTCATGATAGGAGGCTTCCCTTGTCAGTCATTCAGTACAGTTAATCCCACAAAAGACACAAACGACGACAGGGCCAACCTTTATAAACAGATTGTGCGCTTCCTAAAAATCAAGCGTCCTAAATTTTTCATCTGTGAAAATGTAAAAGGGCTTATGACCCTCCAAGGAGGTGCCATTATAAACAAGATTTTGGGAGAGTTCGGCTCTATGGGATACCGTGTGAAATACAAACTCATTAAAGCTGTGGAGTTTGGCATTCCACAACGAAGGGAGCGTGTAATAATAGTGGGTGTCAGGAATGACATTGATGTGACATACAAATATCCCTGTCCGACGCACAGTGCAAAGAATTATGTCCCACTAAAAGCCGTTATAGACAGACTGGATACCGACAACCCGAAATATTACTTTTCGGAAAGGGCCGTGCAAGGGGTGAAGAATGCAAAGAACAATATGAAACGTGGTTTATGGCAAGACTTAAATCAACCTTGCTTGACCATAACAGCCCATTTGGCAAAAACGAGCATGAACTCCCGTGACCCGATTCTTTTAGTCAATCCGGAAAAAGAGTTATATCGTAGGTTCACGCCACGTGAGGCCGCCAGCATACAATCGTTTCCCGACACATTTCAACTCAATGACTCAGAAGCTAAGTCGTACAAGCAGATAGGGAACGCCATTCCTCCTGTCATGATGTGGCACATAGCCAAAGCTCTACAGACATCCATAACGGAAAGGGGACAAAGTAAAACCGTGGTGCGTCAATTGGGGCTTTTCACAACAGAAGAAGAATAGCCGGAATCATGACTAAAGTAAAGGCTGTCTGAGACATCCACACTTGTCACTCCGCTGGCTGCGGCGACAGGCTCCGCTTAACCAGTCGCCACAGTTCACGTACCCAAAGCACGCAGGAAGACCCTACCATGATAATCACCCAGTCTTCGAGTTTCAGACCCACCACATTGAAGAAGTTCTGCAGTCCAGGCAGTTCAATCATCAAAATCTGTCCCACCAGTATTATAGCGGCAATGGACAGCAGACCGTAACTGCCGTCGAAGTGGAGCGCGCTACGGCCTGTATCGAAAGCACGGGCGCAGAACAGGTAGAAGAAATGGGTCATGACGAAGATGGTGAAGAGCAGAGTCAGTTCGTATGGGGACAGTCCGTCGGCGGCGCCTACACGCACATGCAGCAGGTCTGTCAGCCTTGTGATGTCCGAATGTTCAAACACGTAAAGCAGCACGAGAAGCAGAGCGAAGAAGAAGCCGCCCACCCCGAGGATATTCACGTACATCGACTTACTGAGGATGAAGGCGTTACGGTCACGTGGCTTGTTCCTCATCACACTCTCTGACGGAGGCAGGGACGCGAGGGCCATTGCGGCAAAGGTGTCCATGATAAGGTTCACCCACAACATCTGAGTTACGGTAAGGGGACTTTCAGTACCCATGAACGCACCGGTAAGCACGATAAAGCAAGCCGCCACGTTCACAGTCAACTGGAACAGGAGGAAACGCTGGATATTCTGGTAAAGCGAACGTCCCCACATCACAGCCTTTCCGATGCTGCTGAACGAGTTGTCCACGATGGTGATGTCGGACGCCTCCTTGGCCACCGACGTGCCGTCGCCCATTGACAGTCCCACATTTGCCGCCTTCAGGGCAGGAGCGTCGTTGGTGCCGTCACCGGTTACAGCCACCACCTGGTTCAACCGTTGCAGAGACTCCACGAGCCGTTTCTTGTCCATCGGACGGGCGCGGGCGATAATCTTCAAGTCAAGCACGCACTGGTCGAGCTGGTCGTCGGTCAGTTCCGCAAACTCCGGTCCTGTAGTTATATTACGGTCTGTGTCCTTGTCCGTCCACAATCCAATCTGTCTGCCTATCTCCTTGGCAGTACCGGTAGTGTCACCGGTAACAATCTTCACACTGATTCCGGCATCCATACATGCCTTGACCGCCGCCGGCACATCCGCACGCACTGGGTCGCTGATTGCCACAACACCACCGAACGTGAGGTTGTCCGCCACGACCTTGCCGTCCACTATGGTACGGTCGTTCTCCCCGAGAACCTGACAGGCGAAACCGAGTGTGCGCATCGCCTGACCCTGGTACTCCAGCAACTGCTTCTCTATATCCGGTTTGTTGACATCCCCCTCTATCTGACGGCACAGCGACATCACAATCTCCGGCGCGCCCTTGACATACAGTATCTTCTTGCCACTCAACAAAGCCGAGTTTACTACGGTAGCCATGTACTTGCGTTCAGTGGAGAACGGCAGTTCCTCGACAACAGTGACATTCTCCCTAAGACGGGCATAGTCAACCCCGTTCTTCTCCAACCACAGCAACAGCGCGCCCTCTGTAGGGTTACCGATAACCTTTGTGGCCTTACTGTCGGAATGGTCGAGCGAGGCTGTGGAGTTCACGGCTATACCCTCCTCCAACAGTTTACCCTTGTCACTTCCGTCCAGTTCATTGCCCTGAAGACCGTAGAACCGGGTGTCATGCACACGCATCTGGTTCTGAGTCAGAGTACCGGTCTTGTCGGTACATATGATGGTAGTAGCGCCCATAGTCTCACAGGCATGCATCTTGCGCACGAGGTTATTGGTCTTCAGCATCCTCTGCATACTGTAGGCAAGACTCAGCGTGACCGCCATAGGCAAACCCTCAGGTACAGCCACCACCAGTAGGGTCACAGCTATCATCAGTGTCTTGAGAGTATAGGCTACAAGGTCAGCCACCTGGTGGTCGGGTGTCAGGGTGTTGAAGAAATATGCCACCATTCCCATCAGTACCGCAAAATAAGCGACTATGGACAAGGTAACGGCCTGCCACTTCCAGTCCTTGAATTTCCTCGTCACGAGATAGAAGAACAGGAACGTCGGGACAATCAGGGTCAGGACCAGAGGCGACCAGTTGAAATAAACCATGAACTTACCCACGATTATCAACGCCGCGAAGACGTAGCTCATCTTGGTTATGAGTCGCGCCAAGTCCTCGAGCTGGTCATTCAACGGGGTGCGCACACTGTCGTCAATCCGCGCCGCCTCGAACACCTTACCGTTCTCCGTCTTGTCGCCAACCACGTCAACCCTGAACACACCGTGGCCTTCCATCACCTTCGTGCCACGCAGCACCACATTGACAGGATATGTGGCGTCCTTCTCCGACCCGTCGTCGGTCGCCGACTTCCTGCGCGGCTCCGACTCGCCGGTGAGAGACGACTCGTCCACCTGCAGACTCACCGCCTCGAGTACCGTTCCGTCCGCAGGTATCTCCGACCCGGTAGTCAACAGAACGATGTCGCCCACTACAATATCCTTCTTAGGCACTGTCGTGGCGCCTCCGCCGCGTATCACCTCCACAGGCTCGTCGTCGTTCACCTGATTGAGTATGGCGAACTCCTTGTCAGCCTTGAGCTCAAACATGAAGGCTATGCCCGTAGCGAGGAATATCGCCACAAAGATGCCAATCGGTTCAAAGAATGTCTCCCAACCCGCACCAAGACAACTGTATTCATACACGGCAATTCCCACTGACAGGAAACCGGCGATAAGCAAGATGATGATAAGCGGGTCGGAGAACTTCCGCATGAACTGTTTCCATAGGGGTTCCTTCTCCGGCGGTGTAAGTATATTCACTCCGTTTCGTTTTCTACTCTCTGACACCTCTGCATCTGTCAGACCTGTGTAATGACGTTTCTGTTCCATATTATATTAATAATGTGTGCAAAGGTATGCATTAAGGCACGTATCCATGTATGGACTTCCGCTATTTAACCATTATTTAACCCACCAGGAATCCAAAGTCTTCAAAAAAGCGCACAAACGAGTGCATACTAAGGCAATTATACGTAAATTTGCACGTTGAATCACAGACACAACCGATAGACCGTATGCAAAACGAACCGAACAACACAATACAGACATCCACCGCCAAAGGACTGTTGGCCTTGTCCCCACTGATGCTGTTCCTGTGCCTTTACCTGGTGACGAGCGTCATTGTGGGCGATTTCTATAAAGTGCCGATAACCGTGGCGTTCCTCATTTCCTCCATCTATGCCGTGGCGATAACCAAAGGACCGGTAAGCGACCGTGTGGAGGTGTTCTCAAAAAGTGCCGGGAGCAAGAACATGATGCTGATGATATGGATATTCATCCTGGCGGGGGCGTTTGCGGCGTCAGCCAAGAGCATGGGAGCGGTGGACGCTACAGTGAACCTGACCCTCACCCTACTGCCCCACTCCCTCATACTGGCCGGCATCTTCCTTGCCGCCTGTTTCATATCACTGTCCATAGGCACGTCCGTCGGCACTATAGCGGCACTGACACCAGTGGCTGTGGGCATAGCCGACCAGGCGGCCATCGATGTGCCGTTCGTGGTGGGCATCATCGTGGGCGGAGCCTTCTTCGGCGACAACCTGTCCTTCATCAGTGACACCACCATAGTGGCTACGCAGACACAGCGGTGCAAGATGAACGAGAAGTTCAAGGTCAACTCCGGCATCGTCATTCCGGTAGCCCTGGTGATACTGGTGGCTTACGGAGTGATGGGACAGGGGTTGTCGGCGCCGGCGCATATCGGCGAGATTGACCTCCTGAAGGTGATACCCTACATCGCAGTGATAGTGACGGCAGTGTGCGGCATGAACGTGTTGCTGGTGCTTGTCCTCGGCATCATCCTCTCCGGCGTCATCGGTATGGCGGAGGGACAGTACGACCTGTTCGGATGGCTCGGCAGTATGGCTGACGGCATGATGGGCATGAGCGAACTGATTATCATGACCCTGCTCGCAGGAGGAATGCTTGCCATGATACAGCACAACGGCGGTATCGACTTCATCATCTCGAAACTCACAGCCGGAATCAACGGCAAGCGTGGAGCGGAGTACTGCATCGCGGCACTGGTGTGCCTCGTGAACATATGTACCGCCAACAACACTGTGGCGATACTGACCACAGGCGACATAGCACACGAGATATCCACACGCTTCGGGATAGACAACAGGAAAACGGCAAGCATACTCGACACCATGTCGTGCTTCACCCAAGGACTGCTGCCCTACGGGGCGCAGATTCTGATTGCCACAGGACTTGCCAACGAGGCGGTGAACGCCGGCAGAATCACACCTGTGGACATCCTACAGCACATCTACTATCCCATGGCACTGGGAGTGGCTGTAGTCCTGTGCATCTGTCTCCGTTATCCGGGGAAATACTCGTGAAGTAGACCGATTCGTATCTCCAAACGAATAAAAACTTAATTTTTCGGAGTCAATCTCCTGACTTACCGCCACAAGCCACAAGTTTTTGCGGACTGAGACTTGTGCGCCTACATTTATTTCCTTAACTTTGCAAGCAGAAAGCAGTCGGACGGTCTGTCGCTGCCTGTTCCACACGGGACCGGCAGAGGAAAGTCCGGGCAGCGCAGGGCATTCCACTTCCTAATGTAGAAGCAATCCGCGAGGGTTGAGTAACGCAGAAGAAAACAACCGCCCGCAAGGGTAAGGGTGAGAAGGTGGGGCAAGAGCCCACCAGCGGTATGGAGACATCACCGGCTGTGCGTCTTGGATGCTGCAAGTTCATGTATAGTAGCGCTTGAGGGTTGCCCGCCCGAGCTACAGGGTAGAACGCGAACCGCAAGGTTGAGTCGTACGGCGACGTCCGACCAAGATAAATGACAGACGGCAGGTCGCAAGACCGGCTACAGAACCCGGCTTACAGGCTGACTGCTTTCCTTTTTATGTTAAACAAGACACGAACAATTTTTTCAAACATAAACACAGCAAGCAAGCTACTGTTAATAATTCGAGTATTCCACATTCGGCGATTAAACGCAAGTGGCCGTAGTGTGTCACAGAAGAGTCTGTACGCCTTTTATGGCGGCATGACGGTTCAATCAGAAAAGACAAACACATTGTACAACTCAATATGAAAAAAACATTCTTAATCTTCCTCGGGGGCTGCATGGCAAGTGCCTGTGCGTTCGCACAGAAAACATGGACCCTGCAGGATTGTATCAGTTATGCTTTGGACAACAACATTCAGATAAACCAAAGCAGAATCACCACAGCGCAGAACCAACTTGACGTGACCCAATCGAAAGCGTCCCTGTTTCCCTCGCTCTCGTTCAGCACCAACCAGAACGGGTCATGGCGACCGTTCAGTGAGTCTACCGTGAACCTCTCCAACGGAACGATGACCACGACCCGCAACACGACCAGTTACAACGGCAGTTACGGACTCAACGCAAGTATGACTCTCTGGAACGGAGGGCGCAACACCAAGAACATCAAAAAGAACGAGATGACCCGCGACATGTCGGAACTGGACGTGAAGAAGAACGAGAACTCCATACAGGAGCAGATAACACAACTGTACGTGCAGATTCTGTACCAGACTGAGGCGGTGGCGGTGAACAAGGAACTGCTGAAGGGGTCGGAACTGCAACGTGACCGCGCCAAGGAGATGGTGGAAGTGGGAAGTCTCGCCAAAGTGGACCTCGCCCAACTGGAGGCGCAGGTGTCACAGGACATGTATAATGTGGTGAACTCGCAGTCGCAGTTGGAGAACTACAAACTGCAACTCAAGCAACTGCTGGAGATTGTGGGGCCGGAGGACTTCAATGTGGCTACTGCCAACGTGACCGACAAGGAGGTGCTGACCACCATACCCGACCGGGTGGACGTGTACAACACCGCCCTGACACTCAGACCTGAGATTGCCAGCAGCCGACTGAACATCGAGTCGAGCGCACTGGCGGTGGACATCGCCAAAGCCGGCTACCTGCCCACCATCAGTCTCAACGCCAGCGTCGGCACGAACAACTCCAGTGGCATCGAGACAACATTCTTCAAGCAGATAAAGACCAACATGAGCAACTCGCTCGGCATATCAGTGTCAGTCCCCATCTTCGACCAGAAGTCCAACCTGACCAGTATCAGGAAAGCCAAACTGGCGTACGCCAACAGCAACCTGCAGTTGAAGGACGCGGAGAAGACCCTGTACAGCAACATAGAGAACTTCTGGTTGAACGCCACCACATCGCAGCAGCAGTACATCTACGCCAAGTCCAATGTGGAGAGTATGCAGGAGAGCTACGACCTTGTGAGCGAGCAGTTCCGTCTTGGACTGAAGAACGTGGTGGAACTGACCACAGGAAAGAACAACCTGCTGCAGGCAGAGCAACAGCTGCTGCAGTCCAAATACAACACGCTGTACAACATAGCGATGTTGGAATTCTACAGAGGCAACAACATCAAACTGTAACACAAAAACAAAGAAACGAAATATGAACAAGAGTATTTTTAAGTTAGGCGCAACGCTTACACTGATAACAATGACCTTCATCGCCTGCTCAGAGAGCGCGGACGTGACGTACAAGACTGAAGCCGTGTCAAAGCAAGACCTGTCCACCAGCATCACAGCCACAGGTTCCATCGAGCCGGTGACACAAGTGGAGGTGGGAACACAGGTGTCCGGTATCATCGACAAGATATACGTGGACTACAACAGTGTGGTACACAAGGGCGACATCATCGCGGAGCTTGACAAGACCAACCTGACAAGTGAACTGGCTTCTGCCAAGAGCAATCTGGCGAACTACCAGAGCAACCTCAACTACCAGACAGCCAACTACAACCGCTACAAGACCCTGTACAACAAAGGACTGGTAAGCGCGAACGACTATGAGAACGCGCGCCTCTCGTACGAACAGGCCCTGCAGCAGGTGGCAGTGCAGCAACAGAACGTGCAGAAGGCGCAGACCAACCTCGGCTACGCCACCATCACGTCACCGATTGACGGAGTGGTACTCTCACGTGAGGTGGAAGAGGGACAGACCGTGGCCTCAGCGATGACCACCCCTACCCTCTTCATCATCGCACAGGACCTCACCGACATGCGTGTCATCGCCGACATCGACGAGGCTGACATAGGCGGTGTGCAGGAAGGACAGAGGGTCAGTTTCACTGTTGACGCATACCCGGAGGACGTGTTCGAGGGAAGAGTGACACAGGTGCGCCAGAATGCCACAACAGAGAGCAATGTAGTGACATACGAGGTGGTCATCTCCGCACGCAACGACGACCTTAAACTGAAGCCGGGCCTGACCGCCAATGTTACCATTTATGTGATGGAACTGCACGACGTGCTGTCAGTACCGTCAAAGGCACTCCGCTTCACACCGAACGAACTGTTGTTGAAGGACGACGAGAAGGTGGTGGACTGCGATGGAGAGAACAAGGTATGGGTGCGCGAGGGCAACACCTTCAAGGCCATAGCTGTGGAGATTGGCAACACCAACGGCACATACACTGAGATAAAGTCAGGTCTCAAGGAAGGGACTGAGGTCATCACTGAGTTCGAACTCAACGAGGTGAAGGAAGAGGAGACAACGGCAAGCAACCCGTTCATGCCGGGACCAAGGAACAACAACAAAAACCAGAAGTCCGGCAACGGTTCAAACGGCGGTAAAAAGTAATGGCGATGGAAGTGAACAAAGATAAGGTAGTAATAGAACTCCAAAACGTAAAACGCCACTTTCAGGTCGGCAACGAGACCGTGAAAGCCCTGCGCGGCATATCGTTCAAGATATACGAAGGCGAGTTCGTTACCATCCAAGGCACATCAGGATCGGGCAAGTCCACCTTGCTCAACCAACTGGGATGTCTTGACACTCCGACCTCCGGCGAGTACTTCCTCGACGGAGTTCCAGTGCGGAAGATGTCGAAGAACCAGCGGGCGCACCTGCGCAACAAGAAAATCGGGTTCATATTCCAGAACTACAACCTCCTGCCCAACACCTCTGCGGTGGAGAACGTGGAACTGCCGCTTATGTACAACAATAAGTTCAGTGCCAAGCAAAGGCGAGAGGCCGCAGTCAAGGCACTGGAGGCAGTGGGACTGGGCGACCGCCTTTACCATAAGTCCAACCAGATGTCGGGTGGACAGATGCAGAGGGTGGCCATCGCGCGCGCCTTGGTCAACGACCCTGCCGTACTGTTGGCGGACGAGGCTACGGGAAACCTGGACACGCGCACCTCGTTCGAGATGCTGGTGCTTTTCCAACAACTCTACAAGCAAGGCCACACGATTATCTTCGTGACACACAACCCGGAGATTGCGGAGTATGCGTCACGCAACATCAACCTGCGGGACGGCAAGATACGTGAGGATACCGTCAACACCAACATCAAATCAGCAGCTGAGACACTCGCCTCACTGCCTAAACCACAAGACGACTGACTATGAACGTTCTGAATTTGATAAAAGTGTCACTGAAGGCAGTGGCAAGCAACAAGATGAGGTCTTTCCTCAGTATGCTCGGCATCATCATCGGTGTGGCTGCCGTCATAGCCATGATGAGTATCGGACAGGGTTCCAAGGAAAGTATCAGAAAGGAACTCTCGACCATGGGAACCAACCTGCTGACCGTGCGTCCCGGAGCGGAGCGTCGTGGAGGAGTACGTCTTGACCCATCGGAGATGCAGACCCTCAAGATGGCGGATTACGAGGCTATCATGGCTGAGAAGAAGTATGTGACCAACGTGTCACCGGAAGTGACCGCGAGCGGCCAGGTGGTATACGGCAACAGCAACACCCAGACTACCATTTACGGTGAGACTCCCGAGTACCTTGACATCAAGCAATGGGTGATTGAACAGGGCGACTGCTTCACCGAGGAGGACATAAAGAAATCGGCGAAGGTGTGCGTGGTGGGCAAGACCATCGTGGACGAGCTGTTCGGTGAGGGAGCTGACGTGATAGGCAAGAACATTCGGTTCAAGTCCATCCCCATGAAGATAGTGGGCGTACTGAAGTCGAAGGGCTACAACAACTGGGGTATGGACCAGGACAATGTAATCATCGCGCCCTACACCTGCGTGATGAAGCGTATAGCCGCCCAGACCTACTTCTCCTCTATCGTCTGCTCTGCCATCACTGAGGAACTGTCGGACAACGCGATAGAGGAACTGACACAGATTCTCCGCCGCAACCATAAGATTAAAGACGGTGACGATGATGACTTCACCATACGGTCACAGGCAGAGATGATGGAAACCATGTCCAGCACTATGGACACTGTGACCCTCATCCTCGGTATCGCCGCAGGCTTCTCGCTCCTCATCGCCGGCATCGGTATCATGAACATCATGTTGGTGTCTGTCACCGAGCGCACCAAGGAGATAGGACTGCGTATGGCTGTCGGAGCTACTGGCTTCGTGATAAGCGTGCAGTTCCTCATCGAGTCCATCATCATCAGTGTCACTGGAGGTGTCTTCGGTGTCCTGCTCGGTGTGGGTGCATCCGAATGGGTACTCCCACTTTTCGGAATGCCAAGCAGTGTGCCTTCATGGTCCATATTCCTGTCGTTCGGAGTATGTGTAGTCATTGGAGTGCTGTTCGGTTATATCCCTGCGAACAAAGCGGCCAACATGGACCCGATTGAGGCTATAAGGCATGAGTGAACGGAACGGTCGTCACGACCGTCCGTCCATTCAAGGATGAAACCAGTAGGCATCAAAAAAAAGGTGTATCCGCTTTGGCGGATACACCTTTTTATATATAGAAGAACGTTATCAGTTGTTCTCAGGACGGAGCTGACGTACAACCTCAGCTGTGCGCCACATCTCAGAGTCGTGCATAGCGGCAAGTTCCTTCTCCAATCCCGCACGGTAGTCCGGCTTTGAGTTGGAGTCGATGGAAATCTGAGCCTCATTACCTGATTTTACAGAATCATAGAGCTGCTGCATAACCGGCTTGATGGCGTCGTGGAAACGCGGAGCCCAGTCGAGTGCGCCACGCTGTGCTGTAGTAGAGCAGTTAGCGTACATCCAGTCCATTCCCTTTGCTGCGAACAGCGGCATAAGAGACTGGGTAAGTTCCTCAACTGTCTCGTTGAATGCCTCAGATGGAGTGTGTCCGTTCTCACGGAGAGTCTCATACTGTGCTGAGAGGAGTCCCTGAATAGCGCCCATAAGAGAACCGCGCTCACCTGTAAGGTCTGATGTGGCCTCACGCTGGAATGTAGTCTCGAAGAGGTAACCGGAACCGATACCGATACCCAGAGCGAGAGTGCGGTCGAGAGCGTGACCGCTTGCGTCCTGGTATACAGCGTATGATGAGTTGATTCCGCGTCCTTCGAGGAACATGGAACGGAGTGAAGTACCAGATCCCTTTGGAGCTACCATGATCACGTCAACATCCTTTGGAGGAACACAGCCTGTACGGTCGCTCCATGTGATGGCGAAACCGTGAGAGAAATAAAGGGCCTTGCCCGGAGTGAGGTACTTCTTTACAGTAGGCCATACAGAGATTACAGCCGCGTCTGAAAGCAGACACATGATGATTGTACCTTTCTCAGCTGCCTCCTCGATAGAGAACAGGGTCTCGCCCGGAACCCATCCGTCAGCCTTTGCCTTCTCGAAAGTCTTGCCCTGACGCTGGCCCACGATTACATTGAAACCGTTGTCACGAAGGTTGCATGACTGACCGGGACCCTGCACTCCGTAACCGAGTACAGCGATGGTCTCGTTCTTCAATATCTCACGAGCTTTCTCAAGTGGAAACTCCTCACGGGTCATCACTTCTTCAATGACACCGCCAAAATTCATTTTTGCCATAATAAAATCCTTTCTTTTATCTATAGTTGATTATATGATTACTCTTTGTTTCTCATCTCCTCACGCAACGCCAGATAAGCGTCGAGCCGTTCCTCTGTACTCTTGGTGATACATATCCTGCCCGAACGGACGAACTGCAGCACCGCACCCTGTTCGTTCAGCGCGTTGTAGAGCGAGAGTATTTCCTTTGTCACACCTGTCTTCTCCGCTGTGGCATACACTGGGTTCACCTCCACGATATGGGCGTTGTGCAGACGTATGGTCTTCGACACGTCCTCGTTCTCCAACATCACCGGGGTCGAAATCTTCAGGAGTGAAGTCTCGATGATGAATATCTCATCATCCGTATAGTAGTTCGCCTGCAGCACATCCACCCGCTTCTCCATCTGTTTGGTCAGTTGGCGTGCCATACGATCTGAACAATAGCAGGTGACAGTAAACTTATGCACACCCTTGGTGCTGGAGGCACACACGTTTATTGTCTCGATATTTATCTGCCGGCGTGTGAAGATGGCGGATATCTGTGACAGCAGTCCCGGTGTGTTCTCCGAGTATATGAGGATGGTGTACAGTCTGTCACACTGTGTCAAGTCCTTTTCTTCTATGTTCTTGCATTTACCGCAAACATTACAATCATTACTTTCCATGACCATTGACTGTTTGTTATATGGATTATTGAGGGGTTTAACTTATAGTTCAAGTATCATCTCGTTGACATTGGCTCCCGGAGGTGTCATCGGAAGTACGTTGTCCTCTTCCAGGACAGCGCACTGCAGGAGGTAAGGGCCGTCTGTAGCCAACATCTTCTCTATCGCACTGTCGATATGTTCCCTGTCGACCACCGTCTCAGCCGGTATGCCGTATGCCTTGGCAATGAGTTCGTAGTCCGGGTTCATCATCGGAGTGAACGAATAGCGGTGGTTGAAGAACATGGCCTGCCACTGACGCACATTACCGAGGTAATTGTTGTTCAACAGGATAATCTTGACCGGCGCATGCTGCTCCATGATGGTTCCGAGTTCCTGAATGGTCATCTGCAGACCGCCGTCGCCCACGAACAGGCACACCGTACGGTCGGGCGCGCCGAATGTCGATCCTATAGCTGCGGGAAGTCCGAATCCCATAGTGCCGCAACCGCCCGAAGTGACGACGCTGTGCGGTTTGGTAAACTTGAAGTACCTGCATCCGAACATCTGGTTCTGTCCCACGTCGGTCACGAGGACACCCTCGTTCTTGGTAGCCTCACTCACCTTATGTATGACCTCAGCCATACGGAGCGGGCCTTCGGTCGGATAAACCGCCTTACTGATGACCTTCTCGTATTCTTTCTCCGCATAAGGCTTGAACGACTCAATCCATTCCGTATGCTTGGTCTTGTGAACCCTCTTGGTCACCTCAGCCAGTGTGCATTTACAGTCGCCCAACACAGCCAGAGTGGTCTTCACGTTCTTGTCAATCTCACTTGGGTCTATATCGAAATGGATTATCTTCGCCTGCTTGGCATAAGTGTTGATGTTGCCTGTTATACGGTCGTCGAAACGCATACCGACAGCAATGAGAAGGTCACACTCGTTGGTCTTGACGTTCGGACCGAGATTACCGTGCATACCCAACATTCCCACATTCAACGGATGGTTCGACGGAAGGTCGGACAGTCCGAGGAGAGTGCAACCGACAGGTATGTCCGCTTTCTCTATAAGGTCAAGGAGTTCCGCATGAGCGTTGCCCAGTTCCACTCCCTGTCCCGCGAGCAGCAGTGGCTTGTCGGAATGGTTGATGAGGTACGCCGCCTGTTCTATGGCATCGTTGTCCATCGTCGGCACCGGCTGGTAACTGCGTATGAAATGATCCTTGTGCGGCTCATAGTCCACCATAGCTGTCTGTGCGTTCTTGGCGAAGTCGAGTACCACCGGTCCCGGTCGTCCGCTGCGGGCGATATAGAACGCGCGGCTCACCGCCCAGGCGATGTCCTCGGCACGGCGAATCTGGTAACTCCACTTGGCGATAGGGTTGGTCACATTCACCACGTCCACCTCCTGAAACGCGTCTGTACCCAACATGGAGGCACCCACTTGTCCGCAAATCACCACTATCGGAGTGGAGTCAATCATCGCGTCGGCAATGCCGGTGATTGTATTGGTGGCGCCGGGTCCACTGGTCACTATGGCGCATCCAACCTTACCGGACACACGCGCATAACCCTGCGCTGCATGAGCGGCACCCTGTTCGTGACGCACCAGTATGTGGTGCAGTCTGTCGGTATAATCATAAAGTGCGTCGTAGACGGGCATTATGGATCCGCCGGGATAACCGAACAGCGTGTCCACACCCTCATTGAGCAATGACTTCATCAAAGCCTCAGCACCTGTAATCCTTTCCATTATCAAATAACACTTATTGTCTACCCCGGCAGTCTCGCCGCCGGACTGTAGTCTTCTTAATCAATTATTCTTACTCCTCCCTTGTCCGCGCTGCTCACACTCTGGGCATAGGCACGGAGGGACTTACTTACATTCCTGTTCCGTCTCAACGGCTGCTGCGGACGCGCCGCCAACTCCTCATCGCTCAACCTCACGTTGATTGAACGGTTCGGTATGTCTATCTCTATTATGTCTCCGTCCACAATCTTGCCTATATTGCCACCACTGGCAGCCTCAGGACTGATGTGTCCGATACTCAAGCCGCTTGTTCCACCGGAGAAGCGTCCGTCGGTGATGAGCGCGCACTCCTTACCGAGGTGCATGGACTTGATGTAGGATGTGGGATAAAGCATCTCCTGCATACCCGGTCCACCCTTCGGACCCTCGTGGGTTATCACCACCACATCACCCGACTTCACCTTACCGCCAAGGATGCCCTCGCAAGCGTCCTCCTGTGAATCGAACACCACAGCCAGACCGGAGAACTTCCACAGACTCTCGTCCACTCCCGCTGTCTTGACCACGCAACCGTCCTGTGCGATGTTGCCAAACAGGATGGCCATACCTCCGTCCTTGGTGTAGGCATGTTCAATATCACGTATACAACCGCCGGCGCGGTCGGTATCGAGTGTCTCGTAGACTGTGTTCTGTACTCCCAGTTTATTGCAGAACACACCGGCAGGCGCTGAAGAGTAAATCCGCTTTGCCTCCGGATCAACATCCGCCTTCAGTATACTGTATTTCTCTATGTCCTCAGCCAGTGTGGATCCGTTGACACGCTTCACAGAAGTGTCAATCAGTCCGCCCTTAGCAAGTTCACCCAGCAGGTTGAGCATTCCACCGGCGCGTCCACACTCCTGCACACTGTACTTCTGTGAGTTCGGCGCCAGTTTACAAAGGAACGGAGTCTTGCGTGAGAGACGGTCGATGTCAGCCATGGTGAAGTCCACCTCTGCCTCCTGCGCCACTGCCAACAAGTGCAGCACGGTATTGGTTGACGCTCCCATGGCGATGTCGAGGGTCATGGCGTTGAGGAACGCCTTACGGGTGGCTATGCTGCGTGGCAGCACACTGTCGTCACCGTCCCCGTAATAGGCGAAGGCGTTCTTTACTATCTGTCGGGCAGCCGCCTTCATCAGTTCCACACGGTTCACGTGTGTAGCCAGAATCGTTCCGTTTCCGGGAAGCGAGAGACCGATGGCCTCTGTCAGGTTGTTCATCGAATTGGCGGTGAACATTCCTGAGCAGCAACCGCAACCGGGACAAGCCCTGTCCTCCACCTCAGCCAGTTCGGAGTCGCTGACAGTAGTGTCCGCACCCTTCACCATGGCTGTGATAAGGTCGAGGTTCTCACCCTTGTACTTTCCGGCCTCCATCGGGCCACCGGACACGAAGACTGCCGGGATGTTCAGCCGCATTGCCGCCATCAACATTCCCGGAGTTATCTTGTCACAGTTGGAGATACATATCATCGCGTCCGCCTTGTGAGCGTTCACCATGTATTCCACCGAATCGGCTATTATGTCACGGCTTGGCAGTGAGTACAACATACCGTCGTGACCCATCGCGATACCGTCGTCTATTGCAATCGTGTTGAACTCAGCCGCATAACAGCCCAGTTTCTCTATCTCAGCCTTTACTATCTGTCCAGCCTCGTGCAGGTGTGTATGACCCGGCACGAACTGGGTGAATGAATTCACAATGGCTATAATCGGTTTGCCGAACTGTTCCCTTTTCATTCCGTTGGCCACCCACAAAGCGCGTGCGCCAGCCATACGGCGGCCTTCTGTACAAACCGCACTACGTAATTTATTTTTCATGTCGTTTTTGCCTTTCGCTTTAACTAATCAGTCTGCAAAATTACGATAATATACTGTAAGTGCCAACACATTTACTAAAAAATTTCGTCGGCACTTACCTTATTGCATAAGTTTCACTCCGATTGTTTACCGCATTACATATATAACCTGTCAAAAAGCGAAACATGTATCACCTTTCCGCCCTCCTTTTCTGGAGCAGACGCAACGCCAGTCGACTGACGAACGCCTCACCTGTGGGACGGAACAAATCATGTCCGGCGGCGTTCAGATGCGCGGTGTCGTTAGCCCCCTGGAAATACTTCTTCCTGAAATCGGGGTCTCCTACCTTAATGACACACCGGTCGTTATAGTTGTCCAGTACCGGCACGTCATGTCTGCGGCACACATCACGGATTATTCCCATCACCTCCTTGAATCCGGGACTGTCGATGAACCACGGTGTGACATATCCTATCTGCGCGTCAGGGAATTTCCTCTCAATGTTTGTGAGGAGATGGTCCAGACTGTCGCGTACAGTCTGCAAGGAGTCGGCACAGGTTCCAGCCAGTCCCGCGTCATTATGTCCCGCTATAATCAGCACTATGTCGGCATCGTTGTCCATGTCACCGTACCTCTGCGAGAGAGACTTGCCGAACCCTTCCTTGGATCGGTCGAAGGCGATGCAAGACCCGTTGCGTCCATAATTCCTGTAGGTCATCCCATGTGCCTTTGCCACCTTGGCGTGCCATGTCTCCTCCTTTGCTGCCCTGTGGTTTGCCACATAACTGTCACCTATCACATTGACCGACAGTCCCGCCAGTGCGTCACGCTTCACCCTCCCGTCAAGCACAGGCCAACCCTCATCGTTGAAATGCATCTTCTTTATCACCAGTTTGGACGCGCCGCCGGCTGCCCTTGAATAGCCGTGCGCCATGAAATACCACTGTCCGCCAAACTTATAGGCTGATGTGTGTCCGATACCATAGAAGTCACTGTCTCTCTCCGCCACGATGTCTCCGCCACCAGCCGCCATGTCCTTGCCCTTGCTGTCGAGATAAGGCCCGCTTATTTTCTTCGACCGTCCCACAGCCACCTTGTAGTTGCTGTCAGCGCCCTTGCAGCAATAGTCCCACGACACAAACAGGTAATAGTACTTCCCCTCCTTTATTATAAAAGGTGCTTCGATGGCGTTGGCGCCGGCATCGGGAGCCTGACCGGCACGTTCCATATCCTCCTTCGACACCAGTTGTTTCATGTTGTTGCGCAGATACCTCCTTGCGATGGTCTTCGGTTTCCCCACTGGAGTCTTGAAGTCCTTGCCGAGCCTTACCAGTTGTATGCCGTCCCAAAACGAACCCCACGAGAGCCACGGCCGTCCCTTTTCGTCTACAATCATGTTGGGGTCAATGGCGTTCCAGTTGGTCTTGTTCCCCACGCTCCGTACCACCACCCCCTGGTCAGTCCACCCGTAGTCGGGCGATTCCGGATTAAGGGTCCTGTTTGTCATCAGTCCAATAGCCGACCCGTTCTTGCCGAACGTGGAGCAACTATAATACAAATACCATGTACCGTCATGGTACTGGATGTCGGGCGCCCATGTGTGGCCTCTGTATCCCGGAACGGAATCGACAGCCCACTGCGGCGCCTCCCTCATGACAGGTGGCATACGCCGCCATGTCATCATGTCGCCGGACACCATGCACCCGATGCCCTGACCTGTGGAATAGATGTAATACTTGCCGTCGCACTGTGCCATGACCGGGTCATGCACATCAGGGTCGGTGTCTACCCTGCCCTGTCCGTAGACGCTCTGAGTGAGCAGCATCGCAGCCGCCGCACACAATAGTTGAAGTGGATATTTTTTCATGAATATTACGTGAGAACACTAATTTCAACGCAAATATATGGTAAAACAACGTACTATCCAACCATAATCAGTGTTTTTTCGAAAAAAACACAGGTCAAAGTGTATCGGAGACCAAATAATCATTATCTTTGCAAAGTAACAGAAAACACCACTGAGATGAAAGGGATAAAAATTACCAAGCGCGCTCATGAGGAAATGCGCAAGTTGTTTTCCTCAAGCAGATCCAAGATCAACAACATACACACTGACCCCGAACTGTCGGAGATAGTGGACAATTTCGCGTTCGACAAGACACTGGAGAATACCGACGGCATCGTCCTGGAGAAGACACGTGTCATGTGCCTGTTGGCGACCATGATCGGATGCAATGCCATCAACGAGTTCAAGCAGTTCGTGGACGCCTGTCTCAACATGGGTGTCAAGCCGCGTGAGATACGTGAGATCGTGTATATGGCTTACCCTTATGTAGGCGCCGCCCAGTTGGTCGATTACAACCTGCTGATGAACGACATCTTCGAGAACAACGGCATACGTCTTCCGCTCGATCCCCAGAACACTGTCGCCAACGACGAGGAGGCTCTGGAGAAAGGCAAGCAACTGCTCGACGAGACCTTCGGCAAGGGTTCGGTGGACAGTCTCATCGCCTCCGCCCCGAAAGGACAGGAACACCTGACCAACTTCATGGCGGAGTACTGCTTCGGACGGTTCTATACCCGTACCGGCATCGACCCTCAGCACCGCGAGCTCATCGCCTTCTGTCTGTTGGCAGCCATGGGCGGGTGCGACGACCGTCTGTATGTACACGCACAGGGATGCAAGAACCACAACATCTCGAAGGAGGAGATGATTGCGGTATGCACCATCATATTGCCGTGGATCGGTTTCCCGCGCACGCTCAATGCGGTATCTGTCATCAACAAGGCGTACTACGCGCAGATCATGTAACAAACTGTAGCGGATATGGCCGACCTGTTGACCCTTTACCATTCACTGCCAATGCTGCTCCAGATATTCTGGGGATGCGCCGTGGTGGCATCCCTCATCTTCATACTGCAGACCGCGCTCACACTTATCGGCATCGACCATGTGGACACAGCCACCGACTTCGACGGAGGCGGCACCATGGATTTGGGCGGTGGGATGAACCTCTTCACCATAAGAAACCTCATGGGCTTCCTCATCGGTTTCGGGTGGACAGGTGTCTGCTTCTGGGACACGATAGACAGTAGGATACTGCTCACCCTGCTGGCACTTATTGTGGGTTTCCTCTTCGTGGGAATCTTCGTGTTCATCTACAGGCAGACCCGCAAACTTGAACACAACGGGGCGTTCAACATCAAGATGACGTTGGGACGCACAGCCGACGTGTACCTCCGTATACCTGCCGCAGGAGACGGCAAGGGCAAGATTCAGATGAGCATCAACGGCGCGGTACAGGAGTTCGACGCGGTGACCGACGGATCGGAACTCATCCCGACGGGACATAAGGTGAGGGTTACGGAAATCATCGACGGAGAGACAGTCCGGGTGACAGGCGACATATGAAGTCCTCATTTACAGAAAAACCAAAAACAAGACCAATAACCAATAATCAATCACACAGATGGAAGTATACATGATTTTCATTGCAATCATTGTGGCAGTGGTGTTCTTCATTGCGATAGTCAACAGATACAGACGCTGCCCGTCAGACAAGATTCTGGTAGTTTACGGAACCACAGGCAAGCGGGGTTCTGCCAAGTGTATTCACGGAGGAGGCACATTCGTGTGGCCCATCATACAGGACTACGCCTACCTCAGTCTGACTCCAATCAGTATCGACGCCAACCTGACCAACGCGCTCAGCCGACAGAACATACGTGTCGACGTGCCGAGCCGCTTCACAGTCGGAATATCCACCGACCCCGAATACATGACGGCGGCAGCCGAGCGACTGCTCGGACTCACCCCAGGACAGATTCAGGAACTGGCGCGGGACATACTCTTCGGACAGTTACGTCTGGTCATCGCCACCATGAGCATAGAGGAACTCAACAACGACCGTGACAAGTTTCTTGAAGCGATAAGCGCGAACGTGGAAGTGGAACTCAAGAAGATAGGACTGAGGCTCATCAACGTCAACGTGACCGACATCAAGGACGAGTCGGGCTACATCGAGGCTCTCGGACGCGAGGCGGCAGCCAAGGCAATCAACGAGGCCAAGGTTAGGGTCGCGGAACAGGACAAGCTTGGAGAGATAGGAAAGGCGGAAGCGCAGAAAGAGACACGTATACGTACCAGTGCCGCCAACGCCGACGCGGTGCAGGGCGAGAACGCCGCCAAGATAGAGATTGCCAACTCAGAGTCGGCCCGCCGTCAGGCGGAAGCGGAGGCACAGCGCAAGGCCAACGCCGCGGAGAAGGTGGCAGAGGCGAAAGCGTTGCAGGAAGCGTACGCCGCAGAGCGTGAGGCGGAAGAGTCACGCGCGGAACGTGAACGGTCTACCCAAACCGCCAACATCATCGTGCAGCAGGAGATAGAGAAGAAACGCCGTATCATCGAGGCTGAGGCTGAAGCTGAGAAGATACGTGTCAGCGCCAAAGGTGAGGCTGACGCCATCTTCGCCAAGATGGAGGCTGAGGCAAATGGTTACTACGAGGTACTCACCAAACAAGCCGCAGGTTACGACAAGATGGTGCAGGCCGCGGGAGGCGACGCCGACAAGGCATACCAGCTGCTGCTCATCGAGAAACTGCCTGAACTGGTGAAGACCCAGGTGGACGCGATCAAGGGCATCAACATCGACCATGTGACTGTATGGGACAGTGGAACCGGCAAGGACGGCAAAGGCAGTACGGCCGGATTCCTGTCGGGACTGATGAAAAGCATCCCGCCACTCAACGAGCTGTTCGACCAAGCCGGACTCAACCTGCCGGAGTATCTCGCGAAGAAGAAAGAGACAGCCGCGGAAGAGGACTCATCCGAAAAGGACGTGGAAGCATAGGCTCATGGGAGTACGTACATACACACTACTAATGACAGGACTTGTAGCGACCGGACTGAATGCCCGGTCGCTACAGTTCGATTTGTCGGTGGACAACCGGAGCGACATACACAAAAAGGACGAGCCGGTGGTTGTGAGACTCGACAAGTTGATCCGCCTCGACTTCACTGTCAAGGGAGCCGACATCCGCTGCGGAGGAGAGTCACTACCCTATCAGCTTGACGACATGGACGGTGACAACAAAGCCGACGAACTGGTGTTCCTCGTGGACATAGAAGCCGGTGGAAGTCGGACCTACAGCGTCAGACTTGACGAGGCTGAAGATGACAGGACATTCGAACCACGGGTGTATGCGGACATGCAACTCGACGACAAGAAAGGCAAGCATCCGTTCATCACGTCCATCGAAGCGCCGGGTGACAGTTACCTGTACAGTGACCTCTACCACCACGGGGCGGCGTTCGAGAGTGAGATTACAGCCTACCGCGTCTACTTCGACCACAGGCAGAATATCGACATCTACGGAAAGAGGCTGAGACGACTGGAACTGGCGGACACCCATTTCTACACGACACCAGAACAGACGGGACAAGACTACGGATGCGACGTGCTTTGGGCCGGCAACAGTATCGGATGCGGGTCGTTCAAGGGATGGGACGGCAAGAACACCGTGAATATCGGTCCTGTGAAGACAAGGGGACAGAAAGTGATTGCCGCCGGTCCGCTGCGTACCGTGGTCAAGGTATGGGACTACGGATGGGACGGACTCGACATGACACAGTATTATATAATGTACGCGGGACACCGTGACTGCCATGTGCGTGTGGAGTTCGGTGGGCCACTGGACACACGGACGTTCACCACTGGAGTGCAGAAAGTGGGACAGACACCGGAGGGCTTCGCCCATGCGGACGGCACTGCCGCCTCATGGGGAGGCGACTATCCCGAGATGGGCAAGAAGGAGTTGTTTCCGCCAGAGACGGTGGGACTGGCTGTGTACGTGCCTAAGCGGTATGTAGCCAAGGCACAGGAGACAGAACTCAACTATCTGCTGATACTGCAGGCGCCACAACAGACAGCCATCGACTACTACGTGAGTTTCTGCGCCGACAAGGAGAAGGACGGCTACCACAGTGCCGCCGAGTGGTTCAAGGCGGTAAGCGGATGGAAAGAGGACGTGAGCAACCCGGTGAGTGTCAAAATAAAAGAATGAGCGGCATAAATGAATAAAATGGGGCTGTCAGCAAAATAAAAAGACAAGGCGTGCGTTTAGATAGGTGAAGACCAAATAAATAACAAAACAATTCACCGCCTATGCAACATTCTACTTCAGACTTAAAGCTACATTGTTCCCAACTCACCCCGATTGCCACGTCAGGCAGACAGGTAGGTCATGTACGGTTGCATGCCAGTAGCGCGACACTCAACTTCATCCGTTTCTTCGCACACACGTACCAACCTACCGCTTGCGTGTAGACAGCAGGTGTCCCTACCGGTAAGCACACCGGCAGGACTACCCTATAATCAGGACAAACAGACATAAGTAGACAAAGTTGGAAACACAAAACGTATTGCGGCTGCTTGCGAAAGACCAGAACGGCAAACGGTTCGCAGACTCTCTAATCAACAAGAAATCAGACATCGTGGTGGACGGACTCATCGGTTCGTCCGCCGCTTTGTTGTTCGCCTCAACGGTAAAGACACTAAGCGACAAGGGAAAGACAGTGCCGCCACTGCTCTTCATCATGGACGACGAGGAGGAGGCCGGCTACTTCTACCACGACCTCACCCAGATGCTTGGCGACACGGACATACTTTTCTTTCCCTCATCCTACAGAAGGGCCATAAAGTACAACCAGAAGGACGACGCCAACATAGTGTTGAGGACGAACGTGCTGACATCGGTTTGCGCACCCGGAGGGGGAAACAGGATGATTGTGACCTACCCCGACGCACTGGCGGAACGGGTCATATCCAGACAGCAACTGTCAGCCGACACCATCAACATATCCAAGGGCGAGGAGATGGACATAAGCGAGTTGGAGACAAGACTGACGAAACTCGGTTTCCAATGCACGGACTACGTGTACGAACCGGGACAGTTCGCCATCAGGGGAAGCATCGTAGACATCTTCTCGTTCAGCAACGACGAGCCTTACCGCATCGACTTCTTCGGGGACGAGGTGGACAGTATACGCACGTTCGACACCCAGAGTCAACTGTCAGTGGACAGGATGGACACCGCATCCATCGTGCCGGCCCTGAAGGAACAGGACAACAACCAATACATCCATTTCATATCCTTCCTTCCGGAAGACACCGTCATCGTGGCACACGACCTGCGGTTCGTGGCAGACAAGATTGAGTTGGCCAAGCAGAGCGGATTCAGTAGACAGGCTGTGATTGAGACCCGGAGCGGACAGGACAACCCTGACTCCGTTCCCGAAACCGCCTTCATCGCCTCTGGCGAGGAGTTCGAGGGTATCACGAGAGACAAGAGGAAGATAACAGCGGCGAAGGGCAGACTTGCTGACACCGCCATAGAGAAGGGACGCATACACATTCCGTTCGACACCACCGCACAGCCCCTCTTCCACAAGAATATGGAGATGATGACAGCCGAGTTTGAACGGCTCATAGGTGAAGGCTACAGTATCATGGTCTTTGCCGACAGCGAGAAACAGACGCAGCGGTTGGAAGGCATCTTCGACGCCAACCGCAAGGGAGAGGCAATCATCACCTTCAGTGCGGTCAACAAAGCCATACACGAGGGGTTCTCCCTCGACAGCGCAAAACTGTGCCTCTACACCGACCACCAGATATTCGACCGCTACCATAAGTACAACCTCAAGAGCGACAAGGCGCGCAAGGGCAAGGTGGCTCTCACGCTGAAGGAAATACAGCAGTTCGAGATAGGCGACTACGTGGTTCACATCGACCACGGCATCGGCAAGTTCGGGGGACTCGTGAGTATGCCCTCCAACGGACAGATGCAGGAGATGATAAAACTCATCTACCAGAACGACGACATAGTGTACGTGTCCATCCACTCCCTCGGCAAGGTAGCCAAGTACAAGGGCAAGGAAGGCGCTCCGCCCAAGTTGAGCCGTATCGGAACAGGGGCGTGGGACAGGATGAAGGAGAGGGTCAAGACAAAAGTAAAGGACATAGCGCGCGACCTCATACGCCTCTACTCACAACGGCAGAAAGAGAAGGGCTTCGCCTTCAGCCACGACAGTTACATGCAACACGAACTGGAGGCTAGCTTCGTGTATGAGGACACGCCCGACCAGATCAAGGCGACACAGGACGTGAAGGCTGACATGGAGAAGCCACAGCCGATGGACAGGCTGGTGTGCGGTGACGTGGGCTTCGGAAAGACGGAGGTGGCTATAAGGGCTGCCTTCAAGGCGGCTACTGACGGTAAGCAGGTGGCGGTACTCGTGCCTACCACCGTACTGGCTTACCAGCACTACAACACGTTCTCCAACCGTCTGAAGGACTTCCCTGTGAGAATCGAGTACCTCAGTCGGGCGCGCGACAGCAAGGCCTCCAAGGGAGTGCTGCAGGATTTGAAGGACGGGAAGGTAGACATCATCATAGGCACTCACAAACTGATTGGCAAGGAGGTGAAGTTCAAGGACCTCGGACTGCTTATCATCGACGAGGAGCAGAAGTTCGGAGTGGCGGTGAAGGAGAAACTCCGGCAGATGAAGATTAATGTGGACACACTGACGATGACAGCCACCCCCATCCCTCGCACCCTCCAGTTCTCGCTCATGGGAGCGAGAGACCTGAGCATCATACAGACCCCACCGCCCAACCGCTACCCCATACAGACGGAGATACACACGTTCTCGCCCGAAATCATAGCGGAGGCCATCAACTTCGAGATGAGCCGCAACGGACAGGTGTTCCTCGTCAACAACAAGATTAGCAACCTCGGGGAACTGAAGGACATGATCAACAGGTACGTACCCGACGCGAGAGTGTGCGTGGGACACGGACAGATGTCGCCACAGGAACTGGAGAAAATCGTCTACGACTTCATGAACCACGACTATGACGTGCTGCTCTCAACCACCATCGTGGAGAACGGCATCGACATACCCAACGCCAACACCATCATCATCAACGCCGCACACAACTTCGGACTGAGTGACCTCCACCAGATGCGCGGACGGGTGGGACGAGGCAACAGGAAAGCCTTCTGTTACCTGTTGGCTCCACCGCTGGCGTCGCTGAACGACGAGTCACGGAGACGGTTGCAGGCTCTGGAGAACTTCTCCGAACTGGGTTCGGGCCTGCAGATAGCCATGCAGGACCTCGACATAAGGGGAGCTGGCAACCTTCTTGGAGCGGAACAGAGCGGCTTCATAGCCGACCTCGGGTACGAGACCTACCAGAAAGTGCTGGCGGAGGCGATGGACGAGCTGAGGGACGAGATATACGACACCCCTGCCACTACCCTTGTCATGCCGGATGTATTCGTGAGGGAGACGACCGTAGACTCCGACCTCGCAGCCTACCTGCCAGAGACCTACGTGCCGAGCAGCAGCGAGAGGATGAGCCTCTACAGGGAACTGGACAATCTGACAAGACAAGAGCAACTGGACGAATACACCAAACGGTTGCTTGACCGCTTCGGGGAACTGCCGCATGAAGCGGAGGAACTGCTGAGGATACTGCCACTGAAATGGACTGCCGCCTCACTGGGATTCGAGAAGGTGACACTGAAAGCGGGAAAGATGATTCTCTACATGGTGAGCAACTTCAACAGTCCCTACTACGACAGTAAGGCGTTCGAGAAGGTCATCGACTACGTGTCGTACCACCCCGGTGACGCCCGTCTGAGCGAACACGACAAAAAGCGCACACTTGAGATGAAAAGTGTACGCTCTATATCCGACGCCCTCGCCATACTTACGGCAATAAGCGGCAAGGAGAATGATTCCGACAATTAAAATTCCAACTTGAACTCCGACAGGTCAATGGCGTGACCTGTCGCCGTATATGTTATCATGAGCAGGGCTACTATTGACACTCCGATACCGATTACACGGTTTATCCAGTAGATGATGCGCATGTTGTAGTTGTTGCGCACCTTGTCCACCAGCCACGTGAGCAAGTACCACCACAGGAGCGCGCCTACGATGATGAAGAGGTAACCCACACACTGGGCGATGATGTTGTCCACGATGATGAAGGTGAACATCGAGAAAGTTGCCACGAACAGGAAGATGATGAGGGGGTTGGAGAACGTTACGGCGAACCCCGTGAAGAAGTTCTGCAGCAGGGAACCCTTGTTACGCTTCACCTCCTTTACGTTCTCAACAGGCTTGGACATGCACGTGTAGATACCGAAAAGCAACAGCAACGCGCCGCCCACCATCTTCAGCCACATGGCTATTACGGGGTCTTCGATGATGTCCACCACCATCTTGATGCCGAGGCCTGTGACCAAGGCGTAGATAAGGTCGGACAGAGACGCGCCACACCCTGTGGCGAAGCCCTCCCACCGTCCACGGTTGAGCGTGCGCTGGATGCAGAGGATTCCCACCGGACCCATTGGAGCTGACGCTATGATTCCTATTATAAGTCCCTTGAACACCATCTCTATGTAACTGGTGTCCTGAAGCCAGTCCTGAAAGGTCTCGTACTGTGGTAGCTGCGCGTTGATTAAGTTTAATACCATCACCCTATTCTTGATATACGTTCATTGAAATAATAATTGTGGGGAAGATCGCGGGTCACACCCCACTGAAACTGCTGAAACCGCCGTCCACAGGTATTATACTGCCTGTGACGAAACTGGACTCGTCGCCAGCGAGGAAGCACACGATGCCGTTGAGTTCCGAGATGTCGCCGAACCGTCCCATAGGAGTCTTGTTGAGTACCTTGTGACTGCGTTCAGTAAGTGTGCCGTCATCGTTCAGCAGTGCCTTGCGGTTCTGTTCACCGATGAAGAAACCGGGCGCTACCGCATTGACCCGAACTTTGTCGCCGTACTTGCGGGCGAAGTCCTGTGCCAGCCACTTGGTAAGGGCGTTCACGCCCTCCTTGGCAATGCTGTAACCCATCACACGACTGAGAGCGTCGTAGGCGGCCATCGAACTGATGTTGACGATACTGCCACTCTTGTGCTTCGCCATAATCCTGCCGAACGAGAGACACGGATAGACCGTACCCCAGAGGTTGAGGTCCACTACCTTGTGCAGGGCCTCAATGTCGCAGTCGAACACATCCATGTCGTCCATTATATTGGCACCTGCCACATTGCCCCCGGCAGCGTTGACCAGCACGTCCACACGTCCGTAGTCCTTTTCTATCCTGTCGGCAAGGGCTGTTATCTCCTCATGCTTCAGCACGTCGCACACGTAGCCTGTCACGATAGTGCCGTTCTCACAGGCTACAGGTGCCAGTCTTGCGAGAGCCTTGTCCACCGTCTCCTGACGGCTTCCGACAACAGCCACCGTAGCCCCGGCTTTCAGCAGTCCCTCACTCACGTTACTGCCCAGCACACCAGTGCCGCCGGTAACCACCGCTATCTTATTTCTTAAATCACTCATTGTCCGTTCATTTATGTTCCATCATATACTTGACGGCAGCCATCACCCCGTCAATCTGTTCGAGTCCCATCATACGTCCGTGGAACGAATAGCCGGCGTTGTAGCCCTTGTCCTCGTCACCGAGCATCGTACGTCCGTGGTCCACCCTCATGGGCAGGTCGGGGTTCTGCTCCTGGAAGATACGGCAAACCTCTATGAGGTTGGCGCGTCCGTGCAGATGGTCTGCCTCGATGAAGTCCCCGCCCGGCAACACGTCCGTACTGCGCAGGTGGACGAAGTGGGTACGCCTCGCATACTTGCGCGCCAAAGCCGGCACGTCGTTCTGTATGCCGGCAGACAGACTGCCGCAACAGAACGTGAGTCCGTTGTGGGGATTGTCCACTGCACTAAGGAACCACTCGATATCCTCATCGCAGGTCACTATGCGTGGCAGTCCGAGCAACTGCATAGGCGGGTCGTCGGGATGCACGCACATGTTCACTCCGTACTGATCACACGTAGGCATGATGGCTTCGAGAAAATACTTCATGTTGGCGCGCAGACAGTCACGGTCCACTCCCTTGTAGAGGGCGAGCAAATCCTTGAAGAGCTTCACAGGGTTCTTGTCGTCCTCGGTTATGTTGCCGTTGACAAACCCCTGGGTCTTCACGATGATGGTGTCCACGAGGGCTGAATCGAAAGCCGCCAGCCGTTCACTGCCCTTCGCCTCCATCCCGCGTCTCATAGACTCCGCCGCCTTCAGTTCATCTTCCGTATAGTCAGCCTCGCAGCCCTCACGTTCAAGAATGTAACGGTCGAAGTAGACGAACTTCACCTTATTGAAATAAAGGGAAGTGCTGCCGTCAGCCCACGGATGGTCGAGTTCCGTGCGCGCCCAGTCCAGCACAGGCATGAAGTTATAGCATACGGTATGGACACCGCACTTACCGAGGTTGGCGAGACTCACCTTATAGTTCTCTATAAGGCGGTCCCTGTCCTCCCCTCCATATTTTATTGCCTCACACACAGGCAGACTCTCCACCACCGACCATCTGAGACCAGCGGCCTCTATATAGTCCTTCATGTCCATGATGGCATCCTCAGTCCACACCTCACCGTTCTTCACGTCGTGGAGTGCGGTGACGATTCCCTCGACACCTATCTGGCGGAGCATCCGCAGTGTGATCTTGTCGTTCTTGCCGAACCACCTCCAGGTCTTTTCCATCCTACAGATTTTCCGGTTTAACGCTACTTGACGATGACAAAGCCGCCATCCTTCTGCAGGTGCAGCTTCACCTTCTTCGGGTTCTTTATCTTCAGTTCCGTCTTCTGTGGCTCACGGTTGCTGTCGTCGCTGTAGAGTGTCACCACATCACCTTTCTTCAGGAACTCGGAGAGGTCAAGCACCTTGTCGCACTCGTCCTCCGCGTTATTGCCGGCGATGTACCAAGTCTGTCCGTGACGGCGGCCAAGCACACAGTACTTGCCCGGGTAACCGGCTACGAACTGGGTCTCGTCCCATGTCGTCGGCACCTCCTTCAGGAAGTCCACACTGACCTTCGGGGCACCATCCTCACTTACTGGAAGGAGATTCTCCGGGGTCACGGCAAAGAACTGTATAGGATTCTGGAAGAGTACGGCCTGCGCCAACTCATGCGCGTCGGTAGTCTTACGCGTGTTGCCTCCCTTGTTGCCCCTTGAGATGCGGCGGTTGAGGAACGACCCACCGAACTCCATGCAGCCGACGGTATTGCGGATGAACGGATGTGTGGCGGTGTTGGCAGCCTCAACGTCACAGAAATGCTGGGAGAACACAATGTTCTCTGATGCGAGGACAGCCTCACTGCCCACATAGTTGGGATACATGCGTTCCCATCCGCGCGGAAGAGTACAGCCGTGGAAGATAACCATCAGTCCGTTGTCGTCCGCGTCACTCAGTATCGCCTCGTAGTGGCGCATGGTCTCCTGCTTGTCGCCTCCAAAGAAGTCCACCTTGATACCCTTCACACCAATCTTGTGCATCCACCTCATGTCAGCCTTACGCTTGATGGGGTTGTCCATCGTGTTGATAGGGCCCTGCACGATGTCGTTCCAGTAACCGCTGGAACTGTACCAGAGGAAGACATCCACGCCCTGGCTCTTGGCATATTTCACCAACTGTTCCATGCGTTCCTTACCGATGTTTGTGTCCCAGTAGCTGTCGATAAGCACGTACTTGAAGTTCATCTCCTTCGCCAGTTGTATATACTTCACCTGGTCGTCGTAGTTGATGGACGGGTCCTGCCATACGATCCAGCTCCACGTACCCTTGCCGAACTGATAGTCGGTTGAAGGCTGATAGAGCGGCTCCACATTGTCCCATGGAGATGTCGTCTCCACAATCGGTTCGAGTGTGGCACCCACAGTGACGGTTCTCCACGGAGTGACACCCGGCAGGGCGAACGCCGGCGGCACCGTTCCGTTGCCGTTGTTCTCCTCAGCCATAGGGAAGTCCACAGTGTAGAGTCCGTCCCCTTTCATCTCGCTCAGGCGCGAACCGCAGTACTTGCTGTCCACCCCGGTCTCATTCACCAGTACCCATCCGTTGTCGCCGATTCTGAACAGACAAGGGAAGGTGTAGCCCTTACCGTAGCCTGAAGGCTCGGTCATAGCCGCATCGTACTTATACTCCTCCTCATAACTCGGCTTGGTACGCTTGTAACCGATCATCGCCGAACTCTGGGGACAGAGGAACGTGGTGGTTACCGCAGGGAAGTCGAAGCCTGTAGCCTCCCTTTCTATCCTCACACTGGCGGTCTCTCCCTCCTTAGGCAACTCATATCGAAACGCTATGTCGTTGTCGCTCACACGGAAAGTGACGGTCACTCCCCTCTTTTCCGCCTTGAGATTGACCTTCAGTTCGTTCGCGACATAATGCACATCAGCCACCTTTGACCGGTTTAGTGTGTACCGCTTGTCAATCTTGTTACATTCAGCGCCCACGAACGTCATGTTCTTTGTGTAGTCACCCGTGTTTGCCACGAAGCCGAGAGGAGACTCCTCCAGCATCTGCTTTCCGTCGTAGAGAACTGAATAGACTGGTTTTCCATCCTTCACGTCGACATCCACCTTCAGGCGGTTGTCAGGACTGGTCACTGTCGCCACCTGGGCTGTCATCACTGATGCCTGCATCACGAACATTCCGGCACCAAGTACTTGTAGTAATTTCATAATGTATTTGTTATTGTATTGGTTGTAAATTGTCTGTCAACTGGTCTTTATAGGCTTCCAACGCTTTCTTTACCTTTTCCATAGCCTCGTCCATGGTACAATGGAGTTGTCCTCCTGCCGCGTTGAGGTGTCCGCCACCGTTGAAGAATTCGGCGGCCATCTTGTTCGCCGGGAAGTCGCCCACCGACCGCAGTGAAGCCAGTATCCGTTGCTTCTCAGTGTCCTCACGCAGGTAAATGGACAGTCGTGTCCCCTTGATTTGCAGCGGCATGTTCACCACCCCTTCAGTATCGCCTTTGAGATACTTGAACCGTCCGAGTTCCTCCCGGGTCAGGGTGAAGAGTGTGGCATGGCAGTCGGGGAACACCTGCAGTTTCTCCGACAGGATATAACCGAGCAGACGGAAACGCGCCTCCGAGTAGTTGAAATAAATGAGACGGTTGATGCGGTCCTTGTCTATCCCCTTCTTCAACAACTCCGCGAGTATCATGAAGATGTCAGGGTCGTTGGAATTGTAGGTGAACTGTCCGGTGTCGGTACACATGCCGGCGTAGAGGTCCTCGGCACAAGCCTTGGTAATCTGCGACGTGCCACCGATGGCGTCGATAACACGGAACACAAGCTCGCACGTGCTGCTCGCCAACGGATATGATATGGTGAGGTTGCAAAAGTCCTTCTGCGGTTGCAGATGATGGTCTATCATTATCTTCTTCGCCTTCGCCGCGGTGACCGGTCCCTCCAGTTCGTCGAGCCTGTGCGCCTCGTTGAGGTCAAGCACCACCACAAGGTCGGCATACGCCAGGAGCGACTTCGCCTGCGCCCTGTGGAAGTCGAACTGCACAATGCGGTCGGAGTCCTTCATCCACCTGAGGAAGTCGGGGAAGTAGTTGGGTACAACTACCGACACCATCTTGCCCTTCTTCTTGAGATATTCGTAGAGGGCGAGTGACGACCCGATGGCATCCCCGTCGGGTGACACGTGGGTCACTATGACCACGTTCCTGCACGCCTCAAACATGCGCTTCGCCTCGGCTATTTCGTTGTATGATATTTTCTGAGAAAGCATACCTATATACTAAATTGAAGCGGAACCGTCGTGCGGCTCCGTTTGTTTCACTGTGCAAAGGTAATATATTTTTCCGTAACCCCAAGCATGGACACCGCAACAAATCCGCGGCACACTCGTAAAATTACGGTCTCCGCACAAATAATTATACCGCATCGTTCGTGGTGTCACACAAATTCGCTACCTTTGCAACAAAATAACAGGAACTAATTCGATAGAAATGATTGTTTCGCCATCATTACTTGCGGCTGACTTCACGCGTCTCGACAGGGAAATCGGGATGATCAACGACAGTGACGCCGACTGGCTTCACCTCGACATCATGGACGGGGTGTTCGTGCCGAACATCAGTTTCGGTTTCTCGGTACTCGACTGTATCGCGCCCCTTTGCAGGAAACCGCTGGACGTGCATCTGATGATTGTGCAGCCCGAGAAGTTCATCGGACGGCTCGCTAAGTTGGGCGTGTATTCCACCAACGTGCATTATGAGGCATGTCCGCACCTCCACCGTGTGGTGCAGCAGATTCACGACAATGGGATGAAAGCTGCGGTGACGCTCAACCCAGCCACACCGGTATGTATGCTCGAAGACATCATACAGGACGTGGACATGGTGTTGCTGATGACTGTCAATCCCGGATTCGGGGGACAGAAGTTCATCACAAAATCACTGGACAAGATAAAGCGGTTGAGACAACTCATCGAGCGCACCGGATCACACGCGTTGATACAGGTTGACGGAGGCGTGAACGCCACCACCGCCCCACTGCTTGCCGAAGCGGGTGTGGGCGCGATGGTGTCGGGCAGCTACATCTTCGGGGCGGACAATCCCAACGCCAACATCCACTATCTCAAAGGTCTCGCCAGGGGGACTGACAGACGGTGAAACGACAACACACAACCAACGAACCACCAATCAAGTATATGAGAAAGATAATATATCCCATCATCGCCCTGTGCTGCGTGACCATGATTTTCAGCTGTAAAGACGGGGAGACCTATGCTGAAATGAAGAAGAAGGAGAAGAGGGCAATCAGCAACTTTATCAAGGACAACGACTACACTGGTCCGATAACTGTGATATCGGAGGATCAGTTCATCAAACAGGACTCCACCACAGACACCACACGCAACGAGTTCGTGCTGTTTGAGGACGACGGTATCTACATGCAGATAATCAACCGTGGGGAAGGACAGTCTATGATTGAAATGGCGAAGCAGCGGTCGGACAGTACCGTCAGCAAGAACATACTCTGCCGTTTCCTCGAATATGACATAGAAAGCGCGGAGGTCACGGCAACCAACAAATACAGTTCGAGCATCGTGGACAAGATGCTCTGCAAGTACACCCACCGTGGCAGGTCGTACACCGCCTCGTTCACCTCGGGCGTGATGCTCTCGACATACAGCAGCGCCACTGTCCCGTCGGGTTGGTTGAAACCGCTCGACTATCTGCGGCTGTCCAAGAACTCGGGACGCATAGCCAAGATACGCCTTATCGTACCGCACTCTTCCGGCACAAGCAACGCACAGGGCTATGTGCTGCCGATGTACTACGAGTTAACCTACCAGCTGGCAATCAATGAATAAAAGTATACTATATGAGTCTAATTAAGTCTATATCCGGTATCAGAGGTACCATCGGCGGACAGGTTGGCGACGGACTGAACCCGCTCGACATCGTGAAGTTCACTGCCGCCTACGCCACTCTTATACGGAAGACCACCAAGGTGGAAAGCAACAAGATTGTGGTGGGACGCGACGCGCGCATCTCCGGCGAGATGGTGAAGGACGTGGTCTGCGGCACACTGATGGGTATGGGGTTCGATGTGGTCAACATAGGACTGGCGTCAACACCGACCACAGAGATAGCCGTCACCATGGAAGGGGCGTGCGGAGGCATCATCATCACAGCCAGCCACAACCCGAGACACTGGAACGCGCTGAAGTTGCTCAACCACCGTGGGGAGTTCCTCAACGCGGCTGAAGGCAATGAGGTGCTTGACATCGCTGAGAAAGAGGACTTCACCTTCGCCGATGTGGACCACCTCGGACACTATGAGGAGAACGACACGTACAACCAACGGCATGTGGACCTTGTACTCAACCTGCCGCTCGTGGACGTGGATGCCATAAGGAGCGCGCAGTTCCACGTGGCGTTCGACGCGGTGAACTCCGTGGGAGGCGTCATACTGCCCATGCTGCTCGAGCAACTGGGTGTGGAGAAAATAACACCGCTCTACGGTGATCCTACGGGCGACTTCCAGCACAACCCGGAGCCGTTGGAGAAGAACTTGGGCGACATCATGCGACTCATGAAGAAAGGGGAACACGACGTGGCTTTCGTGGTAGACCCCGATGTGGACCGTTTGGCTGTCATCTGCGAGAACGGACAGATGTACGGTGAGGAATACACACTGGTGACCGCAGCTGACTATGTGTTGAGTGTCACCCCGGGCAACACTGTAAGCAACCTCTCGTCCACACGCGCCTTGCGTGACGTTACCGAACGTTACGGCAAGCAGTACAACGCCTCTGCCGTGGGTGAGGTGAATGTGGTCGCCAAGATGAAGGAGACCAACGCCATCATCGGTGGCGAAGGCAATGGTGGAGTGATATATCCACAGGCGCACTACGGACGTGACGCTCTGGTGGGCATCGCCCTCTTCCTCTCACATCTGGCACACAAGGGATGTACCGTGAGTGAACTGAGGAAAACCTATCCGGAATACCAGATAGCCAAGAACCGCATCGACCTCGACCCGTCAACCGATGTCGACGCCATATTAAATAAGGTGAAGGACATGTTTGCTTCGGACACCACCGTGAAGGTCAACAACATCGACGGAGTGAAAATCGACTTTGCCGACAAGTGGGTCCACCTGCGCAAGTCGAACACGGAACCGATAATACGTGTCTACAGTGAGGCTGCCACCATCCACGAGGCGGACGAACTGGGAAAGAAAATAATGGATGTGGTCTACTCCATGAAATAAGGGAGTCCGTCAACAGGCGGAAACACAATAAAAAACTTCCCGTATCAGGCCATCTGGTACGGGAAGTCTATTTTTTGCAGGAACGACTCAATGTCGGGACTGAAGCGGTCGCCTCCGGTGACGCACACCACCATCAGACAACCTCCGAGGGCGAACATCATACGCTTGCGCACCTGTTTATATATGGTGCGGCGCGTATGTGCGCTACGCATGTAACTGCTGGTGTCAGGATTGTACATCAAGGGATAGATACGTTCACGTATCATCCTCTCAGCCGTGTTCATGTCGAGATACACGAAATGGGGACGGCATTTCTTCACACACTTCAGCATGGTGCCTGAAGAGGGACGGCTACCGGCCAGAGTGAGGTGGGCTCCGATGGAAAAGGCCGCCAACACATCGGCCGCGTCTATGCATGAGCTGTTGGCAAGGAACAGTGAGGGGATACGCGAGTGGCGCAGACTGTCGTAACGCGACCGTATGCCACGGGCTACACGTATGATGTCGCTGACCCTGACCTCTTCATAGCGCAGCGTTTCATTGCCTGAACACTTGCGGCAAGTGAGTTCCCTGGAGTAATCTATCATTATCACGTCACCCAATGAATAGTCACACACACTGAAATCAGCCGGTGTACTGCCCGACAGGTTTGTGAAGTCCTTGTCCACGGTGACGGTATCGAAGTCGAGACAAGCCCCTGATTCCCTCATGAGATTCGCCCGGGACTCCACGTCCACACCGTAAGGCACAACGACCACCACGGCTCCGTAAGTTACAGCGCCCACCAGTTTTATCGCCCACTCGGCAGTACCCTCGTTGGTGACAAGCACCCTGTCGTGTGGGGCGATGCCGTGCCGGGCGAGCAACTGGTGGATATAGACTATACCTTCCGTGAGTTGACAGTAGGTGAGATCCTCGCCTATCGTGTAATTGGTAAGCGCAGTCTCCTCACCGTTGAATCTTAGAAATCTCTTAAGTCCTTTCATCTCCAATCGTCTTGTTTGTTATAAAACCATGCGGCGGCACCTTCATGCCGTAATCGCACTGCAAAGTTACAAACTCAATTCAACATTGACAAACATGCATGACAAACACTTGAATTATGTGGTGAAACAGCTCCGCGTGGGATTAAAGTCGTATATTTGTGGTGAAATTCACGGTGGATTCATTTCGTCCCAGTATAATAAGTGACAAAACATGACTCGGATATCACATACATTCTACAGGTTCGGCACTCAGATGCTCTACATACTGATGCTGCCGCTGTCATTCATTGTATTCATCCTGGTGTACCGTCCGTTGGATGTGGACAAGTTCCTCGACATGGACAGAGGACTCTATCCGTTCAACAGCACGATGATTACCTGCATCGTACTTCTCGTGCTGCTCATCACCCGCCTCTCGCTCTACTTCTGCCGGCGGCACATCAACCTTACTGAAGGCTGGTACATCTTCTGGTGTATCTGCGAGGTAGTCATCATAGCCCACTTCGTGACCCTCTACATGTGGCTAATGCTTGGACAGAAGATGCTCTATCTGGAAGTGCTTGCCGAATCGCTGGAGATGACCGCCCTCGTGTTGGTGTTCCCCTACATAATAATATGGCTGTCCCTGCGCATAGTGGACCTGAAGAAAGTGCCTGAGCAGACAGCCGAACAGAAGATAAGGTTTACGGACGACAAGAACAACATCAAACTGGTGGTACTTGCGGCAAGTGTACTCTACATATCGGCGGAGGAGAACTATGTAAACATCTTCTATATGGAGAAGGACAAGTTGCGCAAGTTCGTGTTGCGCAACACCATGAAAAACCTTGAACAGACATGCGCTCGGAACGGTCTGTTAAGGTGTCACCGTTCCTATTACATAAACAGGAACCACGTGAGTTCCATAAGGAAAGACAAGGACAACATCATCCTAGCGGAACTTGACTCGCCGGATCAGGTTCACATACCGGTAAGCAAACGCTACTACGAGACCCTCTCACAACTTATCTGAGGTCTCCGTCTATGATGTCGTATACATCCTGCATGATGGTCTTGACATTCTTCCCCTGACGGTCGTCCTTGGTAATCGGGTCATGGACTACCAGCGACAGTCGGGTGCGGGTAACCGACTTAGCCTTCCTGCCAAACGCCTTGAACGATCCGTTGATGGTGATAGGCACCAGAGGCAGCCCTATCTCGTTGGCAAGCATGAACGCGCCGCGTTTGAACGGATTCATCTTACCGTCATAGGTACGTGTACCCTCCGGGAAGATAGACATCGACATGCCATGGCGCAACACGTCCCTGGCATGGTCAATGGCATGGTGTATTGAAGCCAGACTGTCGCCCACGAATATCTGGTGGGTACACATGCAAGTCAGTCCAATCACAGGCATCTTCTTCAGGTATTCCTTCATCATCCACTTGAAAGGGCATCCAAGATAGCCGTACAGCAGAAGGATGTCGAGATAGCCCTGGTGGTTGGCAAGGAAGATGTACGACTGTCTCCTGTCCAACTTTTCCAGTCCCTTGACCTCCACGTCAAGCAGATAGAGACCGCACCCTGTCCTGCCCCACCACATCGGGATGTAATGATGGGCAAGGGCATCCAATCCGAACAAGGACGCGAGTGTCACGGACAAGCCAGTCAGAACGGTGCTGACAAGAAACAAAGGGGTTGCGATTACCAGTGAATAGATCTTATACATAATGTCTTGTTTTTTCTTACTTACTCTTTCTCAGTGTTATGACATTGACCTCAGGCCATGCGCCTACACGAAACGGAACAGGCACACAGCCCACTCCCTCACTCACCACGAGAGTCTGGCGGACAGACCTGCCTGTCTTGTCTGTCTTCTCGTTCCCGTATCTGCCGCTCCACTCCTGATACACCCATGAGACAGGCGACCAACCGAACACCTTAAACTGACCTGCGTGGGTATGTCCCGACAAGGTCAACTCAATAACCGTATCAGGTATCACCTTCCTGCGCCAGTGGGTCGGGTCATGACTGAGCAGTACCGTGAACGTGCCGTCCCCGATGCCAGACATGGCCTTGGGAAGATTACCGTACGAGGGGAAACGCGGAGCCTCACCGTCGTTCTCCACTCCGACTACCGCTATCGAGTCGCCGCCCCTCCTTATTATCCTATGGTCGTTCAACAGCAGTTGCCATCCCATATCACGCTGTCTCCTTTGCAGTTTACGGACATCCTCACTCCGTTGCCCGGGAGTAAGTCCCCGCTGATAGAGCGCGTAATCGTGGTTTCCCATGATGGACATCACACCGTCGGGAGCCGACAACGACGCCAGACACGAGTCAAACCCGTCCAGTTCACCGGACTGTATGGTCACAAGGTCACCGGTGAACACTATCAGGTCACAATGCTGTGAATTCACAAGGTCCACCACTGTCCTCACATCCTCCTCATGTCCCATGTGGAACGACATGGCATGGAAGTCAGAGAACTGCGCTATGCGGTATCCGTCGAAACTGTCCGGCAGGTTGTCGAAATAAAGTGTCCGATCGTGAACCACGAAATGACGGCTACCGTAGAAGTAGCCTATGCAGCCCAACATAAGCAGAAACGCCACTATAGCCGCAAGAGCAATCCACATCTTCCTACGCATATATGAACACCTTCATTTTTTCAACCGGGAACCCTCTCCTTGCCGCATAGTCAGTCAACTGCTCCTCACTAATCTCTCCCACAGAGAAGTACCTTGCCTGAGGATTGAGTATCATGAAGCCGCTCACAGAGGAATGGGGACGCATCATGCCACTCTCGGTAAGACTCACCCCAATGTTCCCGAAACCGCACAGCCGGTCTATCATGAAATTTATCGACATGTCGGGAATCGAGGGATAGCCTACCGCAGGACGTATGATGGACAAGGGATTCAGACCCTCCAGTTTCTCCACGTCCGCCTGCAAGTGTTCCGCAGCCGCCTCGGCAAGACGGTCGGACAGGGTCTGAAGCAGGAGTGACCGATAGGGGTCATCTTCTACTTCCGCATCCATAGTACCATCCATATCCTTCACAGTCGTGGCGAAGACATACAGTCGGTCACCCTCCTCTTTTATATAATCGCTCATGCACAGGCAGCAACCGTCATCCCCGGGTCTCTGTTGCCGCAGAAACGGTATATGGAGAGTGTCGCCTATCACTATGTCGTCGCCTTCTGAGTGTACGTCAAAAGGACAGAGCATATAGTTGATTGAGACCTTGCCCTTGAGTTCCTCAAGCAAATCCAGAGCCTCCCTTTTAAGGTCGTCAGCCTCCACGCTCTGCGGACGCACCTTCCAGGCGAAGAGAAAGTGTTCCCAACTGATGAAGCCGGTAAGATCATCTATTGAATAAGTGCCTGTCATGTATGGTGCGCTTCAGTCGTACTGTAACTCCATGCCCCTCACTCCGTCAACCACGATACCGTCCACATAAGCGGTCACTCCGTTGACGATGGTTCTCACCACCTTCCACTTGAACACACGGTCGTCCATAGGTGTCCATCCGCACTTGGTGTAATAGCGTCCCTTGCCCACGTGCCAGTTGGCGTTGGGGTCTACAAGCACCAAGTCGGCATAATAGCCCTTACGGATAAAGCCGCGCTTATGTATCCTGTAGAGGATGGCCGGATTATGACTCATGAGTTGCGGTATATGCGCCAGCGGCAACACGCCCTTGTCCGAGAGTTCCAGCATACTCACCAGGGAGAACTGCACAAGCGGCATACCCGACATGGCGCTCAACGCCCCACCCTCCTTCTCGTTCAACAGGTGCGGAGCGTGGTCTGTGGCCACCACGTCGATGAGTCCGTTGTTCAAGGCCTCGTAAAGAGCCTGACGGTCTTCGGGCGACTTTACCGAAGGGTTGCATTTTATCTTCGCGCCGAACACGTCATAGTCCTCCGAGGTGAACATAAGGTGGGCGACACAAGCCTCAGCCGTTATCCGCTTCTCCTCCAAAGGTTTCTGTTCAAACAGTGACAGTTCCTTGGCGGTTGACACATGGGCGATATGAAGTCGGGCGCCAGTCTCACGGGCGAGTCTTACCGCCCTCGCCGACGCCTCGTAACAAGCCTCCACACTACGAATGCGTGAGTGGTAGCGTACCGGGAAGTCATTCTGTCCCTTATATTTCTTCTTGAACAGTTTTATGTTCTGCTCGATGATATCATTGTCCTCACAATGAGCCACTATGCGCAAGGGAGACTTCTCGAATATCTGGCGCATCGACTCATAGTTGTCCACCAGCAGGTTACCTGTACTTGAACCCATGAAGACCTTCACTCCCGGCACCCTGTGAGCATCGAGCAGAGGCAGCAACCCCACATTGTCGTTGGTCGCGCCAAAGAAAAACGAGTAGTTCACACGGCTCTTCTTCTTCCCGAGGGCAAACTTCTGTTCAAGCAAATCAAACGAGGTGGTGGGCGGTTGGGTGTTGGGCATCTCCATGTATGATGTAACACCTCCTGCCGCAGCCGTGCGGCTCTCCGAGGCTATGTCCGCCTTATATTCGAAACCCGGCTCACGGAAATGCACATGGTCGTCAATCACTCCCGGGAAGAGGTACAGTCCACGAGCGTCGATGAAGTTGTCCTCATCGTTATGCTCCATGACCTCACCTTCCCTTATCTCACTTATGTATTCATTCTCGATAATCACGGATCCGGTAAAGCTCCGCTCCTCGTTGACTATCGTGGCGCCACTGATTACTATCCTCATACTCCGTCAGTTCTTTGGTGTTGGATAATGTCTGAACCATCCGTCCAGACGCAGACGGATCACTCCGAGGAAAGCCTCACTGAAGATACCGCCGCTCATCTTGGATGTTCCTTCCACACGGTTTACGAAAATCACCGGCACTTCCTTTATCTTGAAGCCGCACTTGGAGGCGGTGTACTTCATCTCAATCTGGAACGCATAGCCCTTGAAACGCACGGCATCGAGTTCTATGGTCTCCAGCACCTTACGTCTGTAGCACACGAAGCCCGCCGTGGTGTCACAGATCTGGAGTCCCGTCACCAAGCGCACGTACTTGGACGCATAGTAAGACATCAGCACGCGTCCCATGGGCCAGTTGACTACATTCACTCCCGACACGTAGCGCGACCCGATGGACAGGTCGTTGCCCTCCTCCGCACATGCGGCGTAAAGACGTGGCAGGTCAGACGGAGAGTGGGAGAAGTCGGCGTCCATCTCGAAGATATAGTCGTACTTCCTCTCAAGTCCCCACTTGAACCCGGCTATGTAGGCAGTCCCCAGTCCGAGTTTGCCCGGACGTTCCATAAGGAAGAGCCTGTCCTTGAACTCGCCGTCAGCCAACCGCTTCACGATACCTGCCGTACCGTCGGGCGAGTTGTCGTCTATCACCAGTATATCGAAAGGCTTGTCCAGACCGAAGATGGCCCGGACAATCCTCTCGATATTCTCTTTCTCGTTATATGTCGGTATTATTACAATGCTATCACTTGTGTCCATAACAGTAGTTTATTGTTCTTGGTGTGCAAAGGTAAGATAAAGAACCGTAAGCACCAAATAAAATGCGATTTATTTGGACTAATCCCTCTTCAGACCGGAGCGTCGGCGGTACATGCGCAGCCAGACGAAGAAGCATACTGTCAGCGCGAGGGTTACGGCAAAGCCGATGATGTCGGATATACCGCCCGGCATCTGCAGGCCCTCCGGAGCCACGAGTATGTATGTAGAGCATACACAGGTCATGAACATGGCAGGTATGATGGTGATTACATACGGTTTGTTGAGTTTGGCGAGGTACACGGTGATAGCCCACAGTGTGAACACCGCAAGGGTCTGGTTGAGCCATGCCAGATAACGCCAGAGGACGGCGAAGTCCACATATATCAAAATGATGGAAAGCATGAAGATCGGCAGACAGAGCAGCAGACGCTTGTATATCTTGTTCTGTTTGATTTTCAGGAAGTCAGCCGCTATCAGTCGCGCGCTGCGGAATGCGGTGTCACCGGTTGTTATTGGCGCTGCCACCACACCGAGTATGGCAAGGAAAGCTCCGAACGAACCCAACCATGAATGACAGATGTCGTTCACCACGATAGCGGGATTGATCTTGCCGTTGCGGTCAGTCATCGCAGTGAGCAGTTTCTCGTAAGGTGTGTCACCCGGCACGTTCAGTGAGTCGGCATACTTGATGGAAGCCGCAGCCCAGATCAGTGTCACGATACCTTCAGTTATCATAGCTCCGTAGAACACTCCACGACCGCACTTCTCGTTCTTCATGCAGCGCGCCATCATCGGACTTTGTGTCGCATGGAAACCACTCACGGCACCACAGGCGATGGTGACGCAGAGACAGGGGAACAATGGCATCACGCCACCGTTCGGATGGTGGTTGGAGAACGCTCCTGTAATCTCGGGGATGGAACCGTCACTGAAGAAGATGCCGAAGAACAGGGCTACAGCCATAATCAACAGAGCGACACCGAACACAGGGTAGATACGGCCAATCAACTTGTCAATCGGAAGCAGGGTGGCGAGCAGATAGTAGGCGAGGATAACCAACACCCAGAACTGTACCGAACCTACATAGCCTGTAGAACCGCACATAACGCCCAACAGTCCTGCCGGTGTCTGTGTGAACACCGCACCCACGATAACCATCAGCACCAAGGCGAGCAGAAGCATCACGACCTTGGTCAGACGGCCCAACTCCGACCCTATCAACTCTGGTTGGCTCTCACCTCCCCTGCGCAGGGAAATCATTCCACCCAGATAGTCGTGTACCGCCCCACCGAAGATACAGCCAAGCACAATCCACAGATAAGCGGCGGGACCGAACAGAATCCCCTGCATGGCACCGAATATAGGACCTGTACCGGCGATGTTGAGGAACTGTATCAAATAGACTTTCCATGTAGGCATCGGTATATAGTCGATGCCGTCCTGATGTGTGTAACATGGAGTTTTTCTGGCAGGGTCCGCGCCAAACACGCGCTCCACGAACTTGCCGTAAATGACGTATCCCAGTATAAGTAGGATAAACGAAACAATGAAAGTAATCATAATTCTATCTATATATTTCAATTACACCGCAAAAATACGCATAAATACGGCTCGGTGTAACGTGCCGTGTTTGTTTGTTTGCCTACAGTCATGTTTTTTCATTACCTTTGTAGCCGAATCGCAAAACAGTATAGACAATGAGACTACCAGACGACTTCATATCGGAGATGCGCGGCGTACTTGACGACCAAACTATGGAAGAGTTCATGACCGCCGTCGTACAGGAACCGCCCACGAGCATACGACTGAACACAGGGAGGATTACCGGGGAGGCGAAGGAGGAGATAACGGAGGCGTTCCACCTCTCCGCCGCCAACCGCATCCCATGGTGCGAAGACGGTTACTACCTCGACAACCGTCCGCAGTTCACCATGGACCCACTGTTCCATGCCGGCGCGTATTATGTGCAGGAAGCCTCGTCGATGTACATCTCACGTCTACTGAACCATTATGTGGGTACAAGGGACGTGACTGCGCTCGACCTGTGCGCGGCTCCCGGAGGGAAGTCCACCCTGATGCTGTCAAGCCTGTCCGGCAGTTCCACTCTGGTGGCAAACGAGATAATACCCAAACGGGCATCCATACTGAGAGAGAACATCAGCAAGTGGAACTCCACTGTCAATGTCATTGTAACCAACAACCGACCGGAGGACTTCAGACGGATGAAGAGGGTGTTCGACCTTATCCTGTGCGATGTGCCGTGTTCGGGCGAAGGGATGTTCAGGAAAGACCATGACTCCGTGGGGCAATGGTCACTCAACAATGTGGCGATGTGCTGCAAACGTCAGCGCGACATCGTAGGTGCGGTGTGGGACTGCCTCAAACCAGGGGGACTGATGATATACAGTACCTGTACCTATAACACGAAGGAGGATGAGGAGAATGTCAGGTGGATAAGTGAGAGTCTCGGATCGGACATCCTGCCCTGCCCTACCGAGATTGGGTGGGACATAACCCGTAACCTCCTGCCCGGCGGAACATTCGACTGTCTGCATTTCATGCCGCACAGACAGAAAGGGGAAGGATTCTTCTGCGCCATACTCCGGAAGGAAGGTGGGGACGACGTACAGCCCTGTGGCGGTACTGTCCGGATCAGCGACAAGATGTTAAGTGGACTTCACATCCTCGCCTTAGAGGACAGGACAGCAGGATGTGTGGCACAGGTGGATGTGGACAGGCAGACGGCACTGCAATATCTCAGAGGCGAAGCGTTGACCCTACCGTCCGCCACACCCAAGGGACTCGTCACCATAACCTATAAGGGGATGCCGCTCGGTAAGGCGAAAAACATAGGCAACCGTGCCAACAACCTCTATCCCAAGGAGTGGAGGATAAGGAAACAGATCAACCGATAACAGGCGCGACATACCAACAAAAGCGGAAGAATCACAAATATCAAATTGTGCAGAATACGTGGTTTATATGCGCAAAATGTGAGGCTTCCAGTAACTTTTTGACAAACCCCCGTAGACACCCCTGTAGAGGGGTCTCGAGTGAATGGGTCATTTCACTCGAGTGATTTGATCAATTCACTCGGCTGAATCGATCAATTCACTCGAGTGAAATTAGAGGGGGTGCTTGAGGCCTTCCCGAGCGTCTTCCGTAAAATGACAATATGTCAACAAACTGGAACTTTGCATGTGTAAAAAAAAAGGGCATCCCAACTGAGAGATGCCCTTGTCTGTCCGCCGGAAAGCGGACATGAATATAAGAGGTAATGATTATTCGCTACGGAGAGTGAATCGCTTGAAGTCAGTGACAGTAAGATCCTTGTCGATGTTCTGAAGGTACTGAGCCACACTAACCTTGTTGTCGTCGATGTAAGCCTGGTCAAGCAGACAAGACTCCTTGTAGAACTTGTTGAGCATACCGTTGGCGATATTCTGAATCATCTGCTCCGGGAGACTTGCGGCCTTCTCCTCAGCCACCTTAGCCTTGATCTCACGAGCCTGTGCAGCCTGTTCTGGAGTGATCCAGCCCTTGGCTGTGTTGGACTCGATATGGTCATCGCTGTCCACGTGTGCAGGGTTGATGCCAGCCTTCTTCAGAGCAGCCTCGACAGCCTTGTTGATCTGGTTCTGCTTTGCCTTCTCGATGTCAGCCTTGTACTCCACATCCTTCACGTGCTGCGGCACTGAAGCCTCGTCGAGGGCTACAGGAGCCATGGCGGCAACCTGCATAGCCACGTTCTTGGCCACATCCTCAGAGCATGGCTTGCTCATTGCCACGAGAGTGCAGAGGAAGTTCTGGTTCATGTGGTTGTACGCACAAACATAGTCACCCTCAACTACATTGTAGCCGTCGAGTTCCATCTTCTCGCCTGTCACACCTGACCGTTCAGTGACAGCCTCAGTGACCGGCTTGCCGTCGATGGTGAGAGCCTTCACCTCATCGAGAGTCTTGCATTTGTTTTCAACAGCAAGGTCAAGTATCTTGGAGCAAAGAGCCACGAAGTCAGCGTTCTTTGCCACGAAGTCGGTCTCGCACTTGAGGGCAATCATAGCGGCGAACTTGCCGTCCACCTTTGCGAGTACACAGCCCTCGGCTGCCTCACGGTCAGAACGCTTGGCTGCTACCAACTGACCTTTCTTGCGGAGAATCTCCATTGCCTGCTCCATGTCGCCGTTGGCTTCTGTGAGAGCCTTCTTGCAGTCCATCAGTCCTGCCTGGGTCTTCTGGCGCAGTGCGTTGATTTCTGCTAATGTGATAGCCATAGTCTATAATGATTTTATTATTTCGATTAAACAATTATTCCGCTTCCTCAGCCTTGGTCTCCTCAACCGGAGCTGCTGCCGGAGCTGCTGCCGGAGCTGCCTCCTCTACAGGCGCTTCAACTTCCTTTGCCTCGTCAGCTTTCTTCACTTCCTTGCGCTGGCGTCTTGGCCTTGCCGGCGCGTCAGCACCTTCAGTCTGCTCACCTGCGGCCTCCATGTCAATCTTCTCAATCTTGCGCTCCTCGAGACCTTCTGCTATGGCGTCGCAGCAAGCGCTGACGATAACCTCGATTGACTTTGACGCGTCGTCGTTGGCAGGAATCATGAAGTCAACATTCTCAGGGTTGGAGTTGGTGTCCACGATGGCGAACACTGGTATGCCGAGACGGTTTGCCTCATGCACTGCGATGTGTTCCTTCATCACGTCGACAACGAAGAGGGCTGCCGGGAGACGGGTAAGGTCTGCGATTGAACCGAGGTTCTTCTCCAACTTCTCGCGCTTGCGGCGAATCTGGAGGTTCTCACGCTTTGACAACTTGTCGTATGTACCGTCAGCAATCATCTTGTCGATGTTTGACATCTTCTTCACAGCCTTACGGATTGTAGGGAAGTTGGTGAGCATACCGCCCGGCCAACGCTCGATAACGTAAGGCATGCCTACTGCCTTTGCCTTCTCTGCCACAGCTTCCTTCGCCTGCTTCTTTGTAGCGACAAAAAGGATGCGCTTGCCTGACTTGGCAATCTGCTTGAGGGCTTCAGCGGCTGAATCAATGCAGTCAACGGTCTTGTTGAGGTCGATGATGTGGATGCCGTTGCGCTCCATGAAGATATAAGGAGCCATTGCCGGATTCCATTTTCTCTTGAGGTGTCCGAAATGACAGCCTGCTTCCAATAATTGTTCGAAATTAGTTCTTGACATAATTCTTTCTTGATTTGTTTGTTTACTTTCCTTTTAGTTTTTGATTTGAAAACCAGCTCCCAAGTAGCCCTAAGGGATCTTGGGAGTTTAGATACTAAACCCCTGTCCAGACATGAACGGCGTCAACGCTTACTGAACTGGAATCTGCGACGGGCCTTTGGTCTACCCGGCTTCTTACGTTCAACGACACGTGAGTCACGAGTGATGAACCCTTCAGCGCGGAGAGCCTTCTTGTCGTCGGCGTTGATCTTCACGAGTGCGCGGGCAATGGCGAGACGGAGAGCCTGTGACTGACCTGTGTAACCACCTCCGTAGAGATTGACCTTGATGTCATACTTGTCAGCGACATCCAGCAGGTTCAACGGCTGCTTTACAACGAACTGTACCAGTTCTGAGGGGAAGTAGTCCTTAAGATCCCGCTTGTTGATGGTAATCTTGCCTGTACCCTCTGTGAGATATACACGGGCGACTGCGGCTTTGCGACGACCTAATGCATTAATCATTTCCATATGTCTTCGTTATTTATTTCAGTGTGTTAATATCGATTGCCTTTGGACTCTGCGCCTCCTGCTTGTGTTCAGCACCCTCATATATATATAGGTTACCGAGCAACTTTGAACCAAGATGTCCCTTGGTGAGCATTCCCTTCACTGCGTGACGGAGGATACGCTCGTAACCGTTAGGACGCTTTGACAGTTCTGCGGGACTCTGCTTGTGCTGACCGCCCGGATAACCGGAGAAAGTGATGTACTGCTTGTCAGTCCACTTCTTTCCAGAGAACTTCACCTTACTTGCGTTGATGATGATAACGTTGTCACCGCAATCCTGGTTGGGTGTGAAGCATGGCTTGTACTTTCCACGAAGAATCTTCGCCACCTTTGAGCAAAGGCGACCGACTGTCTGGTCTGTCGCATCGACAACAACCCACTGCTTGTCCGCCTCTTCCGGGGTCACACAACGGGTCTTTGCACTTAATGTATTCATTTTTCTTTCTACTTTTAATCTGTTCAATTAATATCACAAAAAATCGCTCCATTCCCTCACCCCTTTCGGGACTCGGTGGAGATGTAGTTTTTAGGGACGATTCACAGACCACACTGGCCGGCCAAAACCAACGCTATCTACACATCCGCTGAGGAGGACCATCATGCCTCCTTGATAATAATCGGCTTGCAAAGGTAGCGCTTTTCCATAAACCGACCAAAAGTTAACGGCTTTTATTGCAGGTAAGGGCTACAAAAACAGGGAAAAAGTCCCATTTTGACTCTTGCCGCCTTGCGGTTACACGGAATTTCACTAATTTTGCGGCATAGAAACGATGGAAAGATGAAGAAATACATTTTGATTCCACTGATGTCCGCCATGGGGGCTGTGGGCGGACAAGCGCAGATACAGTTGAACCGTGTGGACCTCTCCGCATCAGTCGGGACAGACGGCATCGGTTTTGACATAGGAATGCCTTTGAACGATTATGTGCAGGTGCGGGCCGGAGCGTCGTTCATGCCGCACATAAAGAGGAGCATCAATTTCGAGACTGTAATCGGGGAGACTGACCCCTCACTCACCGCGGAGGAGAACTGGGTGCGGATGACCGAACGCTTCGACGCTCTGACCGACATGATGGGCAGTTTCACCACCAGCAGTATCGGCCAAGGCGTGAACGCTTACAGTGAGCCTACATTCAACAACTTCAAGTTGCTGGTGGACATCTTTCCGTTCAAAGACAACAGGCACTGGCACATCACCGCCGGTTTCTACCTTGGAAACTCCAGGGTGTCGAAGGTGTACAACAAAGCGGCGGACATGACAACACTGCTGGGCGTCACTGTGTACAACAGGATGTACAGGGACGCGCTGTCGGAAGAACCACTGTTGGACTACAACGGCAACTATATCTATTTGCCTGGCAGTTTCACGGATCGGATAATTGAATATGGGGAGATGGGTATCTTAGTGGGCGAATACTCGCACGACATCTACGCCGACGAGGACATCCTCTGGGACTATACGGCATACGACCCTATCACTGGAGACATCCTGCATGAGGAGGGAGAAGTGCGATATGCCAAGGGCGACCTTATCCACCGGAAGGGGGACGAGTACCGCATCACGCCCGACGGGGACAATATGCTGAAGGCTACCGCCAAGACAAACAGTTTCCGCCCGTACCTCGGTGTCGGCTATTCCACCAGTATCACAAAAGACAACCGTACCGCCATTGCAGTTGACGCGGGTATGCTACTGTGGGGAGGCGCACCCGAAATCACCATGCACGACGGTACGAATGTATTGAAGGACCTGCAGAACCTGAGGGGCAAGTTCGCTGACTATGCCGACAGGATGTCGAGACTGAAGGTCTACCCTGTCATAAGTCTCAGAATCACACGCAGACTGTTCTGAGGAGTCATCTGGACTTTATCACCTCATATATCAACAGCGCGTCTTGGGTGTCCACCACCCCATCACTGTTGATGTCATACTTGCTGTCCGCGTCTGACACCGATTCTATCACATTGTAGAGGTCCGACACATCCTGCATATCCACACAACAGTCACCGTTGAGGTCGTACGGAGCTATCTTCGCGTACTCCGCATACTCCGTCTCTGTCATCAATATCATCTCCGCAGCGGTGCCGGCGGCTACAGGCAAGTACGACTGGTTGGCGTTGAGGTAACGGTTTTCGTCATCGCCCCACCAGTTTTCATGCAAGCCTGACGTACTGGAGTTGAGGGTCAGTGCACCTTCGGCATTGACTCCCCACACACGCATCGACGAGGCGTCGAAAGCCGTGATTGCGTCTTTCGACTCCTCACGGAACTCATTGCAGAAATATACGCCCTTCAGGGCATTGCCAGATATGGGACTGTAAGTGCCTGCAAGCAACGTAAGCCTGTTGTCTGACTTGTCGGCGGACGAACATTCTATAATCACTGGGGTTGAAGCCGGGATGACGTCGGTCTGCACTTCGGACAGCACGGCTATGTTGCCGTCAACCTTACTGACATAATATGCCTTCATCCCTGTGGAGGCAAAGGAAAAGGCGAAGTCGGCGTAAAACGGAGCGAAGTACTTCGTGCCAGACTCACTGGTAACGGTAATGCCCGGTTCCACTCCGAAGTAGCAGTCGGTCGTGGCGTCAATCGGTTCCACCAACCAGCGGCGGGCAGTGCCCTTACCTGTAGTGCCGAGTGTGTTGAAGTCACCTCCTCCCCAACTGCCTGAATCGCTCAGATAGAGGGTCACCCCACTCTCGGTGGCACTGACCTCATAGAATGACAGACCGTCCTTAGCCCCTTTAAAACTTATATCAACGTAACGTCCGATAATCTTGTAGACACCAGTACCCTGTGAGGTGATGTCCCAGTAATCCCCACCTTTGTTCTCGAAATAGAGTACCGATGCGGGGGCGGACACCGCATCGTCGAGTCCGTACCACAACTGTATGGCAGCCATGTCGGCGGATGTGGTGGCGTAACTGATGCTTCCCGTGTTGTCGCACACCCAGAAGTAATTGCCGGTACCGTAGTTCTTAACCCGGTAGAACCCATTACTTGTCAACTGCGCCCTAACCGTCATCGTCACTGCCACAAGTGTCAGTATCAATCCTATACGTTTCATATCCATAAAAACAAAAGCCTGTTCCCCTCGCCACACACCATGCGGGTCAGGGAACAAGCCTATACTGTATAATTACAATTTACTTTACCGTTTATATATATAATAAGGTGTGCCACGATTAGTACTTGACATAGTACTTGTGCATTGAAATCTTTCCGTGGTAGTCGAGAGCTGAGTAAGCGAACTCATAGACATACCCTGACTTCAGTGTTACAGGGATAGCGCGGACACTGCCTTCAACCACCGTGTTGACATTGTTCTGTGCGTTCACAGCGTCGAGAGCAGCCTTGCAGTCTGCGTCACCGCCCTGTGCGCTTGCACTGCCCTTGAACACATTGGTACAAGCCACGTGCTTCTTGAACTCAGGAGCCACGACACCGCCGGTGTAAGTAGTCGGACGGAGAGTAACCAGTGCTGAGGCAACCACTGAAGGAGCGTTCTTCGCCTTACTACCGAAGTGAGAGCCATTGTTGTCAGACACTACGAGTACAGGCTGGATACGCGCGTTTGTGTTGTTGATTACATTGCAAAGCTTGTTGTTCACCTTGTCAAGATATGAAATCAACTTGTCCTGCATATCCTTTGTACCGTTGGTGAGGTTGGTCTCCACTTCGTTGATCTGGTCGAAGATGTCGTTGACCTGACCCACGAAGTCAGCCAGACTCTCGTTGCTGTTTGTAAGAGCGGCGTTAATCTTCTCCTCGATAGTTTCATACATATCCTTCACCTCTCCGGAAAGATTCTTTGAGAACAACTGTATAGCATATGTGCCGTTACCCTTGTCTACAACAGTACCAGCCTTTACCAGATAGCTATAACTGCCAGTACTGTCGTATACCTGGAGGTATCCGTCAGATCCCAAATTACCACTATAGCCAGAAGGAAGAGTGAACTCAATCTCAATGTTGAACGCACTGAGGTCACCCGGCTCTATTGTCACACCACTGACAGTTGGAGCCTCAAGACTGTCGAGCTTTGGCCAGTTGTCAGAGATGAGACTGTTGAAGTTACCGACAATCTCGTCGATAAGATCCCATGCTCTCTGGTATCCCGGAATCTTTGTCACGTTGACATCCTCCATAAACTTGAATGAGAGAGGCTTGATGGCAGTAGCGGCGATGCCGTACTGTGAGTATATGCTGTGTTCACCGTTATAGTCAGTCCATGAAGCCTTGAGGGCGTTGGCGGTAGCGATACCGTTGAACTGGTTGTAGAGCTTGCCGGTCAGAGTAGCGATGCTGGCAGCTGTACGCTGGTTGAGTACATCCTTGAAAGCTGTCATCAGACCAGACTCGATGTTGATCTTCACGTTGTTGATCTGGTCTTCCTTCAGACTTGCCTTGGCTGAATAGAATCCGTTGTTTGAAGCGGCGCGTGTGTAACCGAACTTCAGTTCCGTGTCGTTCTCCTTCTTGAGGACAGACAACTTCACGCCTGACTCAACATCCTTTGAGTTGACGAGAGTGAGCTGCTGACCTTCAAAGTTAACGGTGTTGGGATTGACAGTCACGTAGATTGTACCCGCATTGTCTTCCGTATCGTTGAAGAGTGTACTGTTACCGTTCTTCCTGTATGTCACCAGTCCGCCACTGATCATGTTCCAGTCGGCCTCAGTGAGTTGGTCGGAGTTCTTCACGTAGTTGGCTGTAGCTGTTGTCGGGAACACTACCGGGTTGTCATTACTGCCGTAGTAGGCGACAAGCACGTTGGAGCTGATGCCAAGAGGCAGTGAGAATGAACCGAACGCAGGATTGTATGTACCCTGTACGATGATGCCTGTGATAAGACTCTTGAGTGCATTGTCGATATTGTCAAGACGTCCTGTCATGGTGTTGATCTTGGTGTTGATCACTTCGATTGAGTCCTCAGTGGCCTTCACCTTCTCAGCGAGACTGTCGATAGACGCCTTCAGTTTTGTGTCGTTGTCAGCGAGACTGTCAAGACGACTTTCGATTGCCGGAATCTTCATGTCGTTGATGTTGTTAACCGACTTCCAGAGGAGACTGTCCTGGATGCGCAGAAGTGAGTCAGCGGCCTGGAAGTCTTTGCGCGCAGTCGCGATAAGACCGCCCAAATCCTTTGTGACCCCTGCCAGAGAGTCAACACGACCAGTGTTCAGCTCCATGTAGTTAGCAATCCATGTAGAGTCGTTGATGGCGCGCGCGAGTGCCTCGTTGGCAGTTGCCGCAACTGTCTTGAGTTCTGACTCGATGTTCACAAGCCTGCGGTCCATCACACTCTCCAATGTGTCTATCTTCGCGTTGAGTACACTGTCGTTGGTGGCAAGAGCCTTTACCGAAGACTTCACGTCGGTGATTGTACTGTCAAGCACGTGTGACACTGTAAAGAGCTTGGCGATGTCGGTAGTGTTGATCTTTACCTGACCCGCAACAACGTCGATGCTGTCACCCATGATGCTGTCCACCTTAGACAAGGTTGACTGAACATTTTTAATACTTCCACTGAGAGTCTCGTCGGCAGCCTTCAGGAAAGCCACATCGTTGGACAGACGCGAGATGCTGTCCATAGCGGCGGCTGTCGATGAGCTGTCCTGCTTTCCCAGACTCTTGACAACCGCATCAAGGTCTGCAAGTTTAGTGCTGCAGTTCTCCTGGCAAGTGGTCAGCACTCCACCCAGAGAATCAGCTGTAACTTTCAAGTTCTGGTAGTTCGCACCTATCAGACTGCGCAAATCGGCGTCAGTCTTGTTGATTGTCACCACCAGTTTGTCGTATTCATCATCGTTGTCCTTACATGAATTGAATACACTCATGCTCACCAATACCATTGACAGCATGATCACAGAAGTAAAAAGTTTTTTCATGTTCTGTTTCTTTTACATTATTAATTATTATTCTGTTTCATTTTTCTAACCCCCACGTTTTATTCCTTCCTGCGCAAAGTTAGACATTATTATTATATAAGCCACCATTTTTCCTGATAAAATGCGTTTCATTCCCAAAAAAAGACCGTCAGACCCCACAGATTTATCAACTGTAGATTACAAAAAGAGCGGTGACGGATGATTTTGCCGTAAACGGCACAGCGTTTCCGTTATTTTTCGCTACCTTTGCACGTTCTAAAACAAATGCTATACAATGATACAATCAATGACTGGCTACGGCACATGTGTCGCCGCATACAATGGTAAGAACATCCACGTGGAGATTAGGTCACTCAACAGCAAGGCATTGGACCTCACCACACGCATAGCCACACTCTACAGGGAAAAGGAGATGGAGATAAGGAGTCTAATCGCGTCCAGACTGGAGCGCGGCAAGGTGGACACTGTAATATGGGTGGAGAAAGACGAAAACCAGAACGCCAATCCTATAAACACGAAGCTGGTGGCGGACTACTACAACCAGATACAGTCGCTTTCGGCATCGATCGGACTGGACAGCGCCCGGCCGTCGTCGGTGACCGACTGGATGCAGGTGCTGCTCCGTCTGCCCGACGTGACTACAAAGACAGAGGTGGAGGAACTGACTGACGACGAGTGGAAGGTAGCCAAAGCCGCCGTGGAAGGAGCCATCGACCAACTCGTCAACTTCCGCAAGCAGGAGGGCAAGGCTCTGGAAGCCAAGTTCCGTGAGAAAATCGCCAACATATCCGGTCTGCTCGCCAGTATCGAACCGTACGAGAAGAGCCGCACGGAGAAGATACGCCAGCGCATCGTCAGCGGACTCGAACAGATACCGGAAGTGGAGTACGACAAGAACCGGCTTGAGCAGGAGATGATATACTACATCGAGAAACTCGACATCTCGGAAGAGAAGCAACGGCTTGCCAACCACCTCAAATACTTCATTGAGACGATGGAGAACGGCTACGGCCAAGGCAAGAAACTGGGCTTCATCGCACAGGAGATGGGACGCGAGATCAACACCACAGGCAGCAAGTCGAACCAGGCGGAGATGCAGAACATCGTGGTGAAGATGAAGGACGAGCTGGAACAGATAAAGGAACAGGTACTAAACGTGATGTGATATGGGAAGACGAGGAAAACTGCTCATATTCGCCGCCCCGTCGGGAACAGGAAAGTCCACCATCATTGACTTCCTCATGCGGCAGGGACTGAACACCCACTTCTCCATTTCCACCACCACGCGCGCCCCGCGGGGCAACGAGCGGCACGGAAAGGAGTACTTCTTCATCAGTCCTGACGAGTTCCGTCAGCATATCGGCAACGGCGACTTCGTGGAGTATGAGGAGGTCTACAAAGACCGGTTCTACGGCACACTGAAGTCACAGGTGGAAAGCCAGTTGAACGCGGGACAGAACGTGGTGTTCGACATCGACGTGAACGGCGCTGTCAACATAAAGAAGACATACGGTGACCAGGCCCTGAGCATTTTCATCATGCCGCCGGGCATCGACGAACTGCGCAGACGGCTCACAGGCCGTGGCACGGACACGTCTGAGGTCATCGAACAGCGGCTGGCAAGGGCCGAGTACGAGATTAGTCAGGCACCCCACTTCGACAGGACTGTGGTCAACGACAACCTGCAAACTGCCGAAACGGAGGTTCTCAACATCGTCAAGGAATTCCTGAAATGAGAATAGCGGTATTCGGAGGCACCTTCAACCCCATCCATAACGGACACACGGAACTGGCACGGACACTGGTCACACAGGGACTGGCGGACGAGGTGTGGATTATGGTGTCACCCCAGAATCCGCTGAAGGGAAATGACGCGGCCGACTATGACGACCGGCTGGCGATGGCGCGCCTCGCCACTAAAGACATGAAGGGCATCGTGGTAAGTGACTTTGAACGCCACTTGCCAGTGCCTTCTTATACCATCAACACCCTGACCCGACTGTCGGAAACCTATCCGCAGCACAGGTTCTCACTGGTCATCGGGGCGGACAACTGGAACCGGTTCACCCGGTGGTACCAGGCCGGCAGGATAATGGCGCACTACCCTATCCTCGTGTACAGGCGTCCCGGATACACACTCGACCAGTCCGCCGCACCCGGGGGGTCGGACATTCGTATGGTTGACACACCCTTATACGACATCAGCAGCACAGAGATACGTGAGGGTCTCAAACAGGATATGATAAACCCTGACGTACTTGCGTACATCAGGGTTCACCGACTTTATTTCATTTGACCTCACAGAGGGTTCAGTCCCCTGCCTTGAGCGGGTTCCATCCCTGCGCCTTCAGGTCGAAGATACTGCCGTCGCGGGTCACCAGCACCTTGCCGTCCTCCACCTTTGTCACATAGCCTATCAGATGGATGTCCTCCACATCATCCAACTTCTCCTTGTCCTCCAACGGCACGGTGAAGAGCAGTTCATAGTCCTCACCTCCATTCAAGGCACAGGTGGTGACATTCATGTTGAACTCCTCCGCCTGTGACGCCGTCTCGTAATCGAGAGGTATATGTTCCTCATATATGCGGCAACCGCATTTGCTCTGAGTGCAGATATGCATCAGTTCACTCGACAGTCCGTCGGATATGTCCATCATGGAAGTAGGCCGTACACCCAGTTCACGCAGTTTCACTATTATGTCGCGCCTCGCCTCGGGACGCAACTGCCTCTCAAGCAGGTACTCCTTCCCGGCGAAGTCAGGTTCAGCCATCTCCATCGTCACCTTCCCCTTGTTCTCCTTCAACTGCTGGTAGTACACCTCCTTCTCGCGTTCAAGGAGTTGCAGTCCCATGTACGCCGCACCAAGGTTTCCACTCACACAGATGATGTCGCCCGGTCTGGCTCCGTCACGGCATACCGCCTTGCCCTTCTCCACCTCACCGATGCAGGTGATACTGACGGTAAGTCCTGTCACCGAACTCGACGTGTCGCCTCCTACGATGTCCACACCGTGAGCCTCGCACGCCAGTCTCAGTCCCGCGTAGAACTCCTCCATGTCCTCCACCGAGAAACGCTGGCTCAGTCCCAGACTGACGGTTATCTGCTTAGGCATACCTCCCATGGCATACACGTCACTGAAATTCACCATGGCTGACTTGTAACCCAGATGTTTGAGCGGCACATAGGTAAGGTCGAAATGGATACCCTCAAGCAACAGGTCGGTAGTCACCAGCACATCCTTGTCCTGTGGATAACTGAGGACGGCGCAGTCGTCGCCCACGCCCTTCAGTGTGGAAGGGTTCTTCAGTTCAACTGTCTCGGTGAGATGACGAATGAGTCCGAACTCACCCAATTCCTCTATCTTCATCCGCCCTATACCTTTTTTATAAGTTCCTTCATCAAGGCGGTCATTCGAGGCTGGGCTGCGTCAGCCGCCAACTGCACCTCCTCATGACTCACCTCCTGCGCCTCTGCAAAACCGCCGAGGTCGGTTATGACTGATATTCCGAACACCCTCATGCCACAGTGGACAGCCACTATGACCTCTGGCACAGTGGACATGCCCACCGCATCCGCTCCGAAGCCACGGAACATACGGTACTCGGCAGGAGTCTCGAACGAAGGTCCCGGTGTCCCCACGTACACTCCCTTGAATATCTTGACACCGATCCTGTCCGCAGCCTCCTCCACTATACGTATGAACTCAAGGTCGTACGCCTGGTGCATACTCGGGAACCGGGGACCTGTCGGGATGTTCTTCCCTCTCAGCGGATTCTCCGGGAACATGTTGATGTGGTCTGTCAGCACCATCAGGTCGCCCACCTTGAACGCAGGGTTCATGCCTCCGGCGGCGTTGCTCACAAAGAGGTTCTTTATACCCAACTCATACATCACACGTATGGGGAACGTCACCTCCTTCATGGAGTAGCCCTCATAGTAATGGAACCGTCCCTCCATGGCAATCACGTCTTTTCCGGCCAGTTTCCCGAAGAGCAGTCTGCCTGAATGGCCCTCCACTGTTGACAGTGGCATGTTGGGGATGTCAGCATAGGGTATCTCCATCTCCGCCTCTATGTCCTCAGCCAATCGTCCGAGTCCCGAACCAAGTATGATGGCGGTGTCAGGACTTGACTTCATCTTCCCTTTCAGGAACTGTGTTGTCTCTTGAATTTTCTCGTACATAGTCTAATATCTTATTGTTTAGTATTGTCTGTCTGCCGTTCAGTATCTCCACCTCAATCGGTATGGCGTAGACCGACCCGTACATCGGCATCTGTCCCCTGTCGAGTCTCGCCATGTCTTTCTCCGTGGTTATTATGACACGCGGCCTGTCGCCCGGCATCCTGTTGAACTCCTCCGTTATATGTCTGTAATCGCCCTGCGTAAAGGCATGATGGTCAGCGTACCGCAGGAAGCGGAATCCGGTGTGGCTACCAATCAGCGCCGTCAACGGACTCGGGTTGGCTATTCCCGTAAGCAACAGCACACGGTAGTCCGCCAACCGGTCCAACTCTATCTGTCTGCTCCCATGATAGGGATTGCCGTACCTTATCCCACTGAAGAAGAACGACTGTCTGTCCTCCAGCCTCAACTCGCCGCGTACTCTTTCCTCCGCGGCGTCATCCACCACCTCTGTCACCTTGGTGGCGATGACCACGTCCGCACGTCTACCGCCACCGGCGTTTTCCCTCAACCTGCCGCAGGGCAGGAGACGGTCATGGGTGTAAAGACGGTGGCAGTCGGTCAACAGAATGTTCAGTCCCGCCCTGACCCTGCGGTGCTGAAAAGCGTCGTCAAGCAGCACCACATCCGTGTCCGCCGTTTCCGGGCAGGTCATTATCCTATGTATCCCTTCACACCGGTCGGCATCCACCGCCACAGCCACTGTCGGGAACTTCCTCTTAATCTGGTAAGGCTCGTCGCCTATGTCGAGTGAGGTGGACCTGTCGTCAGCCAACACGAAACCGCGGCTCTTCCTCTTGTAGCCCCTACTCAGGACAGCCACCTTCAGTCCCTCCGCCTGCAGGAGTCTGATGACATACTCGATGAAAGGGGTCTTGCCTGTACCGCCTACCGCCAGATTGCCCACACAGATGACAGGCATGCCGTAGGCGCGCGACTGGAGGATTCCACGGTCGTACATGAAGTTACGTATGGATGTCACTCCATCGTATATCCAGGACAAGGGCAACAACCACCAGTACATGTTCGGTCACAGATTGAATTTGATGATGTAAGGCATCGCCGCCTGGATGAGGTCGCGATCACCAAGCTCTTTCGCAGAGCGCAACAGGCCGTAGAACTCGCCCAGACTGTTGCGCAACTCATAGTCCATCTGCTCCATGCCCAATATCCGTCCGACAAGACCATCCCAGAAGTCGGTCTTCACCGGGTATTCCACTACCGAGCAGTCCTTCAACTTAGCCCGTTTCTTAGCCACGGTCACCGCGTCCTGTAGACCGCCCAACTGGTCCACCAGTCCCAACCGTCTTGCGTGGAGTCCTGTCCACACCCGTCCCTCTCCAATCACCTTGATGGAGTCCTGCGGCATGTCCCGTCCGTCGGCGCAACGCTTGGTGAAGAGTTCATATCCACGGTTGACATACCCTTGCAGGAGTCTTGACTCCCCTCCGTTCATCGGCCGGTAGATACTGCCGAAGTCGGAGTACTCGTTGGTCTTGACCGTGGAGAAATGTAACCCGAGCTTGTCCTCCAGCAGTTCCCCTGCATCGGGAATCATACCGAAGATGCCTATAGATCCTGTCAGTGTCGTCGGTTCAGCCACAATCCAGTCGGCGGCGCACGAGATGTAATAGCCGCCGCTCGCCGCGTAGCCGCCCATCGACACCACGATGGGTTTCCTCGCCTTTATGTTCATGACCTGATGCCATATCTGCTCGGCGGCATAGGCACTCCCTCCGGGAGAGTTTACCCTCAATACCACAGCCTTCACGTTGTCGTCCTCAGCCAGTGACTTGAGGTCCTCCACCACCTGACTGCCAATAATCTGTGGCTCTGAATAGAGTGACGACACCTCATCCTGTATGATGTTGCCGGTGGCGTAATAGACCGCTATCTGGTTGGGCTGGTCACTCGTGGCCGGTATGGCTGTGGTCAGCAGGTCGTACATGCCCACCTCGCAGTACTCGTCCTCCCCACACCCTATCATGCGTGATATGATGCCCGGCATGTCGTCTATGTATGCCGTCCTGTCCACTATACGGTTCTTCTCGTAGTAGGCAGCGGACTTGAACATCAGTCCACCGTCCACCAGACCGTCCAAGCGGGACTTCTTAATCTTGCGCGACTTACTTATGTCGGCAAGCATCTCGTCCCATATCTCACCTGTGAACACCGATGTCTGTTCCCTGTTGGCGACACTCATGCTGTCGATCATGTACGGTTCGACGGCCGACTTGTATGTGCCTACCTTGAACACCTGCATGTCCACGCCCACCTTCTTCAGCAGACTGGTGTAGTACATGGTGGTGCTGGACAAACCGCTCAGTTCAATCATGCCACTGGGGTTGACCACCAGCGAGTCAGCCACACTGCACACGTAGTAGGCTCCCTGCGTGTAGTTGTCCGCATAGGCCACGATAAACTTACCGCTTTTCCTGAAGTCCTCAAGCTCGTCCCTCAGTTCCTGCAACATGGCAGGGGCGGCCCCCGTGAGCAGTCCACACCTTATATATATGCCCTTCACGTTAGGGTTCATCCCCGCAAGGCGGATGGCACTGAACACATCGTCCAGTCCTGTGGTACTCAACGTGTTCCCCAACACGTCACCAAGCGGGTCGGACGTACTCCTGTCCATAAGTGAACCGTCCAACTGTATAAGCACTACGGAGTTCTTCCCCACGTTCACAGTCCTTGAACTGGAGGGGAAGAGAAGCATACAGACGGCGGCCATCATGAAACAGAACAGCGTGCCTAAGGCGGCTATGCCACTGGTTGTAATCAGAACATATTTCCAAACCTTTTTCATCGGTCACAGAATTAAATCAAAGCGTTGACATGCAAGTGCGTCAACGTTCACTTCAACGACTTGTAATACTCACAGGCGGCAAGCAACCACGCGCCTGTGCCGAACGGATGCTGGGATGACGCGTCAGCCAGACGTGTCGGGTCGGGCTTCTCCCCTATCGGTTGCACGTAACCGATACCCCCGTCCGGTTGGAGGGCCACCTTAGTGAGATAAGTCCACGCCTTGTCTATCACCGGCTTATATTCCTTGGCGTTCAACAGTCCGTTGTTCACGCCCCAAAGCAGTCCGTAGGTAAAGAAAGCAGTGCCGCTCGTCTCGTATCCCGGCGCGTCGTCCTCACAAAGCATCGACCGTGTCCAGTAGCCTTCCTCCCGCTGGCATCCAGCCACCGCCTTTGCCAGCTGCCGGAACCGCTGCACGTAGAAGGGTCTGTACTTGCTGTCCTTGGGCAAATCCTGCAACACCTTGGCAAGACCGGCAAGCACCCAACCGTCACCGCGCGCCCAGAAACTCTTGCCCTCGCCACAAGCCGTCTTCACCTTAGGGTAGACATACTTGCCGTCACGGTAGTAGAGACGCGCCTCCTTGTCGAACAACAGGTCGTCGGTCCACTTGAAACACTCGTACTGCTTGTCGAGCAACTGCTGGTTGTGGGTCACCGTATACAGTTTCGTGAATATCGGGAAACCCATGTAAAGCGCGTCAGACCACCACCAGTAGTCCGCCTTGTCGGACTTTGCCTGATACATCATCACTTCCAACGCGCGCTGTATGCGCTCCGCGCGGCGCTCCTGCTTGTAGAGGTCGATGTACACCTGGAAGCATATCTGCCAGTCGGCGAACAGCACATAGTCCATGCCCTCACCGTAAGTGGCGTACTTCCACTTACTCTTGTCCGTCTGTGTCGCTCCCTTCCAGTGGTTGTACTCAGCCCACTCCAGGGCATAGTCGAGATACTCCTGTCTGCCAGTCAGATCGTACACCGCCTGGTTGGCCGTGAAGTAAGCCGCATTGTCCCAGAAGGCACGGCAACGGGCCGTCCTCGTAGCCTGCCAATGGTCATTCACCTTCTCAATTAGTCGCAGAGTCTCCTCCTTTGTCTGTCCGTACGACGCCAGCGCGAATGCGCATGCCACCGCCAAGAGTACCGTTTTCTTCATGTTGTCATAGTTTTTGTCCTCGCAAAGATACAAATAAATAGGACAACGGAACACGACAACACCTATTTATTTCGCATTTCACGTGAATATACCGCTATTGGTTTGCCTATCTCAAATAATCAGTGTAACTTTGTGCTGTGATTCATATTTCAACGGAAAACCATGTTACTTACAACAAGCCCTACCGCCGAAGGCAGTCCGGACATGAAGAAAATACACATACTGGACAAGGACTTCAGCATATCCATCACCGAGGAAACGATACAGACCTCCGTAAGGCGGGTGGCGGACAGGATCAACAGGGACTACAAGGGCAAGTCGCCTGTGTTTGTGTGCATCCTCAACGGATCGTTCATGTTTGCCGCCGACCTCGTGCGCTACCTCGACATCCAGCCGGCTGTCACCTTCGCGCGCTTCTCCTCCTATCAGGGAACGGAAACCACAGGGGTGGTGAGGGAACTGCTTGGAGTGACTGAAGACCTGAAGGGTAAGGACGTGGTTATCGTGGAGGACATCGTGGACACAGGCATCACCATGAAGGCACTGCTGCCGATCATCAAGGAGAAGGGCGCGGAGACAGTGGAGATAGCCTGTTTCCTGAGGAAACCCGGGAAACTGAAGGTGGACCTCGACATCAAATACTGCGCCATGGACATCCCGGACGACTTCATAGTGGGCTACGGACTCGACTATGACGGCTACGGAAGGAACTACAGGGACATATATACAGTGATTGACAATAAATAAACAACCAATAAAACGGAAAGAACAATGAAGAACATAATCATCTTCGGTGCCCCCGGTTCGGGCAAAGGCACTTACAGCGACGAGATTGTAAAGCGTTACGGAATGGGACACATCTCCACAGGAGACGTGCTGCGCGGTGAGATCAAGCAGGGTTCCGAACTGGGCAAGGTGGCCAAGGGATACATCGACAACGGACAACTCATCCCAGACGACCTGATGATCGACATCCTCGCCAAGACCTACGACGAGCAACCGGAAGGCAAGGGAGTCATCTTCGACGGATTCCCGCGCACCATCGCACAGGCAGAGGCCCTGAAGAAGATGCTGGCTGAAAGGAAGCACGACATGGGTGTCATGATCGAACTGATAGTGGACGAGGAGACTCTCCTCGCGCGTCTTCTCAACCGTGCCAAGGAGCAGGGCCGCGCGGACGACAACGAGGAGACCATCAAGAAACGCTTCGAGGTGTACCACAACCAGACAGCCCCACTCGCTGAGTGGTTCGAGGGGGAAGGTATCCGCCACTCATTCACATGGAACGGAAGCAAGGAGGAGATGCTGGACAGTATATTCGGACTCCTCGACACACTGAAATAAGGGTGATGGAAACCAATTTCATTGACTACGTAAAGATCTACTGCCGTTCGGGCAAGGGAGGACGCGGGTCGGCGCACCTGCACCGTGCCAAGTACATGCCCAAGGGCGGTCCCGACGGAGGTAACGGAGGCAACGGAGGAAGTGTGGTGCTGCGGGGAAACCGCAACTACTGGACTCTGCTCCACCTGCGCTACGACCGTCACGCGTACGCCGAACACGGCGGCAACGGATCGAAGGACAAGAGTACAGGACGTAAGGGGGCAGACAAGATACTGGAAGTTCCCTGCGGCACTGTGGCGTACAATGCGGAGACAGGCGAGTACCTTTGCGACGTGACCGAACACGGACAGGAGGTGGTGCTGTTGAAAGGCGGACGGGGAGGACTCGGCAACATCAACTTCGCCACCCCCACAAACCAGGCTCCACGCTACGCGCAACCGGGCGAACCGATGCAGGAGATGGAGGTGATTCTCGAACTGAAGCTGCTTGCCGACGTGGGACTGGTGGGCTTCCCCAACGCAGGGAAGTCAACCCTCGTGTCCGCCCTGTCGTCAGCGAAGCCTAAGATAGCCAACTATCCGTTCACCACCCTGGAGCCGTCACTGGGAATAGTGTCGTACCGTGACAACAAGTCGTTCGTCATGGCCGACATCCCAGGCATCATCGAAGGGGCAAGTCAGGGCAAGGGACTGGGACTGCGTTTCCTCAGACATATAGAGCGCAACTCACTCCTGCTGTTCATGGTACCGGGTGACACCGACGACATCCGTCATGAGTACGAGGTACTGCTGAACGAACTGACCACGTTCAACCCGGAGCTGTTGGACAAGGGACGTGTGCTGGCCATCACCAAGTGTGACCTGCTCGACGACGAGCTGATGGACATGCTGAAGGAAACCCTGCCCGAGGACGTGCCTGTGGTGTTCATCTCGGCGGTCACCGGTTACGGACTCAATGAACTCAAGGACCTGCTGTGGCAGGAGATGAACAGTGAGAGCAACAAGATAGCCGCCATCACCACACAGGAGACGATTGTACACCACGCCAAGGACTATCTCAGACTGAAGGAGGACTTTGCGGACGAAGATCCTGAGACTGACGGCGAGGACATTGACGACATCGACGATCTGGAGGATTTCGAGTACGAGGACGAATGACCGTCCCGCCGGAATCACTCCAGGATAATCGCCTTGCGTATCTTCGCCTGTCGCTTGTCTGTCTTGTCGAGCTTATACAACTGCCATGTGCTGCGGTTGATGCCCAGTCCCGCCGGTTTCAACAGTGACTCGTAGTCGATGGCGTCCGTAGTGTCCACATACCTGCGCAACTGTGTGAGCTGTTGTCCAGCCACCTCTGCCGCTGTCTGCCAGAACTCCTCCTCGGTAAACCCGCGCCTGAGTTCCTTATAATAACGGTTGTACAACAGGCGCATCAGGTCGTCCAGTCCTTTCTTGCAGTCGGTAAGCCTACGGATCTCGATGTCGAAGAACAGTCCGAAATACGGGCCTTTGTCATAATAGGAGATGACATTCTCCGAGTGATTGAAGAAATTGAGCCAGATGTCGTAGCTGCTCTGGCGCAGACTCATGTGCTTCTGACCCTCGGACTCCTCTATGGTACGGATGGAACTGGAGAAGTCATTGAGGAAATAATCCGCGTCGATAAGTCCGCAGTTCAACAGTATCCTGTTCTCGTAATAGCAGGTGAAACCCTCGCTCACCCACAGCAGGGGCGTGTAGCACTCACGGCTGTAGTCGAACGGGCCCAACTCATAAGGACGTATGCTCTTCACGTTATAGAGGTGGAAGTACTCGTGCGCCACGAACGAGAGGTGACGCAGGTAGTCCTTCCTGTTGTCGAACTTATACGACCCGGAAGTGTAACAAGCCTGTGAGTTGAGATGCTCCAGTCCGCCTCCGCCACTGCCGAGATGGATGAGGCAATAGTTGTCGTACGGCACGTCACCTATGATACGTGTGGTCTCGCTCACCACTTTCTTGAAGTCTTCCTTGAAGGATGTGTCGCTGTAGCCCTCCGGTGTCAGGAGAGCGAACTCATAGTCATGTCCCTCATGGTTGAAACGCTCCACATACTGGTTGCCCAGCAGTACCGGTGAGTCGAACAGCACGTCGAAGTCGGGCGCGTGGAACGTGCGCCTCTCCCCTTCGTTCTTCCCCACAGGTTTCAGTCCGGTACTGGCGTACTTGAAACCCTCGGGCATGACATAAGTCACGTCCACATCATGTCCCTTGTCGTCCTTGAAATACATGAACACGCCGTTGGGGGCGATGAAGACCGACCCGTCCTCCACATAACTGTCAGCCACCGAATGTTCGGTAGCCTTCACCCGGTAGGTTACGCGCAGGGTCTTGTCCGTCACGTTCACAGCCCACTGGTTCTTGGATGTCTTGGTCCAACTGAACGGCTTCCCGGCGGCGTCCTCCGCCCCAAAGTCCGACAGGTTCTTCGGGTAGTCCATTATCATGTAATAGCCCGGTGCCCACACAGGCATCTCCAGGGTCACCGTGTCGTTGACGGCATGGTCAAACGCCACGTCAAGAGTCACGTACAAGTACTGCTTCTGTTGGTCAACCCTGACCAGATAGTCCATCCTGTACCCACCGGCAGCCTCCATGCCGATTGCCATCATGACAGCCAGAGCCGTAAGGCTCACCCTTCTCAATAGATTCATAAGCGTATAATTAGTAGTTTATAATCGGATTGTCAATCCTCCTCGTCGTCATCCTCGTCATCGGGAATAGCCTCAAGGTCTTCTATCTGTGGATTCTCCTCGTCCAATGCCATATCATCATCGTCCATGTCCTCGTTCATGCTGTCATTGTCATCCACATCCAAGTCTTCGTCATCGTCGTCATCCTCCTCTCCGTCTTCGTCCTCGGCCTCACCGTCCTTGAACTTGCCGCCCGCCACTGGAGACGACATGGAGAAATGTTCCTTCTCGACCTTTGGTTTCTCCTTCAGGAATATAGCCTCTATCCATGTGCCTCTGGCGATTTCCAACGCCTCGTAACCGTCCGACTTTCTCCGCTCGATGATACCTCCCTCGCGGTGCATTATAGATTCCGGCAGGGTACTGCTGTCAACATAGAAGGCGCTCTCTATTATATCCTGAATAGGCAGTGGAAGTCCCTTCCATCCTGTACCGAGGTTGTTCTTCAGCAGTTCCAGCACTTCAGCCGGCGAGAGATGCCATATATTCTCCATGGTGAGGTCGGTCACCTTCTTTATCTGGTGCTTGCGTATGGCGATGCCGTGATCGGTGTCCTTGTCGTTATCGGGATAGGCGAATATCTTGAAGTTCGCCTCCTCAAGTGAGGCAACCGCCTTGTTGTCGGTCATGTCGATGAACTCCACGTCGTATACGGGACGTATGATGTTCATGTACTTCACCCTTCTTTCCGTCCAGTGTTCCGTACGCTTGCCCTCAAGCAGCATGTGGTAGATCTCGTCCACATCAGTGTCCCACACGTTTCCCTTGGTGAGCTTGGATATGGCTGCCTTGTCATCGGCTATGACATGTGGCACCGCCCCGTCATCATGCGCGTTCCTGGACCTTCCGCCTCTGGAGGAACCGGTTGACGGTTTCTTCTCGATGGGCAGCGCTGTCTTTTTCCGCACCTCCCGATCTTCGTCATCCTCTTCGTCATCCGCCATGGCATAGATGGCATCGTATTTGGCGAAGGGGGAAACGGAATCGGCTGTATCCACCGGCACTTCTTCCGCCAACACCCTCTTCTTCCGCTTCACTGGCTCTGCCGCCACCTCACTGTTATTTGTCACTGACTCTGATTGCGTTTTATTCTTCTTAGCAGTCATATTCTCAATTGTTTGTCTGAACTAAATTGGGTGCAAAATTACGATATAATTTTCAATGCGCAATATTTTTGCCCCGACTTTATCAATTAATGGTTTTCCTTTTCCTTCGCCTCGTTCCAGAGCGCGTCCATCTCCTCAAGGGTCAGGTCTTTTATCTCTCGTCCCTGTGCCTTTGCCGCCAACTCCACATAGGTGAAACGGCGGATGAACTTGGCGTTGGTGTGTTCGAGGGCGGTGTCGGGATTGATGTGGTACAGGCGGGCGGCGTTAATCATACTGAACATGATGTCGCCGAACTCGCGTGTAGCCTTGTCCCTGTCCATGTTCGCCACCTCCGCCTCGAACTCCCCAATCTCTTCCTTCACCTTCGACCACACCTCTTCCCTCTCGTGCCAGTCGAAGCCCACGTTGCTCGCCTTCTCCTGGATACGGTCGGCCTTGATGACTGAGGGCAGTGACACCGGCACCCCACTGAGTACGGTCTTGTTTCCGTCCTTCTCCTTCGTCTTGAGTTGTTCCCAGTTCTGCAACACCTGTTCCGCCCCGTCCACCATTGTCTCTCCATAGACATGAGGATGGCGGTATATCAACTTGTCGCAGAGCTTGTTGCAGACATCCGCTATGTCGAACGTCCCTTTCTCGCTGCCTATCTTGGCGTAGAACACCACATGGAGGAGGACATCGCCCAGTTCCTTGCAGATGTTCCGGTCGTCTTCCTTCAGAAGCGCGTCGGCAAGTTCATACACCTCCTCTATCGAGTTGGGACGCAGCGACTGGTAGGTCTGTTTCCTGTCCCACGGACATTTCTCGCGCAACGTGTCCATCACGTCGAGCAGACGGCTGAAAGCCTGTAGTTTTTCTTCTTTAGTATGCATTCCTTTTTGTCTATTCGTTCCTGAGATGCATCAGATGCACGGCCACCAACGCCGCGGTCTCCGTACGCAGTCGGCTCTTGCCGAGACTGACAGGCACGAAACCCGCATCCTCCGCTGTCCTCACCTCATCTATACTGAAATCGCCCTCGGGACCAATCATGACCACCGCGTCCTCTCCCTCAACCAACATGTCAGAGAGACGTGGCAGGTTGTCCTCGTAGCAGTGACAGATGAACTTCTGTCCCCGCCGCTCCTCAGCCACGAACTGTCCGAACGGAGTCATGGCGTTCAACCGCGGAAGTTCCGCCTTACGGCTCTGCTTCATGGCGGACACGAGGATGCGGTCGATACGGTCGGTCTTCACCACCTTGCGCTCGGAGAACTTGCAGTCGAGAAACGTCAGTTCGTCGAAGCCTATCTCCGTGGCTTTCTCCGCCAACCACTCTATCCTGTCCATGTTCTTCGTCGGAGCCACCGCCAGATGGAGGTGTCCCCTCCACTGCCTCGGCTGGGGCATGGTGTCCACTATCCTGTAAAGGCAACGCCTCTTGTCCGCTTCCGTTATCTCCGCCCTGTAGAACGTCCCCTTGCCGTCCATCAGAAAAATCCCGTCGCCCTCCGTCAGACGCAGCACACGCACGGCATGGGCCGCCTCCTCATCGGGCAGCATACACGACTGGGGGTCTGGAGTATAGAAAAAACGGACTTCCTTCATGACCTCTCCAGATATTCCATGAACAGTTCCAAGGCACGTACCGCCACATCATCCTGGATGGCGGTGCGGATCTGCCTGTCGCTTTCCACACGACGGGTGAGACCGTCATGTTCCGACCCTACTGAGATGTACACCGTCCCCACCGGGTCCTCGTCCGTTCCGCCTGTAGGTCCAGCATAGCCGGTGATGGCGATGGCATAGTCCGCCTCCAACAGGCGGCAGGCGCACCGGCGCATGGCGTCGGCGGTCTGGCTACTTACCACTCCATAGGTGTCTATTATGTCGGCCGGCACTCTGAGTACCAGTTCCTTTATCTCTGTCTGGTAGGACACCACCCCACCCCGGAAATACTCCGAACTGCCGGGAATGGAGGTGATCGACGCCGCTATACGTCCGCCTGTGCAGCTCTCCGCCGTACACAGTGTCTTGCCGGCTGCAATCAGCCGGTCTTGTATCTTTCTTTCAATCATATCATTCATGTCATTCTCGCAAATGCGGGAGCGTTGATGTCACAGAACTCCTTGTCCTTATACTTGAAATAGCCTGTAATGCCTATCATGGCGGCGTTGTCGGTGGTGTAACTGAACTTGGGGATGTACACAGTCCAACCGTACCTGTCCGCATGGTCGTGGAAGGCGTTGCGCAGTCCGTTGTTGGCGGACACTCCCCCTGCCACCGCCACATGCCTGATGCCGGTGTCCTTGACCGCCATGCGCAGTTTCTTCATCAGGATGTCCACGATGGTGCGCTCCAACGACGCGGCAAGGTCCTCCTTATGGTGTTCGATAAAGTCGGGGTCGTCCTTCAACCAGTCGCGCAGGGAGTAGAGGAACGAGGTCTTCAGTCCCGAGAAACTGTAGTCGTAACCGTGGATATTGGGTTTGGCGAACTGATAGGCGTCGGGATTGCCCTGTCGGGCGAGGCGGTCGATGACCGGTCCGCCGGGATAGCCGAGTCCCATGACCTTGGAACACTTGTCGATGGCCTCTCCCGCCGCGTCGTCGATGGTCTGTCCGAGTATCTTCATGTCGTTGTAGGCATCCACCCTTATAATCTGGCTGTTGCCGCCGCTCACCAGGAGACAGATGAAGGGGAACGGAGGGGCGCTGTGGTCGTCCTCGCTCTCCTTGATGAAATGGGCGAGTACATGTCCCTGCAAGTGGTTCACGTCAATCAACGGAATACCCAAGGCGCGGGCGAACCCCTTGGCGAAGTTCACGCCTACAAGCAGACTGCCCATAAGGCCAGGCCCCCTGGTAAAGGCGACCGCCGACAACTGTTCCTTGGTCACCCCCGCCCTCTTCAGGGCCTGGTCGACCACAGGCACTATGTTCTGCTCGTGCGCCCTACTGGCAAGCTCCGGCACCACCCCCCCGTACGCCTCATGCACCGCCTGACTGGCTGTCACGTTCGACAACAGGATGTCATTCCTCAACACCGCCGCCGAGGTGTCGTCACATGACGACTCGATGGCAAGTATGTATATGTCTTTCTTCTCTTCCATAATATCAATGAGTCAGTATTTCCAGACCGCTGTCGGTCATCAGGAACGTGTGTTCCCACTGTGCGCTGTCGCTGTAGTCCTCCGTGTAGACCGTCCAGCCGTCATCCTCGTCAACCACCACGCCCCAGTCGCCGGCGTTTATCATCGGTTCGATGGTGAACACCATGCCCGGCACAAGCAGCATACCTGTACCCTTCTTTCCGTAATGCTCCACATCGGGTTCCTCATGGAAGGCGTTGCCCACACCGTGTCCGCACAGGTCGCGCACTACAGTGAAACCGTTCCTGTGGGCATGTTTGGCTATGGCGTTGCCGATGTCGCCCACAAACGTGTAGGGCTTGCACACCTCCATGCCTATCTCCAGACACTCCTTCGCCACACGCACCAGTTTCTCTCTCTCCGGTGTGGTCTTGCCTATGATGAACATACGGCTCGCGTCGGCGTAATAACCGTCAAGGATGGTTGTCACGTCCACGTTCACTATGTCGCCGTTCTTCAGTATCTGGTCGGGCGAGGGTATGCCATGGCACACCACGTCGTTCACCGACACGCACACGCTCTTGGGAAAGCCCTCGTAGTTGAGGGGAGCGGGAACGGCTCCGTGGGCGATGGTGAACTCATGCACCATCGTGTTGATTTCCTCTGTGGTCATCCCCTCCTTTATGTTCTCCGCCACCATATCGAGGAGGGCGGTGTTGACCACGCCCGATTTCCTTATCCCCTCTATCTGTTCCGGGGTCTTTATGAGGTCACGGCTCGGGCATAACTTGCCCCTGTTCTGAAAGGCGAGGATGGTCTTGTCCATCTCCGTCAACGGCTGTCCCTTCACGGGATGCCAGTTCCTTGGATTTCTGTTAAACATAATCGACTACCTGCTATTTATCGTGCAAAATTACTAATTTATTCGTTTCACAGACCGCGCATGTCGCAATTAATAGCTACATTTGCACAAATATTGGACGAAGAACATGAAACGGAATGTTTTTATACTGGCGATTGTGAACATCGGACTGATGTTCTGCGCTTGCACTGGCGGCACCTCTGAGAAGAACAAGGAGAGCCAGACAGCCCCTGTGCAGACGGACAGGAACGCCGTGAACGCCATGCACGAGTACAACCTGGACGGCACGGTGGAAGTGGGAGGCGTGAAGTACACTTACGAGTTTGCCTTCAACAACGACAAGGAACTGCCTGTGGTGGTTGTGGGAGAGGGACTGAAGTACTATGACAACCATGTAAAGCTGTACATCAACAAGGGTTCGCAGACGGTCTATGAACACACGTTCACCAAGGAGTCGTTCCGTGGCCTCATACCTGCGAAGGACTACCAGCGGTCGGTCCTCGCCGGCTTCAACTTCAACTACATCCAGGAGAACAAGCACGACCGCTTCTACTTCATAGCGGTGGTGGGCGACCCCGACGAGACTTCAGACCTAAGCTACTCGATTGGCATCGCCATCGACAGGAACGGTGGCATATCCACCTCCATCGTAACGAACACCGACATCGAACCGGTAAACCACGGACTCAACAAAGACCCGGACGAGTTCGACGCGTAACAAACATTTAGACTGTAAGATTATGGCCATAAGAGAAAGGAAAAAGCGGATATACCGCAAGCGCATACCGTACGGAATGCAGAACTTTGAGGACGTGATACTGGAAG
>CAVBFD010000007.1:0-69693 GCA_963594655.1 Candidatus Methanomethylophilaceae archaeon
CTTATTTAATAAGAATCTTCTTTCCGCTGTTGATGTAGATACCCTTAACGGATGGCTTGCCCTGAAGCTTGCGACCGTCGATGGTGTACCATGAGCAGTCAGATGTGTCTGTGTCAACATCCACAGCACCGATTTCGGTGATAGTGCCGTCAGCGTCCACGAGAACAACTTGCAAACTTGAAGGAAGGGCGATTGAACCACGAACGTTTGCCTCAGCACCACCTTCACCGCTTGCTGCCTTGCACTTCATGACCGCACGGAAAGCAGGAGTGTATGATGAACCCGGCTTCCTCATCTTGACGAACTCACCCGGATTGAGACTCTGTGTCTCACTGAGATCCTTGGCAACGAAGCCGTAGATGGCAGCGTAGTCACCCCACTTCTCCTCTGTTTCGTAAGTAACCTTTGAGTAAGTACCCGCGAAGGTCCACTCGTCTACTGTAACGTCCTTAGGAGTGTACGCAGTGGCAGCCTCGGCAACAGTACCTGTGAATTCAACCTTGCCTGTAGTGGCAGGAACGAAGAGGTACGGAGTGTTGGCGGCAAGAGTGGTTGCAGCCTCACTCATGGTAACTGTGTACTCACCACCTTCATTCTCTGTAACACCAGTGAACGCATAGAACTTACCTGCGCTTGCGTCTGGAGTTGCCTCGAACGGCAGACATACTGTAGATGAAACACCTGAGGTGAACTCACGAGTGAAGGAAACGTTAACAGGCTTGCCAGCAAGTTTAGTCAACGGTTCGACACCTGTCTCCTCGGTGAGAGTGGCTGATTCAACCTTTACATATTTCACGTTCTTGAATGAGAGCCAGCTGACATTGGTGCTTGCCACATCGAAGGAAATCTCCAGTTTTCCGTCTTCACCTACTGTTCCGTATACAGTGTACTCGTCAAGATAGAAATCGCCCTCTGTGGGATACAGTGTCCCGGTGATTGTAGCAGCCTCACCGTCGTTTGCCTTCAAGGTGATGCCTGTAGGTGCAGGTTTACTATCGTTTTTTGGCACTTGTACACGTACCCATGCAGATACAGCGTAATTACCAGGTTCAAGACCATTGACAGTCGCTGTGAGGGTCTTGTCTCCAAGAGTATTCCAGTCCCAATACTCATAGAACGGAGTGATGAAATTGCTGCCGTCTTTGGCGCCTTCATTTGACCATGTGTTGATGTAAGGAATATCATTGTAGCTGTTCACACCGAATGCGCTTCCGAGGAATAAGTTAAACTGAGCAGCTTCGTGCCAACCATTGTTCTCCGGCAAAGCCTTAGCCTCCTCAGTGGTAAGAGTTCCAGCGTTGTACTTTTCCAATGGAGTGGTGTAGTAAGTAGCGTAAGCCGCAGCCGTGTAGAGGTTAGTGTTCAGACTCTCAATCATAGCTGCACGCTTGTCGAGTTCTGCCTTTGCTGCTGCGTAAGCGTCTACAGAAGCCTGAGCGGCTGTAACAGCGTCAGACAGTTTCTGATACAGGTCTTTGCTTGTCTTGTTTGCTTCCAAGGCAGTCACTGCATTATCCAAGGCAGTCTTGACACTTGACTCCATCTTTTCTGATGACAGTGATTTAGCGGTCGTGATTAGTGCTTCTGACAGTTCTGCACTCACATTGTTCGTGTAGTACGTGATGACAGTGTTGCCCATTATGAACCAGTGATCGCCCAAAGTTGACGGAACGGCGGCAGTTAAGTCGAGCTTGCCATCGCTTCCGACGTATACATAAACGTCAGAACGGTACTTACCTTCATTAAACAATGTCTTTGCGTCATTTACAGAGTTCGGATAGCTATCATTTGTGCGGTCTTCCGCCCATCCCTTGACACGAACCTGTTGGTCATTTGCCTGAAGGTATGATGTGGTGATATAGTACCCTGAGTTGGCATAAGCTACGTTATTTCCATTCGAACCGTCACGCTCCAACGCATTGATGCTCACCTTGTAGATACCTTCAGTAAGGCCCGTGATACTGTATGTGAAATTACCAGTGCAGCAAAACGCCTCACGTGGATTGGTTGTATTGGCATTACCCCAACTGCCCACTTTTGTCCATGCGTAGTCTGTCGGGGCGATAGTCTTGACTACAGATGAGATGTAACCGGCAAGCGTTGTCTCTAAATTATCAGTAGTCAGATTTGCCGATTTCGCCACAGCTGCGGTATTGGCTGCAGGGTATGCGTTGACAATTGCGTCGCGCTCTGCCTTTGTCATAACTTGCCAGTTGGTTGCGCTTTCTTTGGTGTCCGTAAGAGTGATATATTCACCAAGATTTCCACTTGCATGTGTCATGTACTTGCTGGCTGAAGTTGAAATCAGGTAGCCACCGTTGTCTGCTGTAAGAGTCCAGTTGGACGCATCCTTAATGTCGGTGTAGACACCACCATCAACTTTACCGATATACTTCTCTGTGTCATCGTATGGTTGGAAAGTGTAAGCTCCGTCAGCCAATGTGATATTCAATGGAATACCGTACTTGTCCGCACTGGCTTCAGTTCCCCATGCGCAACCACGAGAAAGGAACACACCGGCTTCTTTGTCGTAGAGATAGTATGTGCCGTTCTCAATGGCGTCACTTCCAGTTTGATCTCCGTCCGCCCAAGCACTACTTGCAGAAGCGAGAAGTGCCAGTGTCAGGAATGATGTAAGTTTTTGTTTCATAAGCTTTTGTCTTTTAATTGGTTAATTATTGGTTGATTAAAAAGGTTTGTAGATTGTAATTTTGATTTGCTCTGCAAAGTTACACATATCTATATTCTTGTGTTGTAATATATGAACACAAAGTTTTTAGAAAAGAAACAATATTTAATGTCGTCCTGAAAGAGTAAAGGCGTAATTCGTTCAGAATGTGTATATTAAAGCTTTTGCTCTTACAGAGCGCATGTCCATTTGTGTCCGTTACCCAGGGTGTCGCTTCGCTTGCCCCGATGCTCGGTGCTTACTGGGCTTTCAGCCCGAGGTTTCACTCGGAGTGCCATCCGCATGGACTGAATAGTTATCGTGTCAACGCTGGCGGTTAATAATTACTAATTATCGATTATCAATTACTAAAATGTTGTATCTTTGCATTTAATATAATCGTGTGACAGAATAAACAATCAGTAAAGATGGAATACAATTTCAGGGAGATTGAGAAGAAATGGCAGCAGCGGTGGATTGACGGGAAGGTCTATCATGTGACGGAGGATGCCGGCAAGAAGAAGTTCTATGTACTCAACATGTTTCCTTACCCGTCGGGGGCAGGACTGCATGTGGGACATCCGTTGGGATATATAGCAAGTGACATCTACGCGCGCTTCAAGCGGTTGCAGGGCTTCAACGTGCTGAACCCGATGGGTTACGACGCGTACGGACTGCCCGCCGAGCAGTACGCCATACAGACAGGACAGCATCCGGAGGTGACCACCAACGCCAATATAGCGCGTTACCGTGAGCAACTCGACAAGATAGGGTTCAGTTTTGACTGGGACCGTGAGGTTCGCACGTGTGACCCTTCATATTACCACTGGACGCAATGGGCGTTCCAGAAGATGTTCAACTCCTTCTATTGTAACAAATGCCAGTCGGCACAACCGATAGAGCAGTTGGTCAGCCATTTCAGCGAGAACGGCACCGAAGGCATCGATGTGGCTTGCAGCGAGGAACTGTCGTTCACCGCTGACGAATGGAACGCCATGGACGACAAGCGGAAGAGCGACACTCTGATGAACTACCGTATCGCGTTCCTCGGTGAGACGATGGTGAACTGGTGTCCTAAGTTGGGTACGGTGCTTGCCAACGATGAAGTCGTGGACGGTCTGAGTCTGCGTGGCGGTTTCCCTGTGGAGCAGAAGAAGATGCGCCAGTGGTGCTTGCGTGTCTCTGCCTATGCGCAGCGGTTGCTCGACGGACTGGACACCATCGACTGGAGCGATTCCATCAAGGAGACACAGAAGAACTGGATAGGACGTTCCGAGGGAACGGAGGTGAGGATAGAGGTGGCGGACTCCGATGTCGATTTCACCATATTCACCACACGTGCCGACACCATGTTCGGTGTGACGTTCTTCGTGCTTGCGCCCGAGAGCGAGCTGGTGGACAAGGTGACCACAGCGGATCAGCGCGGTGACGTGGACGCTTATGTCAAGTACGTCAAGGGGCGCACGGAGAGGGAACGTATGATTGACCATACCGTGACCGGTGTGTTCACAGGTGCGTATGGCATCAACCCCATCACCGGCGACAAGTGTCCTATATACGTGGCTGAGTACGTACTCGCAGGTTACGGTACCGGCGCCATCATGGCAGTGCCGGCGCACGACAGCCGTGACTATGCCTTCGCCAAGCATTTCGACCTGCCGATAATACCGCTGATTGAAGGGGCTGACGTGAGTGAGGAGAGCTACGACGCCAAGGACGGTATCGTGATGAATTCACCGATGGACGGCAAGACAGCGTACAAGGGATTCTCCCTTAACGGACTCACCGTGAAGGAGGCGATAGCCGCCACCAAGAAGTTTGTCACCGAAGAGGGACTGGGACGGGTGAAGGTGAACTTCCGTCTCCGTGACGCCATCTTCTCACGTCAGAGGTACTGGGGCGAGCCGTTCCCGGTATACTACAAGAACGGAATACCTACGATGATACCCGAGGACTGTCTGCCGGTGGAACTGCCGGAGGTTGACAAGTTCCTGCCGACGGAGACTGGTGAGCCGCCACTCGGCAACGCCACCTGCTGGGCATGGGACGAGGCGAACCGCAAGATAGTGGACAACTCGCTGATAGACGACAAGACAGTCTTCCCGATAGAACTCTATACGATGCCGGGCTTCGCCGGTTCATCGGCTTATTACCTCCGTTATATGGACCCGCACGACGACAAGGCACTGGTGTCCAAGGAGGCGGTGGGCTACTGGCAGAACGTGGATCTCTACGTGGGAGGCAGCGAACATGCCACAGGCCACCTCATCTACAGCCGTTTCTGGAACAAGTTCCTCGTGGACATGGGTGTGAGTGTGAAGGAAGAGCCGTTCCAGAAGCTCATCAACCAGGGCATGATACAGGGAAGGAGCAATTTCGTGTACCGTATCAAGGATACCAACACGTTTGTGAGCCTCGACAAGAAGGACGGCTACGACGTGACACCGATACATGTGGATGTGAATATCGTCAGTGGCGACATCCTCGACGTGGAGGCGTTCAAGCAGTGGAGACCCGAGTACAACAACGCTGAATTCGTGCTTAACGACGACGGTAAATACGTGTGCGGCTGGGCAGTGGAGAAGATGTCGAAGTCCATGTTCAACGTGGTCAACCCCGACATGATAGTGGAGAAGTTCGGCGCCGACACCCTCCGTCTCTACGAGATGTTCCTCGGCCCTGTGGAGCAGAGCAAGCCTTGGGACACCAACGGCATCGACGGCTGCCACCGCTTCCTGAAGAAGTTGTGGAACTACATGACTGCTGAAACCACCGCCGAGAAGGCAAGCAAGGAGGAACTGAAGTCGCTCCATACCCTTATCAAGAAGGTGACGGGCGACATAGAGCAGTTCTCGTACAACACCAGCATCGCCGCCTTCATGATATGTCTCAATGAACTGACCAAGTTGAAGGTGTCCAGCAAGGAGGTGAAGGACACCCTGACGGTACTCCTGGCACCGTTCTGTCCGCACATGGCGGAGGAACTGTGGGAGCGTTCGGGACACACCACAACCGTGTGCGACGCACAGTGGCCCGAGTACAACGAGGACTACCTCAAGGAGGACAGCATGAAGATGATGGTGGCGTTCAACGGTAAGGCCCGCTTCCAGATGGAGTTCCCGGTAGGGACGGCGCAGCAGACCATCATCGACGCGGCTATGGCAGACCCACAGGCGCAGAAGTGGATCGAGGGCTTCCAGGTGGTGAAGACCATCGTGGTCCCCGGCAAGATGGTTAACGTGGTATTGAAGAAATAATACGAGGAGATGACTCTAAAGAACCCACATATACACATGCCCGGCCATTTCAGGTTCAACCCCTGGCTGGAGGCGAGGGACTACCTGATGATAGCCCTCGGCACGTTCCTTTACTCAGTGGGACAGGTATGCTTCATGTTGCCCTACGGTCTGACCTCGGGTGGCGTGTCGGGTATCTCCGCCATCGTGTACTACGCCACTGGACTGGAGGTGCAGGTGACCTACAGTTTCATCAACGCCATGTTCCTCGTGGCTGCTGTCATCGTACTTGGGTGGAAGTTCTGCATGAAGACCATCTGGGGTGTGCTTACGACCACCTTCTGGCTCTGGATCTTCCAACGCATAGTGATGGACGAAAACGGACAGTTGCCCCAACTCATCGGCAACGAGGCGTTCATGGCGTGTGTCCTCGGCGCGCTCATCCAGGGAACTGGACTGTTCTTCTGCTTCTCCAACAACGGAAGTACTGGCGGCACGGACATCATAGCGGCGATAGTCAACAAGTACAGGAACGTGTCGTTGGGACAGATTCTCATGATATGCGACATCATCATCATATCCAGCTGTTACTTCATCTTCCACGACTGGTACAGGGTAATCTTCGGCTTCGTGATGCTGATAGTGTGCAACATGACGCTCGACTACCATACCACCAGGAGCCGTCAGGCGGTGCAGTTCATGATATTCTCGCGCAACCCGTCCGCCATCGCCAACGCCATCATCAAGAGAGGCCACGGAGTGACCATGCTCAGTGGCGAGGGATGGTACACCAGCTCGGAGCGTAAGGTGATAGTGAGTATCGTGAAGCGCAGGGACCAGGTTTACATCTTCCGTATGATCAGGTCGATAGACCCCTATGCCTTCGTGTCCATGGGTAACGTGAACGGTGTGTGGGGTCAAGGGTTCGACAAGATGAAGGTGACCAAGGACAAGGATTTGCAGGGCAAGCGCACGCTGGTGTTTGCAAGTAACAGTGAACATAAACTGGCGGAGGTACGTGCCATCATGGGACCGAAGTATGATATCCGTTCACTCGCCGACATCGGTTGTTATATAGACATACCGGAGAAGGCTGCCACCACACAGGGCAACGCCCTGCTCAAGGCCAACTTCGTGAAACGCTACTACGGGTTCGACTGCTTTGCGGACGATTCCGCACTGGAGTGTACGGCACTGGGCGGACTCCCCGGGGTCTACTCGTCGAGGTACGCCGCGGTGGATGTGGAGAAGGAGGCGCAGGAGAGTGTCAAGTCCGTCAATGCGGAGGAATATACTGAGGAACTGTCGCAAAAGATGCTCGACATACTGCACAACCACGCGCCTGTGGTCGAGAAACCCGGGAACCATAACGTGGCAGCCAATGTCAACAAACTGTTGAACGAGCTGGCCGGCGCGAAGGACCGGTCCGCGCGACTGCATACAGCCGTGGCACTGGTAACAGGCGAGTCGTCCGACCCTAAGGGTTGGGAGACCCATATCTTCGACGGTGTGCTTGAAGGCACTGTCGCCACGAAGCCGTTCGGCAATGTGGAGGAGTCGTTCTCCTACGACTCCGTGTTCACTCCTGTGGGTCAGCGGATGACTTATGCGGAACTGGGCGCGGACGTGAAGAACAAGATCAGTCAGCGGTTCATCGCAATCAACAAGATGAAGCAATATATAGAAAAGGAAAAGGAGAAGTGATGGAGAAACTGGTATTCGCAAGCAACAACGCACATAAGCTGGAGGAGATAAGGGCGATTCTTGGACACCGGTTCGAGATAGTAAGCCTCAAGGACATAGGGTGTCACGACGACATCCCCGAGACAGGGGCGACCATTCAGGAGAACGCACTGCAGAAGGCCCGGTATGTCAAGGACCGCTTCGGCTACGACTGCTTCGCCGATGACACGGGTCTCGAATGTGAGGCTCTCGGTGGAGACCCTGGAGTGCATACCGCACGCTACGCCGGGGGTGAGGGACACGACAACGAGGCGAACATGGACAAGCTGCTGCGTAACCTGGAGGGGAAGGACAACCGCAAGGCGCAGTTCCACACGTCGATAGCGTTACTGTACAAGGGGGAGACCCACCTGTTCGAGGGTATCGTCAAGGGACACATAGCCACGGAGAGGCACGGCGGTGAGGGCTTCGGCTACGACCCGGTGTTCGTTCCTGAGGGTTACGACCTTACTTTCGCACAGTTGGGTAATGACATAAAGAACCAGATAAGTCACAGGGCAAGGGCAGTCATGCAACTGTGCCGGTTTCTGGACAAATGATTGATGATATGAGACGGAGTTTTACAGCACTTGTCATCGCCATGGGCATGATGGTCTTCCTGCGGCCTTTGGCGGCAGTCGCCGGTTACGGCGACTGGAAGGTCTATGCCGCCTACCACCAGGCTACGGACGCTGTGGTGTTCGGCGGTATGGTGTACGTGTTGAGCAGTGGGGGACTCTACAGCTATGACCCGGAGTACACTGAGGTGGTGACGTACGACAAGTCTACGGTACTGAGCGACAACGGTATCTTCGGCATCAGGGTGTGCGAGGCTACAGGACTGCTCGTTGCTGTGTACACTAACGGCAACGTGGACCTGATAGACGCAAGCGGCAATGTCTACAACATGTCCGAACTCAAGGGCAAGTCGATGAGCGACAAGACCATCAATGACCTTTATGTGTACGGGCAGTACGTGTACATATCCACCAACTCGGGCATCGTGACACTCGACACGAAACGGAGGGTGTTCGCAGGTTACTATAACTTCGGCAGACAGGTGACAGGTCTCACCGTAGACGAGGGCTGTATAGTGGCGTTGACCGACGGTGGAGTGTACAGGGGACAGTTGTCCGCCAACCTGCTGGACTCCAACAACTGGACGCATGTAAGTGACAGGGTTCTGAGTAGGCTGGTGAGTCTCGACGGCACGTTCTATGCGATTACAACGGCGGGACGACTGGCACTGGTGAAGGACAAGGAGACGTTCGATATATCTACGGTGGACAACGCGACCATCAACGGTTACAGTATATGCGGTGACCGCCTTTTCCTGTTCTCCTCCGCTTCAATATATGTGTATGACTCCGACGGCAACAGCAAGAAGACCGACAATCCGCTGGGGATATACTCCGTGGTGCAGTCGGGCAGCACCTACTGGTTGGCGTGCGGATCGAAGGGACTCATGGGGGCTACGTATGACGGCAGTTCGTTCAGTGTGTCGGTATCATCCATATTGCCTGTCAGTCCGTTGGAGAACCATTTCAATAGGTTGCGCCGTTACGGCAGCCGTCTGCTGTCCGTGGGAGGCGCATTGGAGATACCCTACGTGACAAGACCGTTCTGTGCGCAGATGTTGGATGACGGCGAATGGTCGTTCTTCGACAACGACTCCATGAAGATCTATATAGGGACGGGCAACTTCCACAACGCGCTCGACATCATACAGGACCCTAACGATGCAGACCACCACTTCGTGAGTGCCGTGACGGGACTGTACGAGTTCAGGGCACAGAAGATGGTGAAGCACTACACCTACGACAACTCACCGCTCACGACCATACTGCCAAAGAACTGGCGACCGGGCTATTACGTGAGGGTCAGTGGACTGGCGTTCGACAGTCAGTACAACCTCTGGATGCTCAACTGTGAGGTGGACACGGTGGTCACGATTCTGAAGGCGGACGGCACGTGGCAGAAGTACTACTGTCCGGAGATAGCAGGTCACCCGGTATGCGACCAGATTATGTTCGACAGCCGTGGTTGGGCGTGGATACTGAGCCGTGTGTCAGGAAGCAACAACGCCGCCGGGGTGTTCGTCCTCAACACGGCAGGTACGGTGGACAGTCACTCGGACGACACTGGCAAGTTCTACGGTTCGATGACCAACCAGGACGGTGTGTCGTACGGTTTCAATAAGTTCAACTGTGTGGTGGAAGACCTCAATGGAGCGGTATGGATGGGTACGAGCGTGGGACCGCTGGTCACCTTCAACCCCTCGTCCGTCTTCGACTCCAACTTCACCGTCACCCAGTGTAAGGTGCCGCGTAACGACGGCACAGGGTACGCCGACTACCTTCTCAGCGAGGTGGAGGTGCGCAGCATCGCTGTGGACGGAGGCAACCGCAAGTGGATGGGAACAGTAGGCAGCGGAGTCTATCTGGTGAGTGCCGACGGCACGGAGATACTCGAACACTTCACGGCGGACAACAGTCCCCTCCTCTCCGACGACATCTACTCCATATCCATCGACGGAAGTACAGGTGAGGTGTTCTTCGGGACACTTAACGGACTGGTGTCGTACATGGGCAACGCCACAGACCCTGCGGAGGAGTTCGACAAGGACTTGGTGAAGGTGTACCCCAATCCTGTGCGTCCGGACTATACAGGTAATATTATCATCCGTGGACTTATGTCCAGTTCAGACGTGAAGATTGTCAACGCGGCCGGCAGACTGGTGCATGAAGGCACGTCAGTAGGCGGGTCGTACACCTGGGACGGAGTGACCGCAGGTGGGGACAGGGCGGCATCAGGTGTGTATTACATTCTGGCGACAGACGAGGAAGGTAACAGCGGTGTGGCGGCGAAATTCCTAATTGTCAAAGAATAGGCGGCGAAAAATTTTGCCAATACACATAAAAGCAGTACCTTTGCACCGCAATTGAGACTGAAGGGTTCCGACACGCAAGTGCCGGAATTCTTATTCTTGTTGCCCTAACCGGACCCGACTCTGACGGTCTGAGAAACAATTTTATAAACAATCAAAAGACAAGTACAAAATGGCTTACATGTCACGTGAGGGCTATGATAAGATCAGAGCCGAAATCAAACAGTTGGAGGAAGTGGAGCGTCCCGAGGTGATCCGTCAGATTCAGGAGGCGCGCGAGAAGGGCGACCTTTCGGAGAATGCCGAATACGATGCCGCCAAGGAGGCTCAGGGAAAGCTTGAGACGAAGATAGCTCAACTCAAGGCTACGCTTGCCGACGCCAAGATAATAGACACGTCAAAGGTGCAGACCGAGGTGGTTCAGATTCTCTCTAAGGTGGAGATGAAGAACGTGAAGACAGGGGCCGCCATGACCTATACCATCGTCAGCGAGAGTGAGGCTAACCTGAGAGAGAAGAAGATTTCCGTAGCCACCCCTATAGCGCAGGGACTGCTCGGCAAGAAGGTGGGCGACGTGGCTACCATCAAGATTCCGCAGGGTATCATTGAACTGGAGATAACCAACATATCCATCTGAACGTAGGACTACTACACCTTATTATATATATAGTATGGCTACTCTTTTCACAAAAATAGCGAACGGAGAGATACCGAGCTACAAATGTGCGGAGGACGGTGAGTTCTACGCTTTTCTGGACATCAACCCACTGGTAAAGGGACACACGCTGTGCATCCCCAGGCGTGAGGTGGACTATATCTTCGACATGGAGGACGACGAGATAGCGCGTTTTCAGGTGTTCGCCAAGAAGGTGGCGAAGGCAATCAAGTTGGCTTTCCCCTGCATCAAGGTGGGTGAGGCTGTACTTGGACTGGAGGTGCCGCACGCCCACATACACCTCGTACCCATGCAGTCCGAGAAGGACATGATATTCAGCAACCCAAAGAAAAGTTTCCCTGAGGACGAGATGAAGGCGACGGCGGATGCCATCCTCGCGGAGTTCCAGAAGTTGTGATCATACCGGACTGAAACAGCCCGGATTACCTTACAGTCACGCTACCGAACACGAACGGTAGCGTGACTGTTTTTTTTTGTATGGACTTTTCTGTGTTTTTGCAATAGTGTTCGGTTACAATAATTGATACCAATCAATAAAACGAGAAAATTCAAACAAAAATGAGAGTATTTGTTGTTCCACTTTTGGGAAAGTGCGTAACTTTGCATCGTCAAAAGGAAATAAAGGTTCCTGAGACGAAAAAGAACATTGAAACAAGAAAGTTAGACTGAAGGTTTTAGGCTAAAGATATAAAGGTTTATTGTTAATAAGGACATAAAGATAGGTATTAAAGTAAGGTAATTTTTTCAGTAAGTATTAGTTATTGGTAAAAGATTGTAAAAAGGATTTGATTAGGTATTAATTTTAAGGTTAGTAATGATGAAGAGGCACTAGTGATAGTTCCTCTTTTTCGCTTTTATATACCCCTTAGTGCATAAATCCCCCACTTATCGTCCAATAACCGACAAATAGTTGTCACACTATCAATATTTTTCCTACCTTTGCACTCTCTAAACAAATTAGAACGTATCAAGATGAGTACTGAACAGAAAATACAGAAAGCGGTGAAGGACTGTCTGGAGACGGTGTACGGCGCGTACATTGACGCGGGACAGGTACAGGTGCAACAGACACGCAGTGAGTTTGAAGGTCAGCTCACGGTGGTGGTCTTCCCCCTGCTGCGCATCACAAAGAAAAGTCCCGAACAGACCGGCGAGGAGATTGGCGCCTACCTGAAGGACAATCTGAAAGGGGTAGTTGACGGATATAACGTGGTGAAGGGCTTCCTCAACCTTGTCATATCGTCGGAGAACTGGGTGGACATACTCAACGCCATCAACACCGAGGAGAACTTCGGGTTCGTCCCTGTCGCGGACGACTCTCCGCTCACCATGATTGAGTACTCGTCGCCCAACACCAACAAGCCGCTCCATCTGGGACATGTGCGCAACAACCTGTTGGGCAGTTCTCTCGCCCGTATCGTCGAGGCGAACGGCAACAAGGTGGTGAAGACCAACATCGTCAACGACAGAGGAATCCATATATGCAAGTCGATGCTCGCTTGGTTGAAGTACGGCAACGGGGAGACTCCGGAGTCGTCGGGCAAGAAGGGCGACCACCTGATAGGAGACTATTACGTGGCGTTCGACAAGCATTATAAGGATCAGTGCAGGGATCTTGAGGAACAGTACAAGGCGGAGGGAATGAGCGATGAGGACGCCGCCCAGAAAGCCAAGCGGGAAGCTCCGCTCATCAAGGAAGCGCACGAGATGCTCGTGAAGTGGGAACAGAACGACCCGGAGGTGCGCGCGCTGTGGAAGAAGATGAACTCATGGGTGTATGCCGGGTTCGACGAGACATATAAGGCGATGGGAGTGAGCTTCGACAAGATATACTACGAGTCGGAGACCTACCTCGAAGGTAAGAAGGCGGTGCTGGAAGGACTCGACAAGGGACTCTTCTATCGCCGTCCCGACAACTCCGTGTGGGCTGACCTGACCAAGGACGGACTCGACGAGAAACTGCTGCTGCGCAGTGACGGCACGTCGGTGTACATGACGCAGGACATAGGCACTGCGAAGCTCCGTTTCCAGGACTATCCCATCGACAGGATGATATATGTGGTGGGCAACGAACAGAACTACCACTTCCAGGTACTCTCCATCCTGCTCGACAGGCTCGGGTTCAAGTGGGGCAAGGACCTTGTGCATTTCTCCTACGGTATGGTGGAACTGCCCAACGGTAAGATGAAGAGCCGTGAGGGTACAGTGGTCGATGCGGACGAACTCATCGACAAGATGATAACCGACGCCTACAACATATCAAGGGAGATGGGCAAGAACAGCGACATCGACGAGGCGGAAGCCAGGGAGATAGCGAGGAAAGTGGGACTGGGCGCATTAAAGTACTTCATACTGAAGGTGGACGCGCGCAAGAACATGTTGTTCAACCCTGCTGAGAGCATCGATTTCAACGGCAACACAGGTCCGTTCATCCAATACACCTACGCCCGAATCCGTTCCGTACTCCGCAAGGCGGTGGAGGCAGGTACGGTCATTCCGCAGACCTTGACTCCGGGAGTGCAACTCGCGGAGAAGGAGGTGAGCCTTATCCAGAAGCTCAACGACTTCCCAACGGTGGTGGGGGAGGCTGGGAAGAACTACAACCCGTCCACCATCGCCAACTACTGCTATGAGCTTACGAAGGAGTACAACCAGTTCTACCATGACTTCAGCATACTCAAGGAGGAGGACAGTGGCAAGAGACTGTTCCGTATCGTGCTTTCGGAGACTGTGGCCAAGATACTGAAAGAGGGAATGGGACTGCTTGGCATCGAGATGCCAGAACGCATGTAAGTACCTGACAGTATGGGCGGACGGCCAACCAACGAGGCACTGTGCGTGGATGCCGCATGCAGCGGCAATCCGGGTAAGATGGAATACCGTGGGGTACACCTGCCTTCGGGGCGTGAGGTGTTCCACTTCGGTCCTGTCTATGGCACCAACAACATCGGGGAGTTCCTCGCCATCGTGCATGCGCTGGCGTTGCTCAAAAAGAAAGGGTCGTCCATGCCCGTGTATTCCGACAGTTTCACCGCACGCACGTGGGTGAAGAAGAGGAAATGCAAGACGCAGTTGCCGCGTGACAGGAAGACAGAACAACTATACCAAATAATTGAGAGAGCCGAGAGCTGGTTGCGAAACAACACGTACCCCAACGACATCGTGACGTGGCAGACCGACGAGTGGGGCGAGATACCGGCTGACTTCGGACGAAAGAAATAGAACGTAATGAAAGAGTTCTTCAAGTTGATGGGGCCGTACTTCCTCCCCTACAAAGGTTTCATGGTCGGGACATTCATGTTCAATGTCCTGACGGCGATATTCAACGTGGTGTCGTTTACGCTGCTCGTCCCCATCCTGAAGATTCTATTCAACATAGAGGACAAGACGTATGTCTACAGGCCGTTTGTGGAGGGGGAGACCATGAAGCAGAGCCTCGACAATTTCATAGACGCGGCACAGAACAACGGCTATTATTACTCACAGCAACTCATAGAGACCTACGGACAGTCTACCACCCTGCTCCTGCTCGGACTCGTCCTCGGACTGCTCACACTGATGAAGACGGCGTCTTACTTCGGTGGGTCCGCCTGTCTGATGCCGATAAAGACCGGCATCGTGCGTGACATAAGGGCGAAGGTGTACAGTAGGATACTGCACCTGCCGCTCTCGTTCTTCACGGAAGAGAGGAAGGGCGACATACTGGCGCGTATCAGTACCGACGCCAACGAGGTGGACTCCTCCATCGGCAGTTCACTTGACATGGTAGTCAAGAACCCGATATTCATACTGGTGTACCTCGGCACACTCTGCGCCCTCAGTTGGCAACTGACCATTTTCGTGCTGTTTGTAGTCCCCTTCCTCGCCATTGGCATAGGCAGGATAGGCAAGAGACTGAAGAGCAGGTCGCTGCTGGCGCAGGCACGGTGGAGTGACGGACTCAGTATCGTTGAGGAGACCCTCGGGGGACTGCGTATTATCAAGGCCTTCATAGCCGAGAAGAAGATGGAGGACAAGTTCGTGGCAGTCAACGACGAGTTCCGAAGAATATCAATGAAGGTGTCCATCCGGCAGTCTGCCGCCCACCCCGTAAGTGAGTTCCTCGGCACGGTAATGATAGTCGTAGTGCTGTGGTTCGGCGGTTACCTCATCTTCTCGGGCAACTCCCCGATAGACGCCAGTGCGTTCATCTATTACCTCGTAATCCTCTACACCACACTCCAGCCTGTGAAGGATCTCTCGAAGGCCGGTTACACCATCCAGAAGGGGATGGCTTCGATGGAACGTATCAACAAGATACTGGAGGCGCAAAACAACATCAAGGAGAAGACTGACGCTGTGGAGATTCAGGGACTGGACGACTCGATTGAACTGAGGCACGTGAACTTCTCATATAATGAGGGTCATGAAATCCTGCACGACATCAACATAACGATAAGGAAGGGGCAGACCATCGCCATTGTGGGACAGTCAGGATCCGGCAAGTCTACCTTGGTGGACCTCATACCGCGTTACCATGACGTGTCGTCGGGTCAGATTCTCATCGACGGCACCGACATCCGTGACATGTCCATACAATCGCTCCGCAGTATCATAGGCAATGTCAACCAAGAGGCGATACTGTTCAACGACACCATATTCAACAACATAGCGTTCGGTGTGCAGGGGGCGACACAGAAGCAGGTGGAGGAGGCCGCGCGCATCGCCAACGCGCACGATTTCATCATGGACATGGAAGAGGGGTACAACACCAACGTGGGTGACCGTGGCTGCCGCCTCTCCGGCGGTCAGCGCCAGCGCATATCCATAGCCAGGGCGATACTGAAGAACCCACCGATACTCATACTCGACGAGGCGACATCCGCTCTGGACACCGAGTCGGAGAAACTCGTGCAGGAGGCTTTGGAGAACCTCATGAAGTCGAGGACCACCATCGCCATCGCCCACCGCCTGTCCACCATCAAGAACTCGCAGCGTATCTTCGTGCTGCATGAGGGGCGTATCGTGGAGCAGGGTACCCATGACGAACTCATAGCCGTCAATGGATATTACAGGCGACTGAACGACATGCAGCAGCTATGATTGGGGGCAAAATGGGGCAATCGCATTTTTTTATACGTAAATCCTTTGGCGGTATCTGAAAAAGCCGTAACTTTGCACCCGTAAAACGTGGACAGATTTGGGCAGCTTGCAACCACAGTAAAAAATGCTAAAAAGACAATCAAATGCCGGTAGTACGGCTTTTATTGTTTGCATCTTTCCCCAATTTCTCCCACTAATTTAGTTATCAACAAGTTAAATCAAAATTAGAATGGGTTATCTATTTACATCGGAATCAGTTAGCGAAGGACATCCGGACAAGGTGGCAGACCAGATCTCGGATGCGGTACTCGACAATCTTCTGGCATTCGACCCCGACTCAAAGGTGGCGTGCGAGACACTGGTCACTACCGGTCAGGTGGTCATCGCAGGTGAGGTAAAGTCGAAGGCTCACGTGGACCTGCGCGACGTGGCGAGGGAAGTAATCAGGAATATCGGCTACACCAAGGCGGAGTACAAGTTCGAGGCGGAGAGCTGCGGTATACTTTCCGCCATCCACGAGCAGAGCGCGGACATCAACCAGGGAGTGGACAGGAAAGAACGCGCGGACCAGGGGGCGGGCGACCAGGGCATCATGTTCGGTTACGCCACCAACGAGACGGACAACTACATGCCTGTGTCACTGGACTTGAGCCACCACATTCTGGCGACTCTGGCGGAGATACGCCATGAAGGGAAGCAGATGACTTACCTGCGCCCTGACAGCAAGAGTCAGGTGACCATTGAGTACGGTGACGACGGAAAACCGGAGAGAATCGATTCCATCGTCGTTTCCACTCAGCACGACGAGTTCATGGACGATGATGAGGCTATGCTCAGACAGATTACCGAGGACATCAAGGGGATACTGATACCGCGTGTCATCAGCGAGATTGACAATCCCCGTGTGAGGAGTCTCTTCACCGATGACATCAAGTACTACATCAATCCTACCGGTAAGTTCGTCATCGGTGGGCCTCATGGTGACACGGGACTTACAGGACGTAAGATCATTGTGGACACCTATGGGGGCAAGGGAGCGCATGGCGGAGGCGCGTTCTCCGGTAAAGACCCGAGTAAGGTGGACCGTTCCGCAGCCTATGCGGCGCGCCATATAGCGAAGAACATGGTGGCTGCCGGTGTGGCTGACGAGATGCTGGTGCAACTCAGTTACGCCATCGGTGTGGCGCACCCGATAAGCATCTATGTGAACACCTACGGCCATTCCAAGGTGAACTGTTCCGACAAGGATATTGCTGATGTCATCGGCAGGATGTTCGACCTCACTCCGTACGCCATCGAGCGTGACCTGAAGTTGAGGGAACCGATATACACTGAGACAGCAGCTTACGGTCATATGGGACGCAAGCCCCGGGTGGTGATAAAGAAGTTCCGCAATCCGTGCTGTCCCGGTGGAATACTCGAGAAGAAGGTGGAACTGTTCACATGGGAGAAACTCGATATGGTGGAGTCCATCAAGAAGGAGTTCCATATCGGTTGATGTGGAGATAAGCGGTTGAGGGCATGGAAAGCGCGGCGAGGGCATACCTGTTGAGAAACGATGACATCGTGATGATTGGTGCCGTCCTGCTTTTCATGCTCTTCACGTTCGTGCTGTACCGAAGCAGCGCCATCCTTCTGTACAAGTTCAACACGTTCTTCTCCTCGCGCCAGATATACGCCGCCAACGAGATACGCACAAGCGATCAGGAGCAGGTGGACATGTCATTGCTGGTGTTCATCGGTTGCCTGTCCGCAAGCACGATATTCTATTCCGCAGCCATAGGCGAGGCGCGGCCGGGACCGCAATACGGACTGCTGCTGCATATTTTCCTGGGTCTGGTGGCACTCATTGTGGCCAAGTGGATGCTCTATTCACTTGTCAACTGGACCTTCTTCCCCTCCGACCAGGGCCGTGGCTGGACCTCCTCGGTACTCTTCTCCCTGTCCGTCGTGTCAGTCTTCGCCTTCCCTCTGTCGCTCGTGCAGGTGTTCTGTGACTTGCCGCTTATCGACATACCGTTTTGTTTAGTTATAGTTGTCATTTTGCAGAAGATACTCTTACTCTTCAAGCTGTATGTTAATTTCCGCCCAAGAACGTATGGTGGTGTGCTGTTTTTTTTGTACTTTTGCAGCGTGGAATTGATACCGACGCTTGTCGTGTGGCATATTCTGAAGGAGACGATATTAAAACAGTAGGACAAACATACAAAGTGACTCATGGCTAAAAAGATTTTAGTTTCACAACCAAAACCTCAAACAGAGAAATCCCCTTATTTTGACGTCGCTGAGAAGTACGGTGCGGAGATAGTGTTCCGCCCCTTCATCAGGATAGACCCTATGACTCCGACGGACTTCCGCCAGCAGAGGGTGTCAATACTCGACCATACGGCAGTGGTGTTCTGCTCACGTCATGCGATAGACCAGTTCTTCAGACTGTGCAAGGAACTGCGTGTGACCATTCCCGAGACAATGAAGTATTTCTGCAAGTCAGAGATGATAGGACTGTACCTTCAGAAGTACATCCAGTACAGGAAGCGCAAGGTGTTCTTCCCTGTGACCGGACGTATTGAGGACCTCATCACCATCATGGTAAAGCACAAGACTGAGAGCTATTTCGTGCCACAGTCGTCCAAGCATGACGACGAGTTGAAGAACAGGTTGGACGAGGCTGGTCTGAAGCACTCTGAGGCCGTGATGTACTATACCATACAGAATGACTTCGCCCCGGACGAGGCGTTCGACTACGACATCCTCGTGTTCTTCAGTCCCGAAGGTCTTCACTCACTGTTGAGGAACTTCCCGAACTTTGAACAGGGCGACATCGCCATCGCCTGTCTCGGTTCCAAGACCGTGGAGGAGGCTGAGAAACTGAACATCAGGGTGGACATGAAGCTCACTCCCGAGTTGCGTTCCGTTCCTGCGTTGCTTGAGGATTATCTGAAGACGCACCAGTAACAGCTGTGCGCTGACTTGTTATATATAAGTATTATTGCAGAGAGAGAGATTCAGAAAGGCAGAGCGGATAACGAGCAAGCTGCTCATTGACCGTTTGTTTGAAGGGGAAAACACGTCGGCTGTTGTGTTCCCCTTTAGATTAATATTTGCCAGAATCCCAAAGGGCGAATATCCCTCATATATGTTCGTGAGTGTTCCCAAGAAACGGTTTCACAACGCCGTTGACAGGAACAGGATGAAGCGGTTGACTCGTGAGGCTTACAGGAAACGGAAATGGGAACTGTGGGACTGCATGGAGGACAAGGACTACAGTATAGCCATCGCTTTCGTGTGTGTCGCCCCACAACTCTGTTCCTACACCACGGTCTATAAGGGTATGGGGAAGGCGATGGGCAGGATCATACAGACATTATGAGGGGTGTGTATGAACCGTGTATGTATAAATAAGGTGTGGACGTGTGTTAATAAGCTGTTGGCGTTCGTCCTGCTTATACCCATATTCTTCTACAGACGCTGTATATCGCCGATGTTTCCGCCCACCTGTAGGTTCACGCCCACTTGTTCGCAGTACGCTATAGAAGCCATCAGGAAGCACGGCCCGTTCTACGGCACTTACCTTGCCGTGCGGCGCATCCTGCGTTGTCATCCGTGGGGCGGTTCTGGTTATGACCCTGTACCGTAGTGGCACACACGTTACAGCTATGATTCCCTATATCGACATACATACTCACAACCGTACCGTATCCTGTGACGTGAAGGCGGTTTTCAACCGTGATTATGACGAGCAGATAGTGCCGTCCTGCTCCATTGGCATACACCCCTATCTATCGGTGCGCGCTTTGTCGTCCCCCGACTTCATCGACCGCAGTATAGCGCAACTGAGGCGTAAGGCGGCTACGGATGAGGTCATCGCCATAGGGGAAGCGGGACTGGACAGCACGAGGGGTGCAGACATGGATACGCAGACTGAACTGTTCCGTAGACAGGTGGAAGTAGCCGAGGAGGTGGGGAAACCGCTGGTCATACACTGTGTCAGACAGTACGATGAAATCATACGGATGAAGAAGCGGATAAAGCCTGTGCAGACATGGATAGTGCATGGTTTCAGGAAGAACGGACAGACGGCGCGGCAACTGATAGGCCAGGGAATGGAACTCTCGTTCGGTAACCGCTACAACGCTGAGGCTTTACAGTTAGCCTATTCAAGCGGTCATCTATGGCTGGAGACCGACGAGAGCGGTATGGATATAAGGGGGCATTATGGGAACGTGGCGGTGGTATTGGGTGTTTCGGCGGAAGAACTGAAACTCAAGATATACAGTCAAGCAGTGCGGCTATCGTCCGCTTTTCTCCGGGAATGATAAGGTCGGGGGCAATCATGCTCAGTGGTTCAAGCACGAAACGGCGTTCCTTCATCCGTGGGTGGGGAAGTGTGAGACAGACTGAATCCACCGTGATGTCGTCGTACACCAGTATGTCGATGTCGATGATACGGTCACTGTAGATGCCGTCCACCGACTTATGGTCGCGCCCGAGGTCACGCTCTATCTGTTGCGTGACATGCAGCAGACCTGTGGGCGACATCTCCGTCTCCACCTTCACCGCAGCGTTAAGGAACATGTTGCCGCTGATGAAACCGACCGGTTCGGTCACGATAAAATCGGATTGGGACACCACAGTCCCAATCCGATTTTTTATCATGGCGATGGCTTCGTTGAGGTTGCTCTGCCTGTTGCCCAAGTTAGTGCCAAGTCCCAGATAGACTATATGCATCACACTCTCGTCTATCAGTCTACCATGAGCAACGCGTCGCCGTACGATCCGAAGTGATAGCCCTCCTTCACTGCTGTCTCATACGCATGCTTGGTGTATTCGTATCCGCCGAAGGCGCACTGCATCATGTACATGAGTGACATAGGCAACTGGAAGTTGGCCACGAAGGCGTTTGCCACACCGAACTCGTACGGAGGGAAGATGAACTTGTTGGTCCATCCCTCGAACTCCTTCAGGATGCCGCCGGGACCTACAGCCGTCTCGATGGCGCGCATGGTCGTAGTGCCTACGGCACAGATTCTGTGTCCCTCTTCCTTCGCCTTGTTGACCATTTCGCAGGATTCCTTCCCGATGATAATCTGTTCACTGTCCGTCTTGTGCTTGGTGAGGTCTTCCACATCGATGGCGCGGAAGTTGCCCAGTCCGGCGTGCAGGGTGATGAACGTGCGGTCGATACCCTTTATCTCCATACGCTTCAGCAGTTCACGGGAGAAGTGGAGACCTGTGGCTGGAGCAGTCACAGCCCCTTCCTTGTCGGCAAAGATGGTCTGGAAGTTTTCCATGTCCTCCGGTGTCGCCTTCCTGTGCGCCCTCACCTCGTCTGTTATAGGAGCCTCGCCCAAGGCGTAGAGGGCCTCCTTGAACTCATCATGAGGTCCGTCGTAGAGGAAACGCAGTGTGCGGCCTCTTGAAGTGGTGTTGTCGATGACCTCAGCCACCATGGAGTTGTCAGGTCCGAAATACAGTTTGTTGCCAATCCTTATCTTCCTTGCGGGGTCTACAAGCACATCCCACAGTCTTGCCCTCTCGTCAAGCTCACGCAGGAGGAACACCTCAATCGTGGCGCCAGTCTTCTCCTTGTTGCCGTAGAGGCGCGCGGGAAACATCTTGGTGTCGTTAAGGATGAACACATCCTTGTCGTCGAAGTAGTTGATGATGTCCTTGAACAGGCAATGTTCCAGATCTCCCGTAGACTTGTGCAGTACCATCAGCCGGGCCTCGTCCCTGTTGAAGGGCGGCTCAAGTCCGATGTTCTCTTCGGGTAGTCTGAATTTGAATTGTGAAAGCTTCATTTTTCCGTATAATTACTTATCTGTATTTGTATCAATCTTTATGTCCTGTGCGTCGAGCCAGGAGTCGAACTCGTTGATGTCGAGGCAGTCAACGAGCCTGAACTGTCCCACTCGTGTGCGGCACAGGTCTGTAAGGTAAGCTCCTGAACCCAGTGCCTCGCCTATGTCCCTCGCCAGTGCCCTTATGTACGTGCCTTTGCTGCATACCACCCTTATCATGACACTCTCGGGTATGTCGCAATGCATCAGTTCGATCTCATCGATGGTGAGCTGTTTGGCTTTCAGTTCCACCTCTTCGCCCTTGCGGGCGAGACTGTACGCGCGTTTGCCGTTTATCTTCACCGCCGAGTAGACCGGTGGCACCTGCATGACCGAACCTACGAACCGGGTCAGTGTCTCTTCTATGAGTTCACGTGTGATGTGGCCGGTGGGATAGGTTGCGTCCTCCTCCGTCTCCTTGTCGAACGAGGGTGTGGTAGCCCCCAACTTCAGTGTCGCCACATATTCCTTCACCCCTGCCTGCAGGTTGTCAATCCGTTTGGTCGCCTTACCTGTGCATATCACGAGAACGCCTGTAGCCAGCGGATCGAGAGTCCCTGCGTGTCCGACCTTCAACTTACGGGTTTTCATACGGCATTTCAGCGCGCCCCTGACCTTCGACACGAGGTCGAATGAGGTCCAGCCGTAGGGTTTATTGAAACAGAGAGTCTCGCCTGCCTGTGGGTTCATCTGCCAACTGGTTTTTATTGGTATCTGTCGTCATGCCGCCAACTGCCATATGATGGTGGCGAGTCCTACAATGGCGCAATAGACAGCGAAATAAATCATCTTGCCGCGCTTGACAAGGCCGATCATCCACTTGCAAGCCACACATCCTGTGATGAAGGCGGCAAGGAAGCCTACAACCAATGCCATCGGGGTGATGCCCTCCATGGCGGTCTCCACGCCCTGTTCAATCATGTCCTTGGCGTCGAGAAGCGCCATTCCCAGAATCGGTGGAATCGCCATGAGGAACGAGAACTCAGCCAACCGCTCCTTCTTGTCGCCCAGAATCAGTCCAGTACCGATGGTGCTGCCCGAACGTGACAGTCCCGGCAGTACGGCTACCGCCTGTGCGATACCGATTATGAGAGCGTCCTTCAGGGATATGTATTCCTTCTCCCTCGGTTTGGAGTAGTAGGAGAACGAGAGCAAGGCGGCGGTGACTATCAGACATACGCCCACCACCATGAGGTTGGTGAACAGTTGCTCCACAGCGTCCTTGAAGAACAGTCCGACGATACCTATCGGAATCATCGATATTATGATGTTGAGCAGGTAGTTCTGCTCCTCGTTCAGTCGTCTTATGCCGTGCCGGCTGGGCGTGCGGTTCTTGTCGCACTTGAATGACCCTACAAGAATCCACGCTATCTCCTTCCACAGGATTACCAGTGTACTCATTACCGTGGCGACATGCACCACCACAGTGAACGGCATAATCTGGTCGGGGTCCTCGATGCCGAGCAGTTCACCTGCGATCATCAGGTGTCCGCTGCTGCTGACAGGGAGGTACTCGGTAAGTCCCTGGAAGATTCCCATCAATAAGGCTTGTAACCAATCCATAGTCTATATAGTTTATTTGTTTTCCTGCTCCCTGTAGTCTCTCCTTTTTGGTTTTACGAGTATGGCGGCAACCACGAAGAGAAAACCGAAAAGTGCGGTCATCGGGGCGACCTTGATTCTCAGGTCACTGAATATCTCGGGATTGAATGTGTCTTCAGTCGTTCCCTCACCTGCCATAAGCACGAATCCAACGACTATTATCACGATACCTATACCAAGCATGATATAGTTGCGTGTGCCGAAAGCCAAATCTGATTTGTTCATTTATATGGGATTTAAGTTTGTATGTCAGTAATGTTAGATATGGTACAGTTCGTTGCTGTTCATCTTCAGGTATTTGGAGAGGGACACGAAGGTACACATGAATGTGATGAGCAGACCGAAGACGAGGACTGACAGTCCGACTATAAGCATCACCTTCATGTCCACCACCGTATTTATCTCAGGTTCAAAGGTGCGCGCCCAGTACACGCCGCCGAGAATCACAGCGTCCGCCAGCATGGCGGAAAGCACTCCAAGGAGCAGTCCCTGGTTGAGGAACGGCCTACGGATGAAGCCCCAGCTCGCCCCCACCAGTTTCATGGTGTTGATGAGGAAACGGTGTGAGAAGATGGTCAGTTGCACCGTGTTGTTTATCAGTGCGAACGATATGTACGTGAACAGTGCGGCTATGATGAGCAGGATGACACTGAACTTCCTTATGTTCTTGTTCACTGAGTCCATCAGTTCCTTCTGGTATATCACGTCCATCACCTTGTTGGTCGCCTTCAACTGTCCTGTAATCTTGTCCAGACTGGCGTTGTTGGCGTATTCCGACTTCACCTTAATCTCGAACGAGGCGGTGAAGGGGTTGTAGCGCAGGAACTCCGAAGGGTCGGAACCCATCTCCACGCACTGGTCGTGGAGCGCCTGTTCCTTGGATATGTACTTGAGCGACTTCACGTAGGGCTGTGCCTTCAGCGATGCCTGGAACGACTCTATCTCGCCCTGCGATATGTCGTCGTTCAGCAGCACACTTATGTTGATGTTCTCCCTCACGTAATCGGACAGGTTGCGCGCGGTGAACACGAACAGCACTATCGTCCCGAGCAGTACCAGTACCAGTGTGGTACTTATGAGAGCTGTCACAAACTGAGTGCTAAGCAGCCTTGAGTCCTTATGCTTTGCCATCTTGTATCTCTGATTTTTTTTATGTCGTTTCCTGTTCGAAGACCTCCTCCCCCTGAAGGGTGGCGGAACTTGAACCTGTAATCCTTACCTTCACGAAATCACCGATGCGGTGCGTCCCCTTGTCGAAGACCACCACCTTATACTGTTGTGTCCTGCCGAAGAGCTGTGACCGTGAACGCTTGCTGAAGCCCTCCACCAGTACCTCGTAGGTCTTGCCTATGTCTTTCCTGTAGCTCTCGGCGGACAACTGGTTCTGCTGTGCTATCAGTTCGTTGAGTCTGCGTATCTTCGTCTCCTCCGGCACGTCGTCGGGCAGGTGCTTGGAAGCGTAGGTGCCTGGACGCTCGGAGTACTTGAACATGAACGCGCTGTCGTACCCACATTCCCTCATGAGCGAGAGTGACAGCTGGTGGTCCTCCTCCGTCTCCGAGTGGTAACCGCAGAAGATGTCCGTGGTCAGTCCGCAGTCGGGTATGATGCGGCGGATGGCAGCCACACGGTCGAGATACCACTCGCGTGTGTATTTCCTGTTCATCAGTTTCAGTATGCGGTCGCTGCCGCTCTGCACAGGCAGGTGTATGTGCTTGCAGACATTCGGGTAGTCGGCTATGACATGGAGCGTCTCGTCGCTCATGTCCTTCGGGTGCGAGGACGTGAAGCGGATGCGCATCTCCGGCACTGCCGTCGCCACCCTTCTGAGCAGTTCGGGAAAACCTATATGCTCCTCCCTGCCGTCTTCCTGTGTGCGTGTGAAATGGTACGAGTTCACGTTCTGTCCCAAGAGGGTGACTTCCTTGAACCCTTTCTCCCGGAGGTCGGTCACCTCCTTGAGTATGCTGTCGATGTCCCTGCTTCGTTCCCTTCCGCGTGTGTACGGCACTATGCAGTAGTGGCAGAAGTTGTTGCAGCCGCGCATGATACTGACAAAGCCCGATATGTGGTTGCCGCAGATGCGCTCGGGAACAATCTCCTTGTAGGTCTCCGTCGTGGACAGTTCCACGTTGATCGCCTTGTGGCCCGCCTCCACCGAAGCGAACAGGTCGGGCAGTTGCAGGTAGGCATCGGGACCGGCGACGAGATCCACGTGGTGGTTCTCTATCAGGTCGTCCTTCACGTTCTCCGCCATGCACCCCACCACACCGATAATCATCTTCTGCTTCTTGTTCTTGCGCATGGCATGGAGGGTTTCCAGACGGTTGAATATCTTCTGCTCGGCGTTCTCCCTTACGGAGCAGGTGTTGAGGAGTACCGCGTCGGCTCCCTCAATCGAGTCCTGGCTTTCATAGTCTGCCATCTTCATCACAGAGGCAATCACCTCACTGTCCGCCACGTTCATCTGGCATCCGTATGTTTCTATATAGAGCTTCTTCATCGGGCATAAATATCCAATAACGGTGCAAAGGTACGAATAAAAAGTAAACCACCTGCAAAACAACTGGGGAAAAACATGTTGTAACGGATAAACGCCCTGGATTTTATGTTTATCACCCAAGGCGGATTAAACCTTTCCGCATTTCCCGAATCATAAGAGCGTAAGACAACAAATCGAGTTATTAACAGTTTAAACACGAAACGGAATGAAGAAATTACTTATCGCACTTGTGGCAATGATAATCACTGCCGGTGCATTTGCACAGAACCAAGGTGGACAGGACAGGAACCGTCAGCGCCGTGAGTTCAATCCTGAGGAGATGGCTACCCGCAGGGCCGACCGCATAAAGAAGACCTGCACGCTTACCGACGAGCAGTACAAGAAGGTCAAGGAGTATTACACCGCTGAGGGCAAGGCCCAGCAGGAGCAGATGAAGAAGATGATGGAAGGCGGCCAGCAGGGCCAGCAGATGGACCGTGAGGCGATGATGAAGGAGATGGAAGCGCGCCGCGCGGCTGAGACGAAGGCTCTGAAGGAGATTCTCACTGAGGAGCAGTTCGCCAAGTACGAGAAGGCTGAGAAGGAGATGCGCGCCCGTGGCGGAGACCGGGGGCCCCGCGGCGGACAGGGCGGTCCGCGTGGCGGAAATGAACCTCAATAAGTTGGTGATATGTATCCCTTCGGGGATGGATTCAAGGGCTGGCGCATGATGGCGCCGGCCTTTTTTTTTTGTCGTGTCCTGTGCAAATTGCCGTCCGACGGTCGCCTCATGTCGTTTATTATTCGTAACTTTGCACATTATATAAAACTCACACGACATGAAACAGGAACTCTTAATCTACAACACACTTACACGTCAGAAGGAACTGTTCCGTCCGATCAATGCCCCACACGTGGGCATGTATGTGTGCGGACCGACCGTGTACGGTGACGCCCACCTCGGGCATGCCCGTCCGGCCATCACTTTCGACATCGTGTTCCGCTACCTGCAGCATCTGGGCTATAAGGTGCGCTACGTGCGTAACATCACGGATGTCGGCCATCTGGAGCATGACGCCGACGAGGGAGAGGACAAGATCGCGAAGAAGGCAAGGCTGGAGCAACTGGAACCGATGGAGGTGGCGCAGTACTACTCCAACCGTTTCCACGACGTCATGCGCGCTCTCAACGTGCTTCCACCGTCTATCGAGCCATTGGCGTCAGGGCATATCATTGAACAGGAACAGTTGGTGCAGGAGATACTCGACAACGGGTTTGCCTACGAATCCAACGGGTCGGTGTATTTCGATGTGGAGGCGTACAACAGGAAGTACAAGTACGGGGTACTCTCGGGACGTAACCTCGACGACATAATCAACAACTCGCGTGAACTGGCCGGGGTGGGCGAGAAGAAGAACCAGGCGGACTTCGCCCTGTGGAAGAAAGCCCAACCGGAGCATATCATGCGGTGGCCTTCCAAGTGGAGCGACGGTTTCCCCGGATGGCACTGCGAGTGTACCGCCATGGGGCGCAAATACCTCGGCAGACAGTTCGACATCCATGGAGGCGGTATGGACCTTATCTTCCCGCACCACGAGTGCGAGATAGCGCAGGCTGTGGCGAGTCAGGGTGAACCGATGGTACACTACTGGATTCACAACAATATGATAACCATCAACGGACAGAAGATGGGAAAGAGTCTGGGCAACTTCATCACCTTACAGGAGTTCTTCAGCGGCAGCCACAAGGACAAGGACGGCAACGAGATGCTTGCCAAGGCATACAGTCCGATGACTATACGGTTCTTCATCCTACAGGCGCACTACCGCAGTACGGTGGACTTCAGCAATGACGCGCTGCTGTCGGCTGAGAAGGGTCTGGAGCGTCTGGCGGACGCATACAAGACTCTGAAGGGCTTGCAGCCGTCGAAGGAGGGAACGGTGGACATGCAGTATGTGGACACGCTCAGGCAGAAGTGCTATGACGCTCTCAACGACGACTTCAGTACCCCGATGGTTATCAGTCACCTCTTCGACGCGACACGTGTCATCAACCAGGTGGCGGACAAGAGCGCGTCCATATCGGCAGACGTGCTGAAGGCTCTCACCGACACCTTCGAGCTGTTTGCCTTCGACATCCTCGGACTGCAGAAGACCTGCGGTGGAGGACAGGAAGGGGGCGAGGCCCGTGAGGATGCCTACGGCAAGGTAGTGGACATGCTGCTCGAACAGCGCATGAAAGCCAAGGCCAACAAGGACTGGGCTGCGAGCGACATGATACGTGACCAGTTGGCGGCGTTGGGCTTCGAGGTGAAGGACACCAAGGACGGTTTCACCTGGAAATTGAACAAGTGACATGGTACGGTTGCAGAAGATATTGATGATAGCCTCCCTCGTGTTCACACTGGTATGCCTGGGAGCTACCGTATGGGCAGCCGTCGTTACCGGTGACCCGTCGTTCTACTTGTATGCGGTCCTGTTTGTGTTTGCCGCCGTATGGTTCGGCATCACCGTCTACAAGAGTTACAGGAAGGACAAGTGACACCTTATTATTATATGTCGGAAATAGTCAGTATGCTGTCGGACTGAAAGCCCGATACGAGAAAAATCACAACATGACAGAGGGGGCAATGTGGGTTCTGAGATAGGGCGTTTATTCAGGGCATATGCGCCCCGAAGGGGCAGACTGCTCCTTGCCCTGGGCTAGGAGCTTACTGGGCTTTCAGCCCGAGGTTTCACACGGAGGGCTACACGTGGTGAACTTGATTGTCAGGATTACGCTGTCTTACCAACTCGAAAAGCGGCAGAGCCATAAATATACGTGTCACACCTCCTTTATTATCCAGTCACCTATGGTGCGCTGGTTGCTGTCATAGTTGACACCGATTTTTACCAGTCGCTTGCCGTCCGCTGAATAGGGAATAAGGTAGCCCTTGTTGTCAATCTGTTTGAGGGCATCCTCGGCAGAGCCGTCGTACTTCAGTTCAAAGACGTACACCGCATCCGGCGTGTGGACAACTGCGTCTGCCCTGCCTACGGCACTGTCCTCCTCCACCTTGATGTAAGCCCCCATAAGGTTGAAGATAAGGTAGAAGACGGTCTGGAAGTCACGCTCGTTCTTATTGGACAGACGGTTGGAGATACTGGAGAGGTAAGCTCTCAGCCGAACCATCGCTCCTTCAGCGTCACCGTCGTAAAGCATTTCCACGAGATTGGTCACCAACCCGCTGTTGTCATTAGATACCGGTGAGAGGTAGTTGGGCGCAAGACTCATCAGCATACCGATTTTCACCTCCATGTTGGGGTAGCCCAACGTGTAGCTCCTGGTAAGTGGCTTGTAATTCTTGATGGTGAGGTAGCCGCTCTGGTAAAGCAACGGCAAGGCGGAGGTCATCTGTTCGGGTGTCACGTCGAAGTCATTCACGTTTATGTCTTTCTGCTCTATGTCAGTGACGTTGACATGGTATTTCTGTAATGCCTTGATAAGGTATGACGGTGTGCCAGACCCAAACCAGTATGATTCTATATCCTTAGCGTTCAAGCACTTTATAAGGCTGAAAGGGTTGAATACATCCTCAGAATGTTTTCCAAAATGATAGCCGTCGTAATAGCGTGTCAGTTCGTCAAGGCATTCCTCATAGGTCATGCCGAGTGCCTTGCCCAGTCCCTCCACGTCGGACTTCATAACGGTAGTCAACTCTGTCTTGCTGATGCCGCAGATGGCGGAATACTGGTCAAACATGCTGATGTTGTCAAGGTTGTTAAGCTCACTGAAAATGCTGAGTTGGGAGAACTTGGTGATGCCTGTGATGAAGACGAACTCCAGATACGGGTCGAGCATTTTGATCGGACTGTAGAAGTTCTGCATTATGAAGCGCAACTGCTGCAGGTTGTCCTTCTCGTGTACCACATCAAGCAGGGGTGCGTCATACTCATCAATGATGACCACCACCTTCTGTCCTGTCTGTTTATAGGCTCGTCTGACAAGACCTTCCAAACGTTCGTTGGGTTGTAGTTCCTCCTCATCCCTTCCATACACATTTTCGTACGTACGAAGCCGTATGTGGAGGGAATGCTTCAATGACTCAGCATCAAGATGTTTGGCTCCGCTCAAGTCGAAGTGTAACACAGGACGCACCACCCAGTCCTTCTCGTAGTCGGCTATGGCAAGACCCTCGAAGAGTTCCTTGCGTCCCTCGAAGTAAGCCTGAAGGGTGGAGGCAAAGAGAGATTTTCCAAACCGCCTCGGACGACTCAGAAAGATGTATTTCATGCCTTTTACCCGAAAGTCAACAATGTACTTTGTCTTGTCGACATAAAGGTAGTTCCCTTCCCTAATGTCCTTGAAGCTCTGTATCCCAACCGGATATTTGTTCACAATCTCGCCCATAATTCCGCATATTTGATTTGCGCCGCTAAGTTACGAATAAAATCCGATACCACCAAACTATATTACTCCCTATTATTCGAACCAGTGCATTAGTCAAACTAAAGAGGTCTTCATATGACCTAAAGGTCGCACGAAGGTCTCTTTAGTTATTTTTTTTTACAACCTATGGTCGGAATTGGGAAATAGGCAAGCTAAATCGTTCCAAAAGCTAAAATCTCCTTGTGTGATAATGCGCGAAACGGCTCCATTCCGCTAACTTTTTGGCAAAATACGCCAAGACCCCCTACAGATACCTACAAGCCCCCTCGAGACACCTCGTTTTTTCACTCGGGTGAATTGATCGATTCACTCGAGTGTTTTGATCAATTCACTCGAGTGAAATGACATCCCCTCTCGAGACCCTTTTTCGTCGAAAAATCAAAATGTAAACAAATCGCAGATATGTGGTGATTTTACAGGAAAAGCCAGTAAGCACCAAGGTTGACAAAATTGATGTTAATCCATTAAGACAATCGGAGTAATGTAACGGCAATGGAGGTATAAACGACAATAGAGTTTGTGTCCTGTAGTGTTTGCCCCTAATAGATGCCGAACGCCCCGAGAAGGAGGATGGTCAACAGCACCGGGACAACGAACTTCAGCATGATGATGTACAGCCGTTTCCTGTGGAACCTGTAGCCGTTGAGCCGTATCTCGCCCACAAGGAGCCGGGGTTTCACTACCCAGCCGATGAGGATGCAGGTGCAGATGGCGAGGAACGGCATGAGTATGTTGTTGCTTATATAGTCGAAGATGTCCAGTATCTGGCCTTTAGCCCCGTTGGGCAAAGTGTACTTGAAGAAAAGGTCGTTGTAACCCCGGCACACGATGTATGACAGGACGAGTTCCACTGCGGACAGGGTGCATACAGACTTCATGCGGCTCCAGTGGAAGCGGTCCATCAGACTCGCCACCAACGCCTCAAGGATGGACACCGAACTGGTGATGGCGGCGAACAGCACCATGAGGAAGAACGCCAGTCCTATAATCTGGCCGAACGGACCGAACGAGTCGAACACCTTGGGGAGGGCCACGAACATGAGACCGGGACCGGTGGACATGCCCTCCGTTCCCAGGAACACATACACCGCAGGGATAATCATGAGTCCCGCAAGCACGGCGATGCAGGTGTCGCACACCTCGATGTAATCCACCGCCTTGCCTAAGTTGACACTACGTTTCATGTAAGACCCGTAAGCCACCATGATTCCCATGGCGATGGACAGTGAGTAGAACAACTGCCCAGTGGCGTCCAGCACTATCATGAGGAAACGCTTGAAGGTGATTCCATCGAGATTCGGAACGAAGTAGACCGCCGCTCCTTCCAGTCCGGTGCGTGTTACTCCGTTCTCGTCCGTATGGCTGATGAAGAGCGAGTAAACGCAGATGAAAACCACAAGCAGGAACAACGCCGGCATGATGACGCGCGAGTATTTCTCGATACCTTTGTTCACACCGCGGCATACCACATGGAAACTCGCCACGGCAAACACCAGCATGAAGATGACCGGCGCCCACTTCTCTGCTATGAACCCGCTGAAGTAGCCGTCCGACACAGCCGCACTGCCGTTGCCTGTGATGTAAGTCCACAGGTACTTCAGTACCCAACCGCCGATGACGCAGTAGTAAGGGTATATGATGAACGGCACGAAGAACGAGAGATGTCCCAGAAAGCCCCACTTCCTGTGGAAGAACTTGTATGCCGTGAGCGGACCCTGCTGCGACCTGCGCCCTATCGCTATCTCGGTGATGAGTAGGGTGAAGCCGAAGGTTACCGCCAACGCCACGTAAACGACGAGGAACAGGCCTCCGCCGTCACGGGCGGCAAGATAGGGGAAACGCCATATATTTCCGAGTCCCACGGCACTGCCGGCTGCGGCAAGTACAAAACCGATAGACCCACTGAATGTGTTGCGATTGCTTGTCATGAATTTTGTGTTCTCTTGAAAGAATGTGCAAAGATAGACAATTATCCGCATGTCCGCAAACAAACATCAAAGATATTGCCCGAATCCGTGGAATTTACGTTGAAACCGTTACAAACACTGTTACGTTTGATACATTTCACCTTGTTATATATATAACAGGATGGTCAGTACAGGCGGATTCCTTATATTTGCAGCGCAATCAAAAAACCAAACAATACAATTATGAAGAAAAGGAAAATATTTTTGACCGGTCTGATGGCTGTCAGCCTATGCCCCGCGACATGGGCGCAGACCAAGAACGCAACGCTCGTGATGCGGGCGCAAAACAAGTACCAGTACATCGACGGTTTCGGTGGAACTGGTATGGATGCCGCATGGGGTGACGTGTACACCCAAGAGAAGGCGCGTATGCTGTGGGGCAAGGGTGAGGGACAGATGGGTCTCAACATCATGCGTATCCGTATATGCCCGAACGAAAGCGGTTGGGGCGAGTACGGCAACACGATAAAATGGGCGAGGGCGGTGAACCCCGACCTGCAGGTGTTCGCCACACCATGGACACCGCCGAAGAAGTACAAGACACAGAACACGGAGAAGTACCAGAACGACTTCGGCACATGGGTGTGGCCGCTGGTGGAACATGCGTGGGGCGGACAGGGATCCAACGGTGGAGCCATCAACCCGAAGTACTATGAAGAGTACGCCGACTTCCTTGAGCGTTACCGCAAGACAATGGAGAATAAGGGCTGTCCCATCGACATGATCTCCATTCAGAACGAGAGTGACTATACCCCTACCGCTGTGGACGACGGTGTGGAACACGCCAGCTACGAGAGCTGCATCTACTCGCCTTCGGAGATGGCTGCCATGGCTAAGACAGCCAGGGCGAAAATCGACCCTAAGTGTAAGGTGATGGGTCCCGAGTGCTTCGGATGGGGGCAGCAGAACTACAACAGGAAACTGATTACCATGCAGGACGCTGTGGACAACATCGACGTGTGGGGCAACCACCTCTACGGGACCAACGACTGGACTTTCGTGCAGGAGGTGACGCAGGCGACCGGCAAGCACATGTGGCAGACGGAGTTCCTCATCGACTATGACGACAACTACACAGGTCAGTTCTCCTATGAATACGACATGGTGAAGAGTGTCGAGGACGCCATGGCGGCAGGATACAACGCGTATGTGTACTACAGTATGGCCAACCATTTCTTCGCCGACAACCACGGAGGCAGTTCTACGCAGTTGTGGAAGAGGGCGTATGTGTTCGGCCACTATGCCAAGTACGCTACAGGCAAGACCCGTATCCAGTCGGTGCTTACCGACACCAATAAGGGACTGACCGGCGGTTCCGCCTACATCAGTGAGTCGGGCGACACAGCCACCGTCTTCATCCTCAACAAGTCAACCAACACCTACGCGCTTACGGTGGCTCTGCCGTTCAAGCCCGAGAAGGTGGAACAGGCTACCACCAACGACTTCGCCAACCGTCTCATCAAGGATGTGAGCGACAAGTATGTCAACGGTACGCAGAAAGCGAAACTGACGTTGCAGCCGGGTACGTTCTACACCTTCCAGTTCATTAAGAACATCGATGATTCCGTCGTGGAGGAACCCGCCACATCATACAAGACGGTGACGAACAACAACCCGATATCAGCCAACAAGTTCATGGCTGACCCTACCGGTATCGAATACAACGGCCGTCTGTATGTGTACGCCACCAATGACCAGCAGCAGTTCGATTCCACCGATGGACTGGCAGCCAACAACTACTCGAAGATTACGTCGCTGGTATGCTTGTCAACTGAGGACATGGTCAACTGGACAGACCACGGAATCATCGACGTGAAGGCTATAGCCCCATGGATCTACACCTCTTGGGCACCGTCAGTGACCAGTAGGGTTGAGGCTGACGGCAAGACCCATTTCTACCTCTACTTCACCAACAGCGCCACCGGCATCGGAGTACTCACGTCCACATCGCCTACAGGCCCGTGGACCGACCCGCTCGGCAAGGCTCTTGTTGACAGGAACACCGCCGGAATCGGCACTATCTCACAGGTGATAGACCCTGGAGTGGCGATGAATGACGACGGTACAGAGGCTTACCTCACCTTCGGAGGCGGTGATGTCGTGGGAACGGAGTTGCAGCCGGGCAATACACGTATCGTGAAGTTGGGCGATGACATGATAAGTTTCGCCAGCGACATCAAGAAAATATCCGCTCCGTGCCAGTTCGAGGCAAACGAGTTGAACTACATCGGCGGCAAGTGGGTCTTCTCTTACTGCACACGCTGGGGTATCTCATCCGACTGGAGTAACAGTTACAGCACTTCCGCTCCGTCAGCGGCGTCCATAGTGTATATGGTGGCTGACGACCCGTTGGCTGACAAGTGGACATACAAGGGCGAGATTCTTCCTAACCCGGGATTCCTGGGCTACAGCGGCAGCAACAACCACACACATCTTCAGAAGTACAAGGACAATTACTATCTGTTGTACCACACCACATGGCTGGAGAAGCAGATGGGAATCGACGGCGGTTACCGTAACCTGCAGATAAACAAACAGGTGGTGAACGAGTCAACACAGAAGATATACACGTTGACTGCCAACACGGCCAACCTTAGGGGCGTGACACAAAGCACCTCGTCAAAAATCAATCCTTACGTGGAGCAGTCAGGCGACATGGCCGCCATCAGGACTAGCAACTGGTGGATGGTCAAGGGCTTGAACTTCAACAACACGGACGGTTCTGCCAAGTCACTCGTGATGAAGGTCAAGGGTAAGGGTACAATAGATGTCACCACGACATCCACGACATCTCTCGTCAACGACCCTGTGGCTACCGTGGAGTTCGACACTGACGTGGAGAAGACAATCACAGTGCCACTGAACAAGGAGATGTCGGGACTTGTGTCCTATCTGTACTTCATCGTGCGCAAGAGCCAGAACGCGGAGGTCATCTCATGGCAGTTCACTACAGAAGGGTCTGTGAACGGTGATGTCAATGGCGACGGTGTGGTAGACACCCAGGACGTGCTTGACATATATGAGTACATGAAGGGTCAGACCCAGCAGGAGTCGTCCACCTCATACGACGTGAACGGTGACGGTGTGGTAGACACTCAGGACGTACTCAAGGTATACGACTGCATAAGGGGCAAGTGACACTGCCACATACAGGAAAACTCTCCACTACGGCACATGGCTGTAGTGGAGAGTTTTTTTTGTCCGGCACGCTTATAGTGGCCCCTACTTCTCCCCATTCCTTATGTATCGTGGGTGGTGTGTCAGAATCTCCTCCCTTAGGTGTGACGTGTCGATATGCATGTATATCTCCGTGGTCGTGATGGACTCGTGGCCGAGCATCGCCTGTATCGCCCTCAGGTTGGCTCCGCCCTCAAGCAGGCTGGTGGCGAAACTGTGGCGGAGGGTATGGGGACTCACCTGTTTCCTTATGCCGGCAAGTTCCACCAGTTCCTTCACCATGTGGAATATCATGATGCGCGACAGGTTCTTTTTCCTCGCCTTGCTCACGAACACATAGTTCTCGAACCCTTCCTTCACGCTCACCTCCCTGCGGTCGATGAAGTAAAGCCGCAGTTCCTTGATTGCTTTCTGTGAGATAGGCACGAGCCGCTGCTTTGACCCCTTGCCTGTGACACGTATGAAGCCCTCGTCGAGATAGAGGTCGGTCAACTGCAGGTTGCACAGTTCGCTCACACGCAGTCCGCAACTGAACAGGGTCTCTATGATGGCCTTGTTCCTCTGTCCTTCGGTCTGCGACAGGTCGATGCACGCCTCAATCATGTCCACCTCCTCCACCGACAGCACATCGGGCAGGTGCTGGGGACGCTTGGGGTAGTCCAGCAGTTCCATCGGGTCGGTGTCCAGGTCTCCGTTCATGACAAGGAAGGTGTAGAAGCTCTTCACTCCCATGAGGATGCGGTAGACAGATGTGGGGTGGATGCCTATGTCAATCAGACTGGAGGAGAACGACTGGAAGTCGGTCAGCTGCACATCAACCGGACTGATGCCCTCTGTCCCGATGAAATCAAGGAACTTGTTAAGGTCCCGCCTGTATGCCTCCACAGTGTTGGGCGAGAACGACTTCTCCAGTTTGAGGTACTGGTTGTATCTCCTCAGTAGCTGCTGTATTTCTTTTTCTTCCATCACAAGCACGGTTGTACAACTGCAAAATTACAAATAATTATGCGCTTTCCGTCGTCATACCGCATTTTTTTGTACCTTTGCAAAGACTGAAACAAAACGTGAAATGAAGATTTTGATTTTGAACGGGCCTAACCTCAATCTGCTTGGCAAGCGTGAACCTGCCATATACGGCAGCCGCAGCTTTGACGACTATTACAGGGAACTGGTGGAGAGGTATCAGGGCAAGGTGGAACTGGACTACTACCAGTCCAATTGCGAAGGCTCTCTGATTGACAAGATACAGGAAGTGGGATTCACTTGGGACGGCATCGTGTTCAACGCCGGGGCGTACACCCACACCAGCGTCGCCCTGCACGACGCCATCAAGTCGGTTACCGTACCTGTCGTTGAAGTACACATGTCGAACGTGATGCAGCGTGAGTCGTTCCGCCACACCTCGATGATAGGTCCGGCGTGCAGGGGTACCGTCATCGGGTTCGGACTCGACTCATACCGTCTGGCTATCGAGGCGTTACTGGGATGACTGTAGAGGAGTACATAGAAGACCATATAGACACCGAGGGGGATTACCTCCACCGCCTCTACCGGGCCACACAAAGCAAGCTGCTCTACGGCAGGATGGCGAGCGGACACACACAGGGACGGTTGCTGAAGATGTTCGTGGAGATGATACGTCCCAAGAATATCCTGGAGATAGGCACGTTCAGCGGCTACTCCGCCCTCTGCATGGCGGAGGGACTACAGGAAGGCGGCACGGTGCATACCATGGAGATCTTCGACGAGCTGGAGGACTTCACGCGTCCGTGGATTGAGAACTCACCGTGGGCTGACAAGGTGAGGTTCTACATAGGGGACGCCATGCGGCTCGTACCCTCACTGGGAATCAGGTACGACATGGCGTTCATCGACGGCAACAAACGCAAGTACCTCGACTACTACAAGATGGTGCTGGACTACATGAACCCCGGCGGGTACATCTTTGCCGACAACACCCTGTGGGACGGACATGTGGTGGAGACTGACACAGGCAACGAACAGACGCGCGGCATCATGGAGTTCAACGACTATGTGGCACAGGACCGGAGGGTGGAGAAGGTTATCATACCCATCAGGGACGGCCTGACAATAATAAGACTGAATCAACCAAAAGGACAATAAGGATGGAAAACAAAAGTACAAGACAGAATAAGATCGAGAGACTGATACAGAAAGACCTGAGCAATATCTTCCTGGCACAGACCCGTAAGGTGAAGGGAGTTCTCATAACCGTGAGTGTCGTGAGAATCAGTCCCGACCTGAGCATAGCTAAGGCGTACCTCAGTATCTACCCCTCAGCACGGGCGCAGGAGCTGTTGGACAACATCAACGCCAACGCGGCGCAGATACGTTATGAGTTGGGTAACCTCGAACGTCATCAGTTGAGAATCATACCTGAACTCAGGTTCTTCATCGACGACTCGCTCGACTATATAGAGAATATCGACAACCTGCTAAAAAAGAAATAAGTTGTTCTCCTTCTACATAGCCAGAAGATACCTGATTACGAAGAAGTCACATCACGTAATCAACGTCATCAGCAGCATATCGGTGTGCGGCATCGCCATTGCCACAGCAGCGCTGGTGTGCATACTGTCTGTCTTCAACGGCTTTCAGGACATGGTGGCGAACCTGTTCACGGCGTTCGACCCCGAACTGAAGGTGGTGGCGGAGGAGGGTAAGTTCATGGATGCCGGCAGTAAGGAACTGGCAAGGCTGAAGACCAACGGGCATATAGCCGTCTATTCGGAGGTACTGCAGGACAACGCGCTCATCACGAGGGACAACCGGCAGATGATGGTCACGGTGAAGGGCGTGGACGACAATTTCCGGCGTCTCATCGACTTCGACCGGATAAAGTTCGGTGACGGCGACTATGAACTCCATGCGGACGTGATAGAATACGGTATCTTCGGCATCAACGTACTGAGCGGTCTCGGAGCAGATGTGGCGTTCAACTCCCCCATCCAGGTCTACGCGCCCCGGGGAGGTGAACGGATAGACATGAACGACCCCAGCGAGAGTTTCAACAACGACGAGCTGTACTCTCCAGGTGTGGCGTTCTGTGTGAAGCAACAGAAGTACGACTCCAATTACGTCCTCACGTCCTTGCGTTTCGCGCGCAACCTGTTCGATCGTGAGGGAAAGGTGTCGTCAGTGGAACTGAAACTGACGGAGGGGAGCGATGTGGGCAAGGTGAAGAAGGAACTGCAGGCGCAGCTCGGTGACGGGTACGTGGTGATGGACAGGTATGAGCAGCAGGAGGACACGTTCAAGATAATGAAGATAGAGAAACTGATATCCTATATCTTCCTCACGTTCATACTGCTGATTGCCTGTTTCAACATCATCGGGTCCATATCGATGCTCATCATCGACAAGAAGAACGACATCACCGTACTCCGTAACTTGGGGGCTACGGAACGGCAGATAACCGGCATATTCATGATGGAAGGCAGGATAATATCCTTCATCGGGGCTGTGGCAGGGGTCGTGCTTGGACTGGCTCTCTGTCTGCTGCAACAGCACTACGGACTGATTAAGTTCGGACAGTCAGCCGGCAGTTACATCATCGACGCTTATCCTGTCAGCGTGCATGCCTCCGACATCGTACTGATACTGGTCACAGTGGTCGTCGTGGGTTTCCTGTCCGTATGGTATCCCGTACGCCAACTCAGCAGGAAGTACGCCTCCGTGGCTGCGGGACTGCTTGTCGTCGCCTGTCTCGTCTCGTGCGGTTCAGACGACAGCAAGTTCCGTATCAGGGGACAGTTCGACGGTATGCCTTCAGGTCAACTGCTTATCTACAACCTCAGTGACGGAACAGCGGGACTTGACACCCTATACATCGAGAACGGTGAGTTCGCTTACGGAGGGACGGTAAGGGAACTGACCCCTTACATCCTTGTCTTCCCCAACGCCCTCGAGCAGGTCATCTTCGTGGGTGGAGGCGATGACATAAGGTACACCGCTTCGGCGAACGACCTGAAGAACTACCGTGTGGACGGCAACGGGTGCAATGAACTGATGAACGCCTTCCGTAAGGACACGGAGAAGATGACAGGTGAGGAAATCAAGACTAAGGCCGGGGAGTACATCAAGGACAATGCCGCATCACCGGTGGCGGTCTACCTCTTCGACCGGTATTTCGTGCAGGACGACACCACCCCTCTGAGTACCTTGAAGGCAATAAGCAAACAGATAGGGGGTGTCAATCCCGACAAGGAATACATAATGTCCATAAACAACAGAATCAAACAGATGGAGGCGGGACAGGTGGGCAGGACCGTGCCGGAGATGCGGTTGAAGTCCAAGAGCAAGCATGACGTAAGTCTGCGTGACTCCAAGTGCAAGTACACCACCGTCATCTACTGGGCTTCATGGATGCCCGACCAGTACGGCTACCTCTCCAAACTGTCCGGCATGTCCAGACAGTTCTCCGACAAGGACGTGCGGTTCATCACCGTATCCCTCGACACGGAGATATACAAGTGGGAGGACTTCATCCGTGAGGACTCCGTCGTTTGCGAACACTGCTGTGACGGTCACGCGTGGGACTCGCCTGCAGTGGCGAAACTGGGGGTGACCTCCGTCCCCACCTATCTGATTGTGGACAACAAGTACAAGATAGTGGCGAGGGGAGAGTCGCTGGATGAACTGCGGGGGAAACTGAACGAGTTGATTAAGGAGTGATGAGAAAACTGAATGTGATAGAGATGAACCGTATCACGGTGGACGACTTCCGACGAAGCCGTAAGATACCGTTGACGGTGGTGCTGGACGATGTGCGCAGCATGTATAACGTGGGGAGCGTGTTCCGTACCGCGGACGCTTTCCGCATCGAACGGATTTACCTCTGTGGGATAACGGCGTGTCCGCCCCATCAGGAGATCCACAAGACTGCCCTCGGGGCGGAGGACTCGGTGGAATGGACACATGTGGGGGATACCGCCGAGGCTGTGGACCTGCTGAAGAGGGACGGTTATGTACTCATGGCTGTGGAACAGGCGGAGGGCAGTGTCATGCTGCACGACTTCACTGTGGACACGGACAGGAAATACGCTGTCGTGCTGGGCAATGAGGTGAAAGGGGTGAGGCAGGATGTGGTTGACATGTGTGACGGCTGTATAGAGATACCCCAGTGCGGCACCAAGCACTCCCTGAATGTAAGCACTGCGGCAGGAATAGTCATGTGGCATTTCTTCGATGCCCTTAAAAACAGTATATGATATGGCAAAGGAAGAATTGACACCAATGATGAGGCAGTTCTACGACCTGAAGGCCAAGCATCCCGATGCCTTGATCCTTTTCCGTTGTGGCGACTTCTATGAGACTTATGCGGAGGACGCTTCCGTGGCTGCGGACATCCTGGGCATCACCCTTACCAAACGCAGTAACGGTGGAACCGAGCGCACGGCGAACACCGCCATGGCGGGTTTCCCCTATCATGCCCTCGACGCTTACCTTCCTAAACTGATACGCGCCGGCAAGAGGGTCGCCATTTGCGACCAGCTGGAAGACCCTAAGATGACGAAGAAACTGGTCAAGCGAGGCATCACGGAGATAGTCACACCGGGTGTGGCGATGAACGACAATGTGTTGAACAACAAGGAGAACAACTTCCTCGCGTCTGTCCATTTCGGGAAGTCGTCTTGTGGAGTGGCGTTCCTTGACATATCCACAGGAGAGTTCCTTGTGGGCGAGGGGGCGGTGGACTATATAGACAAACTGCTCACCAACTTCTCGCCGAAGGAGGTGCTTTACGAAGAGAGCAAGCGCGCGCTGTTCGACAACTCGTTCGGACAGAAGATAAACAGGTATCCGCTTGCCGACTGGATATACACGGAGGAGACGGCGCACAACAAGCTGCACAGCCATTTCGGGGTGAAGAACATGAAGGGGTTCGGCATCGGCCATCTGAAGAACGCGCTGACAGCCTCCGGGGCGATACTCTATTACCTTGAACAGACACAGCACACCAACATAGGACATATACGTACCATCAGTCAGATAGACGAGAGCAAGTACGTGCGCCTCGACAAGTTCACGATACGCAGTCTCGAACTGCTCGGTTCGATGAACGATGACGGATCGTCACTGCTCGATGTGATTGACAAGACCGTCAGTCCCATGGGCGGCCGTCTGCTCCGCCGGTGGGTTGTGTTCCCGTTGAAGGACATCGGCCGTATAAGGGACAGACAGCAGGTGGTGGAGCATTTCTTCCGCAACACGGACTTCCGTGACAGTATCGGGGAACAGTTGCATAAGATAGGTGACATCGAGCGCATAGCGAGCAAGATAGCGGTCAACAGGGTGTCCCCGCGTGACTTCCTGCAACTGAAGCAGTCGCTGCAGGCCATCGTGCCAATCAAACGGCTGTGCATGGAGTCGGACAATGACAGTATCCGTAAGATAGGCTGCGCTCTGGAACTGTGTGACGACCTTCGTGTGCGTATCGAGAAGGAGATAAGGGCGGACGCGCCTTACCTCGTGAACAAGGGCGGTGTCATCGCCGAGGGGGTGAACGCGGAACTGGATGAACTGCGTGGGATTGCCTATAAGGGCAAGGACTACCTCCTTCAGATGCAGCAGCGTGAGATTGAGCGTACTGGCATCCAAAGCCTGAAGATAGGCTACAATAATGTGTTCGGCTATTATATGGAGGTGCGCAACACGTTCAAGGACCATGTGCCCGCCGACTGGATAAGGAAACAGACACTCGTGTCCGCCGAGCGTTACATAACACAGGAACTGAAGGAATATGAGGAGAGGATTATGGGTGCGGAGGAGAAGATTCTGTCACTTGAGACACGCCTGTTCAACGAGCTGGTGACCGCCTCGATGGATTACATCACGCAGTTGCAGAACGACTCCGCGATGATAGCGCGTCTCGACTGCCTCCTATCTTTCGCCTTGTGCGCCAAGGAATACCGTTATGTGTGTCCTGTGGTGGACGAGAGTCTGGTGATTGACATCAAGCAGGGGCGGCATCCTGTGATTGAGCGTCAGATGCCTATAGGTGAACAGTACATAGCCAATGACCTGTATCTGGATTCCGAACGCCAGCAGATTATCATCATAACAGGACCGAACATGGCTGGTAAGTCGGCTCTGCTGCGCCAGACCGCCCTGATTGCCATCATGGCTCAGATGGGCAGTTTCGTTCCTGCCGAAAGCGCGCGAATCGGTGTCACCGACAGGATATTCACACGTGTGGGGGCAAGCGACAACATATCTGCGGGCGAGAGTACCTTTATGGTGGAGATGACAGAGGCGAGCAGCATCATCAACAACCTGTCTCCGCGCGCGCTGGTTCTCTTCGATGAACTCGGGCGCGGCACAAGCACTTACGACGGTATATCCATCGCCTGGGCGATAATAGAATACATCCACGAGAACGCGCGCGCCCACAGCCGTACCCTGTTCGCCACGCACTACCACGAACTCAACGAGATGGAGCGTCTCTTCAGTCGTGTGAAGAACTTCAACGTGTCCGTACGTGAGGCGGACGGCAAGGTCATCTTCCTCCGTAAACTCGTGCCGGGGGGCAGTGAACACTCCTTCGGTATCCATGTGGCGAAGATTGCCGGTATGGTGCCAAGTGTGGTGCGCAGGGCCGAACAGGTGTTGAAGGAACTGGAGCGGAACAACTCGGGCGACGGTATCAGTAGACCTCAGACGGAGACGATTGCCAACAGCGGCGCGCATCAGTTGTCCTTCTTCCAGTTGGACGACCCTGTGCTGAGTCAGGTGCGCGACGAGATTCTCAATATCGACGTGAACAGTCTCACTCCCATTGAGGCTCTCAACAAACTCAACGACATAAAGAAGATTATAAGAGGGAAATGACCTGTGACAGATGAAACGAAGTGATTTTGAAATAATGGCTCCTGTAGGGAGCAGGGAGAGTCTGGCCGCCGCCATCAATTCGGGTGCGGACAGCATCTATTTCGGTATAGGCCGACTCAACATGCGTTCTCATTCAGCCAATCCGTTTACCGTGGACGACCTGAAGGACATTGCCGAGACATGTCACCGGCATGGCGTGAAGAGTTACCTTACGGTCAACACCATAATATACGACGAGGACATGGAGGCGATGCACTGTATAGTGGACGCCGCCAAGGAGGCGCGCATATCCGCTGTCATAGCCAGTGACGTGGCGGTGATGACGTATTGCCGTAAGGTAGGCGTGGAGGTACACCTGAGTACGCAACTCAACATATCCAACGTAGAGGCGTTGCAGTTCTATGCGCAGTTCGCCGATGTGGCGGTACTCGCGCGTGAACTCAACATGTGGCAGGTGAAGGAGATATACGACCAGATACAGGCCCGTAATGTCACAGGCCCGTCGGGCAGACAGGTGAGGATCGAGATGTTTTGTCACGGGGCGTTGTGCATGGCGATAAGCGGAAAGTGTTACCTCAGCCTACAGAATGCCGGCAGGAGCGCCAACCGTGGCGAGTGTGTGCAGATATGCCGCAGGGGCTATGAGGTGACGGACATTGAGACTGGATGCCGACTGAATGTGGACAATAAGTATATAATGTCGCCGAAGGACTTGAAGACCATCGAGTTCATCGATGTCATGATGAACGCCGGGGTGAGGGTGTTCAAGATTGAGGGACGCGCCCGTGGACCTGAGTATGTGCATACTGTGGTGAAGGCGTATAACGAGGCTCTCAACAGTGTGCTTGACGGCACGTTCACCGACGAGAGGAAAGACAGGTGGAACGGGGAGTTGTCCACAGTCTTCAACCGTGGGTTCTGGGACGGTTACTATCAGGGACAACGGTTGGGCGAGTGGAGTGAGGTCTACGGCAGTAGGGCTACTGAACAGAAAGTGTATGTTGGGAAGTGTATGAAGTACTTCTCCAATATCGGTGTCGGGGAGTTCCTCATCGAGAGTGCCGGTCTGTCAGTGGGCGACAAGGTATTGGTGACTGGAACGACCACAGGCGCGCTCATACAGACGGTGGATGAAATCCGGTTCGACCTGCAACCTGTACAGACCGCCGTCAAGGGACAGCACATCAGTTTCAAGGTTACAGGCAAGGTTCGTCCGAACGACAAACTCTACCTGCTTGTACGCCGTGACCTGTCTTCCAGTTAGGCTGTGTCATGAGTCACACTGTCCACGTTCCTTTTGATTCCATCGTACTTGGCGCGCTTCACGGCAGACCCCTTGAAGAGTTGCCTGTAGTCCGTGACCGACAGGTTGTGCCAGTCGTCACGGGTCATTCTGAGAAACTCCTCTGAGGGCTGTAACTCTTCGGTCGTGTTGGGCTTGGCGAACCTGTTGTGGGGACAAGCCAACTGACAGCGGTCGCATCCATATATATAAGGAGTATCTTTCGGCTGGTGGCTCATAAGTTGGGCCTCATCGGCGTTGAAATCGCCCCTCCGCTCGATGGATATGTACGATAGGCAACGTGAGGCGTCGAAGAAACCGTCTTCACGGATGGCCTGGCCGGGACAAGCGTCAATACACTTCTTGCATGTTCCGCAGTGGGATTCCAGGGGTCTGTCATAATGGTCCGCCACGCAGTCCACAAGTACCTCGCCCAAGTATATGAAGCTGCCTTGACGTGGCAGTATGAGGTTGTGGTTCTTCCCTATCCAACCGATACCGCTCTGCTTTGCCCAGTATCTCTCCATCAGTGGGGCAGTGTCCACACATATACGAGTTCTTATCTCTGTATCTGACGGATTCCCATATTCTTTTACCGCTTCCGCCAGTTCCGTCAGTTTGCTCCGCATCACATCGTGGTAGTCCTTGCCGTAGGCGTAATAGGCAAACTGGTACTGGTCGTCTCCCAGCACCTTTCCGGGGTAATAGTTTAGTGCCACGCAGATGACGCTCTTGCAGTTGTCGAGTAGCCTGTCCGGGTTGAGGCGTATGTCCTTATAGTTGTCCATGTACCCCATGCCGGCGTTGCCTCCACGGTGGATCCAATCGGTAAAATGTGTTCCAGTCTCCGTGTCCACCGTCCCCGAAGGAGCTATCCCACAAGCAGAAAAGCCGAGGCGCAACGCTTCGGCTTTTACTTTCTGTGAACAGATGACAGTATTCTGCATGACGGTCATTTTATTTGAGGTGACGGCTTCGTGGCTGGTCCGCCTCGAACACCTTGAACTCATAGCCTTGTGACTTCAGCCATTCGATGGATTCAGGCAAGGCTGTCTTCAGTTTGTCGATACTCTTTAGCGAGTCGTGGAACGTGATGATGCTGCCGTTGCGCGTGTAGCGCTTCACATTGTCCACCACCTGGTCCGCTGTCATGAGCAGACTGTAGTCACGTGTCACCACGTCCCACATGATGATGGTGAACTGCTTGCGGAGACGGATATACTGTGACCACAGCATCCAGCCGCGTGGAGGACGGAACAGGTGGGAGTGGATGAACTGGTCCGCCTTATAGGCGTTCTTCAGGAACTCCTTGCTCGAACATCCCAGACCGCCCACATGGTTGTACGTGTGGTTGCCGAGCCTGTGTCCCCTCTCCTCTATCTGCCTCTTCAGGTGTGGGTACTTCCTCACGTTGTCGCCCACCATGAAGAAGGTGGCCTTGACTCCGTACTTGTCCAGTACATCGAGGATGAAGGGCGTGGCTTCGGGAATCGGTCCGTCGTCGAAGGTGAGGTATACCGCCTTCTCCTTGTGTGACATCCTCCAGATGGCGCTTGGGTAGAGCCACCGAAGCCACGTGCTTGGTTGTTCAATAATCATCCGCCTACGGTTTGATGCCTAAGCTCTCGGCCCGTCCAGCCAGTGTCGAGAAGGTCTCGTTGACGAACGGAAGCAGTTTTTCCGCGCGATCCGCATAAGTCTTGGCGTTCTTGTCGCCCGACTTGCCCAAGGCTTCGAGCGCGCGCTGGATCTCCAGCAGGGTGTATATCTCGCCCTTGCAGTCTCTCCATGCGGCAGAGAAGCGGAAGTTGTTGAGTGACGCGTAATAGCGTATGTACTCCCTTGAGTTCTTCTCTATCTCGTCGAAGATTCCCACTCCCTTCTCCACCTTGCCGCAGGTGATGAAGGCGTTGGCTATCTCCAGTCCTCCGTTGTCCATCCTGTAAGGCACGTTGTAGTCCGGAATCTCCTTATCGCACTTCTCCAGTGCCGCCAGGGCTTTTTCCATCTTGCCTTCACGCAACAGGTTGTTGATGAGGTGGGCGAACCAGCGGCGGTGTGTCCAGCACAGACGGCTTGATGTCTCGTCGAGATACAGTCCCGGTTGCTTGAGGTTACCGTACCGGTACTTGTTCATCATGTTGTCGTACATCTTGTCGGTGTCTACGACTGTCTGCTGAACCATGTTGCTGTCGAAGGTGAACGGAGTGATTCTCCATGCCAGTCCCTCCTGCACGAAGTGTCGCCAGAGGTTACCGAAGTTGGTCGGTCCCACGGTGGTTGACATGTACAGGGGACGGTCGAAGTTGCTCTGCGCTATCATCTCCAGCATCATGATGAACGACTTGTATATGCGGTCCTGTCCCTTGAGGCTTATCTCCATCCTGTCGGGGATAGAGTCGTTCGGAATCATCATGCCCGAGTTGCGTACAGCCTTTTTGTTGACCGTCACGTAGAGTGTGTCTGACGGCAGGCAGCTCGGGAGATCCTTCACCATGTCCATGTACTCGGCAGGGATGTCCTCTTTGAGGAGGAATTTCTTGATGGCGTTCTTCAGTTCAAACGGATCGTCGCCCCATATCTTGCGGGCTGTCTCGGGACTCTGGCTGTACATGGCGCGCACCAGGTCTTTCATCGTCATGCTCTGTCCGCTGAGGTACACCACAGGGTTTACGTCAGCCACCTCGTTCTTGCCAGAAACATACTGGATTCGTTTCCATGTTATGGGCAGGGGAGAGGACTGTTTGTCGCCCTCGTACGCCGGCCGTTTCATCTGGTCGATATACCAGTCGGTCTGTAGGTAAGAGAGGTTGCAGACACGCACGTCAGTGCGGTTGCCTTCAGTGTCCTCGTTGTACCACAGAGGGAAGGTGTCGTTGTCTCCGTTGGTGAAGATAACTCCGTCGTGCGGTATGGTCTCCAGATAGTTCAGTCCGAAGTCACGGCACATGTAACGGTCACTGCGGTCATGGTCGTCCCATGTCTGGCTCACCATCTGTAGAGGCACTGCCACCGCCGGCACGAGTGCGATGATCGACGCTGCGAGTGAAGCCGTCCGCTTACCGAGTCTCTTGCCGGACCACCGTGCAATCCAAGTGTAGATGGCACTGATTCCCAAGCCGCACCAGATGGCGTAGGCGTAGAACGAACCCGCATAGGCGTAGTCACGTTCACGTGGCTGTCCCGGAGTCTGGTTCAGGTAGAGTACGATGGCGATACCTGTCATGAAGAACAGGAAGAACACCACCCAGAACTGCTGGATGCCCTTCTTTCCCTTGAACGCCTGCCACAGCAGACCGATGATGCCGAGGATGAGCGGCATACAGTAGAACACGTTGTGTCCCTTGTTCTCCTTCAGTTCGGTAGGCAACAGGTCCTGGTCGCCGAGACGCATGTCGTCGATCGGCTTGATGCCTGTAATCCAGTTGCCGTGTTCCAGTTCGCCCAGACCCTGTATGTCGTTCTGCCGTCCGGCGAAGTTCCACATGAAGTATCTCCAGTACATGAAGTTCATCTGGTAAGAGAAGAAGTACCTCATGTTGTCGTACTGTGTAGGTATCTCCACCGGTTGTGAACCCTGTCCCGGTACGGTGTAGTCCACCGACTTGTAGTGGATGTCGCCCAACCACGACTGGTACTTGCTGGCTGACCGCTCGTCGTAGATACGCGGGAAGAACATGCACTGGTTTGAAGGGTACACGTAGTCGAACTTCTCGCGTACCACCTCATACTGGTCCTTCTCGTCCTCGCTCGCCTTCTCCTTGCGCTGGTAGACAGGCGCGCCGTGACTGACATTGTACTTCAGGACATCGCCCTCACTTACTATCTCTGGGCGCGACTTGAAGGTAGGCCCGTAAAAGAGGGGACGGTCACCGTACTGCTCACGTCCGAGGTACTCACCGAGAGTGAACACGTCCTCCGGGGAGTTCTGGTCCATCGGCGGGTTGGCTGTTGACCGGATGACGATGACTGCGTATGACGAATAGCCCACGACCATCAGGGCCATGGACAGTACCATGGTGTTCAGTGCCTTGGGTGTCACCTTACTGTATGCGAACAGGATGAACGCCACCACAGCGAGGATGACGATACCGATGAGGACACTCGTCCAACCGAAGCTGTAGAACGGAATACCCAGTATAGCCACACATACGAGGAACGCTATGTTCATCCGTGTCTTGTTGACCGCACGCGCGGACTCCACTGCCGCCCATACCAGACATACTATCATGAGGGTCAGGTAGATGTACTCGCCTGTGTTGAACGGCATTCCGAAGCCGTTGACGAACATCAACTCGAACCATCCCGCCACCTTGGTGATTCCCGGCACGATACCGTAGAGGACGGCGGCGATGATGACCACGGAGACACCGAGGGCAAGGAGCGAACCCTTTCCGTCAGGGTTCTTCGCGCGCTTGTAGTAGTACACCAGCACCATTGCCGGAATACACAGCAGGTTCAACAGGTGGACACCGATGGACAGTCCCACGAGGTAGGCGATGAGTATGAGCCAGCGGTCACTGCCCGGTTCGTCCGCTTTCTCCTCCCATTTCAGGATGAGCCAGAACACGAGGGCGGTGAGGAAAGAGGAGAAGGCGTAGACCTCACCCTCCACGGCACTGAACCAGAACGTGTCACTCCATGTGTAGATGAGCGCGCCGGCTATTCCACTTGCCATGATGGCTATGGTCTGTGCCATAGTCACCTCCTTGCCGTCCTTGCACAGAAGTCGCTTGGCGAGGTACGTCACTGTCCAAAAGAGGAACAGTATGCAACCTGCGCTCAGTAGCGCCGACATCGTGTTGACCATCTTGGCGATCTGTGTAGGGTCGCTTGCGAAATGCGAGAAAAGGTTGCCGAGGAGCATAAAGAAAGGTGCGCCTGGCGGGTGTCCCACTTCCAGCTTTGCAGCTGTACTAATGAATTCAGGACAATCCCAGAAACTTGCTGTGGGTTCGATGGTGGAGCAGTAGGTAAAGGCCGCTACCGCAAATATCACCAGTCCCATCAGGTTGTTAATGATTTTGTAAGTCTTCATCTTTTATTGTTTATAACATTATCTTTTTATCTGTACAGTACCGTCGTACGTCGGCACGTTGACTACCAGCGTGTCGTAGTCCCTGTAGCCGCCTGTCGGCATACAGATGAACGCCTCTTGCGTGTACGCCTCGGTGTCGCCGGACGGTTGTGAGTGCAGTAGGGTGAAACAGGCCACCTGCTTGTCCCCTACCGTGTATGTGCTGTCCTCATTGATGAGGAACGAGTGCGTCCCGTTGCCGCTGGTCATCACACCCACCCTTATATTCAGGTAGCGGTCTGTCCTCCAGCAACTGTAGAACTTGACCGGATCCATAACGAAGGAGAGGTCTGTCGTGAAAGGGAACGGAGTCCGTAAGAACACGTTCTGCAATGAGAGGATATGGATGTCGTCCCCCTCTGTCCAGTAGGTACACAGGCAGCGGTACGTGCGGTTGGCGCCGCTGGCCGCGATGCTCGGGCTCACGTCATACGACAGTCCGTTGTCGAGGCGGATGCTGTCAATCAACTTGTCACTGTTTGAATAAGCCTCCGCCAGTTCCATCACGTATGCCGGTGTGTCCACCTCGTCCTTGCCGCACGAACTGACGGCGGTGAGGAGGCAGCACGCCACGGCGTACAGGGAAACGGTGAGGGTACGGATCATCTGTCCTGTCCTTTCGCTTTCATCTGGTTGATTGCTGGATTGGCGTACATCACCCTCATCTTCTCGCGCAGGAAGTCATAGTCGGGATTCTCCATCTTCACCTGTGCGAGTTGGTGGTCTATGTAAGCCCCGAACTTGGCTTTGTCCTCGTCGGAGGTGTCCATACCTGCCGCCACGTAGTTGCACGGATACAGCCTGTAGTGCTTGTGTATCTCCTCGTCTATGTGCGCTGCCACCAGTGGGAACAGTTCCGCCTTGCCCATGCCGGGGTCGAGACTGTCGAGCCAGTCGTTGATGCACGGTGCGGCGTGGTAGTGTATGTGTCCCTTGTACCCGAAGATGCCTGTTTTCATGTTGTCAAGGTCGTCCTGCTGGCTTTTCTTGAAGCCGGGAATGTCACGCTTGTGCTGGAACTCCTCCGCCTTCAGGTAGTCGCACGGGTCGTACTCGTACGAGATGGCGAGCGGCACTATGTTCAGTGACTTCAGACTGGCTATCGTGTCATGTCCTCCGCCCAGCGCCATCATCTTCAGCACACTGTCCTGTGTACGGTCGTCACTGTCCTTGGCGCGTCCTTCCCTTTGCGCTATCCAAATGTTCCCCTGTTTCTCGGAGATGACATAGTGCATGTACTTGGACATCTTCGCCGAGGCAATCAGCATCTGGCGCATCGTCAGCGCGCGCTGCACGATGAAGGAGCGGTTGATTCTCACAAGGTCTTTTATCCACGGGTACACCAGCAGGTTGTCCCCGATGGCAATCTCCACCGTGTCGAGCCCCTTGTCCACTATCACGTAGTCGAGCAGGGCAGAGTCGAGTATTATGTCCCTGTGGTTGGACACGAACGTGTAACCGTTGTGACTCGTGTTCGAGAAGTCCACTGTCAGTCCGTCGCAGTTCTTGGCCAGCAGGTTCTTTATCGCCGGATAGATGCATTTCTTCTGGAACTCCAAGTTGGTCCCGCACGACCGTATCAGCGCCTCCGCCTTCTCGAAGGGGATGTCCTTGTATATGATCGACAGGGCCGCCTTGAACTGTGGGTCACTGAGCAGCCGGTCGTATGCCGCCGGCAGTTCCTCCGGGAGGAACGGACGTATGTCGTCGAATTCGTGTATGTCAGTCATAGTCTTCTCCTATCTTGTCTTCGATGATTTCGGTAAGTATGTCTTTCATCTCCAGTCCGTCAGCATGTGCCTGTTGCGGAATGAACGAGGTCTGGGTCATGCCGGGTGTGGCGTTGATTTCAAGCAGGTTGATTACATCGCCGCCGTCGTCCGACTTGGTGATGATATAATCCACCCTCATGATTCCGCTCGCACCCAGTATGGAGTATATCGCCTTGGTGAGTGTCTTCACCCTCTCGGTGGTGTCGTCCGCCAGACGTGCCGGAGTTATCTCCTTCACCTGCCCGTTGTATTTTGCGTCATAGTCGAAGAACTCGTTCTCGCTCACCACCTCGGTTATCGGCAGCACGTACACCTTTCCGTCCTTCTTCCTGTACACTCCGTTGGCAATCTCCGTTCCCTTCAGTTCCGCCTCTATCATCACGTCGTCGCTCTCCTTGCGGGCGATGCCGATGGCCTTCGCCACATCCTCTCTCCCTGTGCAGTGGGTCACGCCGAAACTGCTGCCCGATCCGTTGGGCTTGATGAAGCAGGGCAGTCCCACTCTCATCTCCACCTCGTCGGCGGTGATGGTCTGACCCTTGCGCAGCAGTATGGAGTCGGAAATCTTCACCCCGAACCCCTCCAGGTAATGGTTGAGCGTGAACTTGTCGAAGGTGAGGGCAGCCACCAGCAGGTTGCAGCTTGAGTAAGGCACGTGCAGCAGGTCGAAGTAGCCCTGCAGTATACCGTTCTCGCCCGGAGTGCCGTGGATGGTGATGTAGGCGAAGTCGGGACGCACCTTCCTGCCCTCCTCCATGAAGGAGAAGTCATGGCGGTTGACCTCAGCCACGTCTCCGTTCTGGAGGCGCACTGTCCAGTCCAGTCCCCTTACCTCTATGGTGTATACAATGAATTTGTCCCTGTCAATCCACGATGCGATGCCTTCCGCGCTGCGCATCGACACGTCATGCTCCGACGAGTCGCCTCCGGCTATGATTGCGATTGTTTTCCTTTTCATATCGTCTTTCTTCGTTTACTAATCGTTTATGTAATTCCTCCATTTGGAAATCAGTCCGGCCATGTCCTGCGGCAGTTCCGACGAGAACATCATCTCCTTGCCTGTGACCGGATGCGTGAACCCGAGGGTTCTGGCGTGGAGAGCCTGTCGCGGACAGACGTTGAAGCAGTTCTCCACGAACTGGCGGTACTTGCTCGATGTCGTTCCCTTCAGTATCTTGTCGCCTCCGTACCGTGCGTCGTTGAACAGTATGTGGCCTATCTGTCTCATGTGCGCCCTTATCTGGTGGGTGCGCCCAGTCTCCAGTATGCATTTCACCAGTGTCACATACCCGTAGCGTTCGAGTGTGTAGTAGTGGGTCACCGCCGGTTTCCCGATGCCCGAGTCGGGGTCGAACACGGTCATCTGCAACCTGTCCTTGGGGTTGCGGCCTATGTTGCCCACGACCGTTCCCTCGTCTTCCGCTATGTTGCCCCACACCAACGCCTGGTATTCCCGCTTTGTCGTCTTGTTGAAGAACTGCTTGCCGAGGTCGGTCTTGGCGTCGGCTGTCTTGGCGATTACCAGCAGTCCGCTGGTATCCTTGTCAATTCTGTGTACCAGTCCAATCTCCGGGTTGTTGATGTCGTACTCAGGGTGGTCTTTCAAGTGCCACGCCAACGCGTTCAGCAGGGTGCCTCTCCAGTTGCCGTGTCCCGGGTGTACCACCAGTCCCGCCTGTTTGTTGACCACGATGACCGCCTCGTCCTCATACACTATGTCGAGCGGTATGTCCTCGGGCAGTATCTTGTTCTCGTAGAAGGGACGGTCGAGCATTATCTTTATCACGTCGAGCGGCTTGACCTTGTAGCTGCGCTTCACCGGCTTGTCGTTGCACAGTATGAAGCCCGAGTCGGCAGCCCTCTGTATACGGTTGCGCGAGATGCGCGCCAGATGGTCGATGATGAACTTGTCCACCCTCATCGGTCCCTGCTTGCTGTCAGCCACTATACGGTAGTGTTCGTAGAGCTGTCCCGACTCGTCGTCCTCGTTCTCCTCCTCGTCCCTGTACCGTATCAGGTCGCTGTCTGTCTCTTCCTCTTCAAAGAAATCCTCTGCCATTCCGTGGGTGTGCTTTAGTCACGACTACAACTGCACGTCGAAGTTGTTCTCGTTCAAGTCGGTGTCAATATCGTAGTCTCCGTCTTCCCCCTCAAAGTAGAGCGAGTCCTCCTCCACCTCTCCCTTGCCGATGTAGAGGGTGAGCGCGCGGTCTCTCGACACCTGCTCGCCGGCGTGTATCTCCCTGCGGCCTTGCTTCACGCGCACCACCTGGTCTTTGTCCACTCCCTCCACATAACGGGGGGCGGTGAGCTTGAACCCCAAGGCCTTCAGTGTTATCTCCGCCTCGCGGTACGAGCTGTTGCCCACGATGTCAGGCATGTTTACCAGCGGTTCACCGTTGAGGTTGACGGTGAGGTACACTATTCTGCCTGTCTTGATGAGACTGCCCGCCTTGGGTGTCTGATCCAGCACGCAGCCCGGTTTGGCTGACTTCCTGTACGTGGAGTCGGCTACTATGGCGACGAACCCTTCCGAATCCAACGTGCGTTCGGCCTCGTAGTACTTGTCTCCGATGACCGACGGCACACTGACCTTCTCACCGTGGTTGGTGTACATGTCCAGTGTGTTGAATATCACGATGGGGATAATCAACAGTACCGCTACTGCCAGTATGACGTTAACCCAGAAGATTCTTCCGCTCCTGCCCTTGAAATATTTCTTCAGTCCCATTTTGTTGACGGCTTTTTCTAATTCGGGTGCAAATATAGTGCAATCCTGCCTAAAAGGCAAATAAAATAAATTTTATCTCGTCCGCACGTGGGGTCGCAGGCCCTTATATGCGTGTTATTCACTGTCCGCCTTCATGTATGCGGCGCCTGAAGGCTACTTCTGTATCTTCTTCCACTCGGCGTTCTGTGAGGCGTTGAGGTTGGACAGGGTCTCGTACAACGCCGACTTCTCCTTCTCCGTTCCGTGTCCCTTGTAGATGTTGACCAACTCGTCGCGCTTGTAGTCGGTGAATATCTGAGGCAACTGGCTCAGCGGCTTGTTTGAGTGGGCTTCCTGCAACAGTCCCACGGCACTGGTCACCGCAGCCCTGCCACGGTCGGCGTTGTTCGCCATTTCATCGAGTCCCTCCCTGTGGTACTCGTACATCAACTGCCGGAACGGTTCCATCGAACTCTCCAGATAGTCGTTGATGACTGCGTGGCGGTTGTCGCTGTCACTGAACGCCTTCCATCCCGCGTCGCCCAGGTTCTGCGCGCTGTTCGCCACCGACATCGCCTTGTTCAGTATGTCTGTTCCTCCCATCGGTGAGAAGGTGTCGAGGTCGAGACCTATGAAGAGGTAGGCGTAGTACGCCAGCATGGCTGTCAGGTTGTTGTCGATATTGTTCTCGATGAATTCTATCGGCTCGTTCTCCACGTAGGTGAAGTTGAAACTCTTGTCCCTCTTCGAGAACACCGTGGTGTTGTAGGTGGAGTTGAACACAGGGCGCGACACCTGGAACAGCATCTCGCAGGTGAAGGCGTTGGTGGAGGTGTCGTACTGCTTCACGGTGATGCTTATGGAGCAGTCAATCCGCTCCTCCTTGGCGTACTGCAGGTCGGTCCATGTCCTGTTGTTCATGAACTCGTTGAGTACTGTCTGCAAGGTCTCGAACACACTGGTGTTGGTACCCTGTATCTGCGAGTGGTTTATCTTCACGTTACAGTTCAGTTCCTGCGCCCCTGCCAGTGTCAGTCCTGCCAGTGCCAGCGCCAATATGATTAACCGTTTCATGCCTTCTCCCTTTCTTTGTTGACTGTGACGAATACCGTGCAAAGTTAGTGGTAATTTGTCAGACGGAAAAACATTTGCGCTTATATTGATGGGGTGAGGCGGCGATTTTCCCTTGACACGGCTCATGGTTTGGCAATTAATTCGTAACTTTGCACGAAAATTGCGACTAAGACTATTATGGCATTAAAAGCTGGTATTGTAGGACTGCCTAATGTGGGCAAGTCCACACTTTTCAACTGTCTGTCGAGCGCCAAGGCACAGGCTGCCAACTACCCGTTCTGCACCATCGACGCGCAGATGGGACAGATATCCGTGCCTGACGAACGACTGACCAAACTTGCGGAGATTGTCCACCCGGGACGCATCGTCCCTGCCACGTGCGACATCGTGGACATCGCGGGACTGGTGAAGGGAGCCAGTCGTGGTGAGGGTCTCGGCAACCAGTTCCTCGGCAACATACGTGAGTGCGACGCCATCATACATGTGCTGCGTTGCTTTGACAACGGCAACATAACCCACGTGGACGGCAGTGTCGATCCGGTGAGGGACAAGGAGGTGATTGACACGGAACTGCAACTGAAAGACTTGGAGACTGTGGAGACACGCATCAAACGTGTGGAGAAACAGGCGATGGTTGGCGGCGACAAGGCCGCTAAGACGGAATACAACCTGCTGGTCCGCTATAAGGCGGCGCTGGAGCAGGGCAAGAGCGCGCGCACGGTGGAACTGGAGAATGTGGACGAGGAGAACGCCTCCAGGCAGATGTTCCTCCTGACCACCAAACCTGTGCTTTACGTGTGCAACGTGGACGACCAGAGCGCGAAGGACGGCAACGCCTATGTGGATGCGGTGCGTGAGGCCATCAAGGACGAGGACGCGCAGATCCTCATCATCTCCGCACAGACGGAGGCTGACATTGCCGAACTGGAGACTTACGAGGAGAAGCAGATATTCCTGGAGGACATGGGACTGAAGGAGAGCGGTTGCAACCGCCTCATCAAGTCCATCTACTCACTGCTCACACTGGAGACATTCATCACGGCCGGACCGATGGAGGTGAAGGCATGGACTTACCGCCGCGGATGGAAAGCGCCGCAGTGCGCAGGTGTCATCCACACCGACTTCGAGAAGGGCTTCATCCGTGCCGAGGTCATCAAGTACGACGACTACATCAAGTACGGTTCTGAGGCGGCGGTGCGCGAGGCTGGAAAACTGGGTGTTGAGGGCAAGGACTATGTGGTGCAGGATGGCGACATCATGCATTTCAGGTTCAATGTCTGACGATACGGCTTTACAGGAAAGAAAAACTCACTGGTCATGCAACCGTTATTCATAGACTGGCAACCGAATCTGGATGCGTTCACCATAGGCACGTTCAGTGTCAAGTGGTACTCCCTGATGTGGGCAGTGGGACTCGTTGCCGGATATTACATCGTCAGGTGGCTTTACAGGCGGCAGAAGATAGCGGACGAGAAGTTCGACCCTCTGTTCATCTATTGCTTCTTCGGCATCCTCGTGGGGGCGCGCCTCGGCCATTGCCTTTTCTACGACCCCGGGTACTACCTCGGCAGTGTCAACGGCTTCATCGAGATGCTGCTGCCTATAAACATTGTGCCTGACGGTTGGCGGTTCAGCGGTTATGCCGGACTGGCGAGCCACGGTGGCGCGCTCGGGTGCTTCATCGCCATGTGGATCTATTCGAGGCGCAATGGGGTGAGACTGATGACGGTGGTGGACAACGTGTGCATCGCCACTCCACTCACTGCCTGTTGCATCCGCATAGGCAACCTCCTGAACTCCGAAATCATCGGTATGCCTACCGATGTGCCTTGGGCTTTCATCTTCCACACACACGACGCGCTGGTTGACGGTGTGGCTGTACCACGGCATCCTGCCCAGCTCTACGAGGCGTTGGCATACCTTATTATATTTATAATAGGAATAAGTGTCTACTACCTGCGGAGCGGGAGGAACGACCGGCGTACGGCCGTAGGCACAGGCTTCCACTTCGGACTCTGCATCACCCTCATCTTCACCTTCCGTTTCTTCGTGGAGTTCATCAAGAAGGAGCAGGTGGATTTCGAGAAGGGCATGACTCTCGACATGGGACAACTGCTAAGTATTCCGTTCATCATTGCCGGTGTCTGGCTCATGCTGAGGTGCAGACGCTTGCGCTGATTCATTGCTGCCTTTAATCCATTTTAAGCCGTTTCTTGTAGGAAAAACAGTATTTGTTACAAGAAACGGCTTAAAATATTTTGATTACATGTAAAGAAGTTGTATATTTGCCCCCGAAGTCCGTAGGAGGGAACGAATGAACCTTTTGCTTACTGAACCATACGTACAATCTATACAAATAACTATATTATTAACTCAAAATCGAAAAAGTATGAAGAAAATTTTTACTTCTTTACTGACACTGGCGCTTCTCGCTTCTGCAAATTGTGCTTGGGCGCAGGATGATGGTGACACAGGAGGTGGCGCCATTGCGGACGGCACATACTATCTCTACGACAAAGAAGCCGGTGTGTTCCTTTCCCGTGGTTGCGCATGGGGAACTGAAGCCAGTGCGGACAAGTACGGTATTCCATTGAATGTCAGTTTTGCTGACGGAACCTACACTTTCAAACCATACGATGACTCTGGTAACCACGTCAACGGTTCAGACGGTGTCTACACCGACCAGGGCGCATTCAACTGGATTCTTTCACCAACAAGTAAGGGCTATGTCATTTCAACTTCTGATTTCAAGTTCATGACACATGCTCTGGGAGATCTCGGTGAATACATCACTCTTGCAGATGATGCGTCGTCCGCAACTTTCTGGTCTTTCCTGTCAAAGGAAGAACGTGACAAAATCGTCGGTGCATATGAGTCTACCAACAACGCACAGGTAGCGGAACAGGCAGGCCTTACAGCTGAGACTTTCGAGGAGACTCTTGCAGGCTATGCCTCTTCCGTTGTCAAGACTATCGCCCCGACAGAGTACACATGGACAAAAGTACGCGGCGGTGATGCCAATAACGATAATCCACGCGAGGTCTATATGGGAACAGGTAACTTTACTTACACTGCCACAGGTCTTGCTAAAGGTGTCTATAAGGTGAGCATCAATGCACTTGAGCGTGACGGATGGAATGGTAATAACGTTACTTATGCCAACGCAGGATACTATGTAACTACATCGTACCTTCAGGCAAATGGTCATCAGGTTCGCATCAAGGGATGGGCGGAAGACCGTGCAGGTGATGGCAATCCGAACAATCCATCTGAAGCAAAGACATTGTTTGATGCCGGCAAGTACAAGTCTGAGGTTTACGTGTATGTCGGAGAGGAAGGCACTCTTGACTTGACTGTCGCTGTTCCATCTTATCTTGACGGTCACTGGTTCATCATGGGCAACACGGTCATCACCTCTTACAAGGGCAGTGTAAGCGAGGATGATGTAGAGGCTCTTATTACCACTGCCACTCAATATGCGGACAGCGTGATGAATGCTGATGTAAAGACTAAAATGGCTGATGCAGTTACCGCTTTGAGCGCAAACAAGACCAGTATGGAACTTTATCAGGCATTGTCTGACGCTGTAACTGCCGCTAAGGCTTCTGTAAGCGCTTACACCGCAGCAAAGGCAGAACTCGACAAGCGTGCAGCTATGATTGAGAGTCTGAACACAAACCTCTACACGGCCGCGGCTTTTGACACCTACCTCACTACTCCATGGGCTAAGTACGAAAACCTCACTCTTACCACTGAGGAGGCTCAGGCTTTGCCGGAGAACAGTGGTTGGCACCAAGCCGCTCAGTTTAACTTATTCCTCGGAAGTGCGTTCGGTGTGAACAGCTACGATGATATTCCTTACGTCAACACATGGTCAGATGAAGGCGAAAAAGACGGCAGCGGCTTCAATGTTCCGTTCTTCGAGTATTGGACAGGCAACGCCAACTCTCTTGGCGAGCGCACTCTTACTGCTACGATGACTGATGTCGCTCCTGGAGAGTACAACGTTTCATCATGGGTTCGTGTACGTGTGAAGGACGGCAATACAGTCGCTCCTTACGGAATTACAATGGTTGCCAACGACGGTGACCCGATCAATGTTAGTGAAGGCACTCAGGTTGGTACTTCTCAGATGTATCACGACACTTACACCACTGTAGCTACAGTAGGTGACGACGGCATCCTTACTATCCAGTATGTGGTTGCTGCCGACAACAACATCAGCTGGCTCTCATTTAAGGATGTCAACTTCGAGGTTGTTCCTGTTACCGCAAAGACGGACACTCTTACTTACAGCTTCGAGTCAACTGTCGGTAGCTGCTATGAAGGATATTCTACAGATGTGGATATGGCAACAATCCTTAAAGAGCTTGGCGCTACATCTGTTGACGAACTCAACATCTATGCAGTGATGGGTGACGGAACACGTGACAGCAACTATGGTCTGGGTACAACTTCAGAAGCTAATATTGACGGATGGCGCAACGCTGAAGGCAACTGGCAGGCTTGGGGCAATGACGCGCGCTACTTCTCAAAGGTAGACTTCTCTTTGGCGTCTGGACAGATTAAGGAAGTTGGTGGTATGATGGGCTTTAATACTGAACCTGTTTCCTATCAGGCTGTTTACGCTCTTGCAAACAAGACAGAAGGTGCCGGTGAGTACGACACTGTTTACGTAGTTGTTGAGTTGAACTATGTGGCGGCACCTGAGGTTGTAGCTGACATCGTAAAGACAATTGATGTGGCAGTAACAGACAAGCCTGGAACTGCTTATTCAGGACTTACCGCTACATTCGATGTTGATGAAGTGGCTAAAGCTCTCGGGGTAGAAGAGGTTTCTTACGACTATGTATCTGTCTATGTTGTGAAATCAGACGGTTCTTTGGTTGAGAACACAACTGACGGATGGCGTGACATCGACGGTAACCCGCGTGCTTGGGGTAACGATTCCACAGCATATTGCATTAAGTTGGCTGACCCGTCAACAGGTACATTCGACTACCTTGCCGCATATAGCACTAACTTCGCAGAAGGCGACACCTTCGTAGGCCGTTGGGCTATCGTTTCAGACGAGGACAACAAGGGTGTTATCCTCAAGGTGACAGTTACCTTCACTGATGCAACAGCTATCGACGCAATCGAGGCAGGCAAGGCAGGTGCTGAAGGCATCTACAACATCGCCGGTCAGAAGCTCTCCGTATTGCAGAAGGGTCTGAACATCCTTGACGGCAAGAAAGTTTTTGTGAAGTGAGCCACCGAACAATAAACAAAACTGACATGAGTGTCCGCAGCAGTCGCTGCGGACATTTTTTTTGCTAACAGGAGAAAAATTATTTTCCAACTGGAACTGCGTGTGAACATGATTTTTAGTAAATTTGCAGCATCAAAACAACTCAAACATCAAAACTATGGAAAGACCTTTTACAAAAGAGACTTACGTTCAGCGCAGGGCTGAACTAAAGAAAAGAGTGGGAAGCGGCTTGCTGCTCTTACTCGGTAACGGTGAAGCGGGTATGAACTATGCTGACAACGCCTACATGTTCCGTCAGGACAGCTCGTTCCTCTATTATTTCGGTGGCGATTACGCAGGACTGGCTGCTGTCATCGACATCGACAACGACAAGGAAATCATCTTCGGCAATGAACTGACAATCGACGATATAGTATGGATGGGCTACCAGCCTACCGTGGCAGAGAAGAGCGCGGTGGTCGGCATCACTGAGACCCGTCCCCTCGCGTCACTGACCACATACGTGAAGGACGCACAGGCGAAGGGCCAGACCATACATTTCCTTCCGCCTTACAGAGGCGAACACCAGGTGTGGCTACAGGAGCTCCTCGGCATCAACCCGGCTGAACAGGCCGCCAAGGCATCGGTCACGATGATTAAGGCTATCGTGGACATGCGTAACCACAAGACAGCGGAGGAACTGGAACATATAGAGTCCGCCATCGACATCAGTGTGGACATGCACCTAGCGGCTTACAAGGCGGCGCGCCCGGGAGTGACCGAGGCGCAGATTGCCGCGGCCATCGAGCAGGCGGTGATGAGTCAGGGCTGCTTCCGGTCGTTCCCTACCATCGCGACCACCAAGGGACAGACGCTCCACCAACATGCGTTCATGAACACCCTGCATGAGGGCGACATCCTCCTTGTGGACGCCGGTGCGGAGGACCAGCTCCATTATGCCGGAGACCTCTCCTCCTCAATGCCGGTGAGCGACAAGTTCACCGAGCAGCAGGAGACTATATACAACCTGCACCTCAAGTCGTTCTATGCGGCGGTAGACAAACTGGCGCCGGGCGTTCCCTACAGGGAGGCGCATCTGGCGGCTGCGGAGACCATCTGCGCCGGCATGAAAGACCTCGGACTTATGAAGGGCGACCCGAGGGAAGCTGCTGAGACAGGAGCGTACGCCCTGTTCTTCCCTTGTGGAGTGGGCCACATGATGGGACTCGACGTACACGACATGGAGAACCTCGGCGAACAGTACGTGGGCTATGCGGAAGGAGAGAAGAAAAGCACGCAGTTCGGCTTCAAGTCCCTCCGTCTGGCGCGTAAGCTCGAACCGGGCTTCGTGTTCACCGTAGAGCCGGGCATCTACTTCATCCCCGAACTCATCGACAAGTGGAAGGCGGAGAAGCAGTTCACCGACTTCATCAACTACGACAAGCTGGAGGCGTGGAAGGGCTTCACCGGTCTGCGCAACGAACTCGACTACCTCATCACTGAGGACGGCGCGCGTCTGCTCGGACACAAGAGGAAGCCAATGACGATAGAGGAAGTATACGCTGCCAAGGGATGATAAGGATTGAAGGCGCATACGAGAACAATCTCAAGCATGTATCGCTGGAGATTCCCAAATACAAGATAACGGTGTTCACCGGCGTGTCGGGATCGGGGAAGTCCTCGCTGGTACTCGACACCATAGCCGCCAAATCACGAAGGGAACTGAACGACACGTTCCCTTCGTTCGTACAGCAGTACCTGCCCAAATACGGCCGACCGCATGTGGACAAGATAGAGGGACTGCCCATAGCTATCGTCATCGACCAGAAGAAACCGGCGCAGAACAGCCGTTCCACCGTCGGTACCTACACCGACATCTATTCACTGGTCAGACTGCTTTTCTCGCGTGTGGGAAGACCGTTCGTGGGCTACTCCGACTCCTTCTCCTTCAACCATCCTCAGGGCAGTTGTCCCCGTTGCTCGGGACTGGGCGAGATAAGGGAACTGGATATCCATAAGCTGGTGGACTTCAACAAGAGTCTCAACGACGAGGACACCATCCATTACATCGCCTTCCACAAGGGCGGATGGCGGTGGATTCGTTACGCGCACAGCGGACTGTTCGACCTCGACAAGAAGATAAAGGACTATACGCCGGAGGAACTCGACCTCTTCCTCCACTCACCGCAGACAAAACTCAAGAACCCTCCGTCCAACTGGCCCAAGACAGCCAAGTACGAGGGACTGATTCCACGTATGTACAGGAGTATCATCAACTCTGAGGAGGGACTGCTGCACAGTGCCGTCCTCAACCCGATGCTGCGTATGGGGGTGTGTCCCGACTGTGGCGGCACCAGGCTCAACGCCAAGGTGCTGTCGTGCAGGATTGAGGGGAAGAACATAGCGGAGGTGTGCGACATGTCTATCAGCCACCTTAACCAATGGATGAAATCGGTGTCCGACCCGCTGGCGGCGGACCTGAAGCGGTCGATAGGGCAACGGTTGGACGCTCTCGAAGAAATCGGACTGGGCTACCTCAGTCTGAGTCGCCCCATCGGAACCCTGTCGGGCGGTGAGGCGCAGAGGTGTAAGATAGCCAAGTACATCAACTCGTCGCTCTCCGACGTGCTTTACATCCTCGACGAACCGAGCGTGGGACTGCACAACCATGACATCCGGTTGATGAAGAACTCCGTGAGGAAACTTCGTGACCACGGCAATACGGTGATTCTGGTGGAACACCACAAGGAGATGATACGTATTGCGGACAATATCGTGGACATGGGACCCGGCGCCGGAAAGGACGGAGGACAGATCCTCTATCAGGGAACGTACGGCGGACTGGTCAAGAGCGGCACTGCCACAGGACGGATGATTGAGGAGTGTATGGAGCTGAAGATGTCCGTGCGCCAACCTTCCGGCTCGTTCCGTCTGGAGGACGTTAGTCTGCATAATCTCCGGCACGTCACGGTAGACCTCCCCATGGGGGTGATGGCTGTGGTGTGCGGTGTGGCAGGTTCGGGCAAGAGCAGTCTGATGGAGGTGTTCAGACAGCGGTTGGGTGAACAGGCGGACAGTGAGGGCGCGGCGCAACCGGTGTTCATCAGCCAGAAGGAGATTGGTGTGAGTCTGCGGTCCACCCCCGCCACCTACATGGACATGGCAGGTGACATACGCAAGATATTCGCGAAGGCTAACAAGGTGAAGGAGGACTACTTCTCGTTCAACGGCAAGGGCGCGTGTCCCGTTTGCGGAGGCAAGGGCGTGATTGTGTCGGAGATGGCGTTCATGGACAGTATAGAGACTGTGTGCGAGGCGTGCCGCGGACTCCGTTACTCGCCCGAGGCACTGGAGTACAAGGTGAGTGACAGGAACATAGCGGAGGTGATGGACATGAGTGTGGAGGAGGCGATGGAGTTCTTCGCCGACATGCCGCAGTTCGGGCAACTGGCTGAGAGGGCAAGGACGAAGATAAAGCCGCTAGTGGATGTGGGTCTGCCTTACCTGCACCTCAACCAGGCGTTGTCAACCCTCTCGGGAGGTGAACTGCAGCGCATGAAACTGGCGTCGTACCTTGGACAGGGGGGCAAGGTGTTCATCATCGACGAGCCTACCGACGGTCTGCACATCAAGGACGTGCGGCACATACTTGGTCTGTTCGACTCCATGGTGGATGGGGGCAACACGGTATATATCATCGAACACAACATGGATGTGATAAAGTCAGCCGATTTCATCGTGGAACTGGGACCGGGCGCGGGAGACCGGGGCGGTGACATCATCTTCATGGGGACACCGTGTCAGATGGCGGCGTCAGACGCGTCTGTCACTGCCAAATACATGAATTAGACCGCCTGTCGCAATTATTCTTATTATATAATGTGTTTATATGGGTTTAAATTTGTAACTTTGCATTTGGTAGATTCTGGAACTGAATAGGATTATCATAAAACTAAACATACATGTCATTTACAAGAATTACTGCCGCAGAGGCTGCGGCGATGGTAAAGAACGGCGACAATATCGCACTCAGTGGCTTTACTCCCGCGGGAACGGCTAAGGCTGTGACCTCTGAAATCGCGAAGAAGGCTCATGCCGAGCATGAGGCCGGAAGGGAATTTCAGATTGGTATATTAACAGGAGCGTCTACGGGACAGTCCTGCGACGGCATACTCTCCGACGAGCATGCCATCCGCTACAGGGCTCCGTACACCACCAACCCTGACTTCCGTAAGCACGTGAACGCAGGTGAGTTCGCCTACAATGACCTCCACCTCGGAATGACCGCACAGGATATCCGTTACGGATTCCTCGGTGGGGTGGACTGGGCTATCATCGAGGTGTGCGCCATCGAGGGCGACAAGGTGTACCTCACTGCCGCCGGCGGTATCTCTCCCACTATCGCGCGTCTTGCGAAGAAGGGTATCATACTTGAACTCAACGCCTTCCATTCTCCCAAGTCCATCGGCATACACGACGTGTACGAGCCGCTCGACCCTCCTTACAGGAAACCGATTCCAATTGAACATGTGACAGACCGCATAGGCACTCCGTACCTGCAGATTGACCCTAAGAAGGTAGTGGGTGTGGTTGAGTGCAACTTGCCTGACGAGGCGCGCAGCTTCAAGGGCGAGGACCCCATCACTGACAAGATTGGCGAGAACGTGGCGGCGTTCCTCATGAACGAGAGGAAGCGCGGCATCATACCGCCCAACTTCCTTCCGTTGCAGAGCGGTGTGGGTACTACGGCCAACGCCATCCTCTATGCCCTTGGCAGTAACCCTGACATACCTCAGTTGGAAATCTACACCGAGGTGCTGCAGAACGCCATCGTAGACCTTATGTTCGAGAACAAGGTGAAGGCGGCTTCCACCTGCTCGCTCACCGTCACCAACGACAAGCTGTTGAGCATCTACGACAATATCGACTTCTTCAAGGACAAGCTCGTGTTGCGCCAGTCGGAGATTTCCAACAATGCGGAGGTCATCCGCCGTCTGGGTGTCATCGCCATCAACACGGCTATTGAGGTGGACATCTACGGACACGCCAACTCAACTGAGATCAGTGGTATAAAGATGATGAACGGTATCGGTGGTTCGGGCGACTTCGAGCGCAACGCCTTCCTCTCCATCTTCACCTGTGCGTCAGTGACCAAGGGCGGTATGATTTCGGCTATCGTGCCGTTCTGTAGCCATATCGACCACACTGAACACGACGTGAATGTCATCGTAACCGAGCAGGGTGTGGCTGACCTCCGTGGAAAGTCGCCTGTGCAGCGCGCGAAGACCATCATCGAGAACTGCGCCCACCCAGACTACAAGCAACTCCTCTGGGACTACCTCAAGATTGCCGACAAGGGACAGACTTGCCATAAGTTGAGCGCGGCGTTCGCAATGCACGACACCTTCCAGCGTGAGGGCGACATGCGCAAGACTGACTTCGCGTCATACGTGAAATAAGTACAATTAACGGAATACGTACCCGACTGATGGTCATTGGTCTTTGCGCCTCTGACCATTAGTCGTATTCAACGAGACTATGAAACTGATATCATGGAACGTCAACGGCATACGGGCCTGTTGCCAGAAGGGGTTTGAGGATACCTTCAGACAACTGGACGCGGACTTCTTCTGTCTGCAGGAGACCAAGATGCAGGAGGGACAGTTGGACCTGAGCTTCGAGGGCTACAGGTCGTACTGGAACTATGCGGAGAAGAAAGGCTACTCAGGCACTGCCATATTCACTCGCCACACACCGCTGGACGTGACTTACGGCATCGGGGTGGAGGACCACGACCACGAGGGACGGGTCATCACCCTGGAGATGGACTCGTTCTATCTGGTGACGGTGTACACGCCCAACTCGCAGGACGAACTGAAGCGGTTGGACTACCGTATGCAGTGGGAGGCGGACTTCCTCCACTACCTGTGCGGACTCGACAGGAAGAAACCGGTCATCGTGTGCGGTGACATGAACGTGGCGCATGAGGAGATAGACCTCAAGAACCCCAAGACAAACAGGCGCAACCCCGGATTCACCGATGAGGAGAGGGAACGGTTCACGCAACTGCTGCGGCACGGATTCATCGACACTTTCAGGTTCTTCCATCCAGACGCTACAGATATCTATTCATGGTGGTCGTACCGCTTCCGCGCCCGTGAGAAGAACACCGGGTGGCGCATCGATTATTTCGTATGCTCCGACCGGTTGAAGGACAGACTGACGGGAGCCGGAATACATACGGAGATATACGGGTCGGACCATTGTCCCGTGGAACTGACAGTAGAATTGTGATTGACATGAGTAAAGACGGAAACAATACGGCCACACCTGCGATGGAGAAGATAGGTGTCTTCTGCGCGTCGTCCGATAAGTTGGAGCAGGTGTACTACGATGAGGCGGGCAGACTGGGCGAGTGGATCGGCAGGAGCGGACGCACACTGGTGTACGGCGGTTCCAAGTGCGGACTGATGGAGGCTGTGGCACAGGGTGTGAAGAGGACCGGCAGCATCAATGTCGTCGGGGTCGTCCCTAAGATTCTGATGGACAGGCACATGGTGAGCGACTGTATCGGTATAAGGGTGCCTACGGAGAACCTGCACGACCGCAAGGCGTGGATGAACAGGATAAGCGACATCATGATTGCGCTTCCGGGTGGCGTGGGAACGCTCGACGAGGCATTCACCGTACTGGCTGAGGCTACTATAGGACTGGCGGACAAGAAGGTCATCTTCTGGAATGTGGGCGGCTTCTGGGGCGGACTCTTCCAGGTGATTGACCGGATGAAGGAGGCCGGGGTGGTGAGAGAGTCGTTGGACTCCCATATGTTGCGCGCCGAAACTCTGGAGGACATCATCACTATAATAGGAAAGTAACAAGCAGACTAAATAACCAACTAATATATATGGAACGTAAGATCATAGGAATAGGTGAGACCATAATGGACATTATCTTCAAGAATGGACAGCCTACGACTGCCGTGCCTGGCGGATCTGTCTTCAACTCGGTGATAACCCTTGGGCGGCTCGGTCAGAATGTGACATTCATCAGTGAGACCGGCAACGACAAGGTGGGCAGGATTATCCTTGATTTTCTGAAAGACAACGGTGTCAACAACGAGAACGTGTGTGTCTACTACGACGGTCGCACTCCTCTCTCGCTGGCGTGGCTCGACGAGAACAACGACGCCGACTATGAGTTCTACAAGGACTACCCGAAGGCCCGGCTCGACGTGATTTGGCCGCGCATCGAGAAGAACGACATCGTTATCATGGGTTCGTACTTCGTACTCAACCCTGTGCTGCGCCCAAAGGTGCTTGAGTTCCTCAACTACGCCAAGGAGAAGGAGGCGGTCATATTCTATGACTTCAACTTCCGCAGTACGCACAAGGGTGAGGCGATGAAGCTCTACCCCGATATTCTGGAGAACCTGGAGTATGCGGACATCGTGCGCGGTTCCACCGAGGATATAGAGAACATGTTCGGTGACAACGACCCTGACAGGGTGTACCACAAGGAGGTGGACTTCTACTGCAAGAACATGATATGCACCAACGGCGGCAAGAACGTGCGGCTCATCTCACCGAAGGTGACTAAGGAGTACCCTGTGAAGAAGGTGCAGACGGTAAGTACCATCGGGGCAGGTGACAACTTCAACGCTGGCATCGTGTACGGACTGTTGAAGGAGGGTGTCACCAAGGAAACGGTGAATGACATGAGTGAGGAACAGTGGGACAGGATCATCAAGTGTGCCATCGACTTCTCCTCCCACGTGTGCCAGAGTCTCAACAACTCCATCTCCAAGGAGTATGCGCAGAGTTATATGGGAATCCAACCCAAAACCACATTGTTTGACTGACAAAAACAAAACCATAATGAGAGTATTTCAAAACGTATCGGACATAGGTGACCTCCACCAGGCTCTGAAGGAGGCATTCGAGATAAAGAAGGACAGGTATAAGTATGACGGACTGGGCAAGAACAAGACCGCCCTCCTCATCTTCTTCAACAACAGTCTGCGCACACGCCTCAGCACGCAGAAGGCGGCTATGAACCTCGGCATGAACGTCATCGTGCTTGACGTGAACCAGGGGGCGTGGAAACTGGAGACTGAACGGGGCGTGGTGATGGACGGTGACAAGAGCGAACACCTGCTGGAGGCTATTCCTGTCATGGGTTGCTACTGTGACATCATCGGTGTGCGCAGTTTCGCCACCTTCCAGAACCGTCAGGACGACTATGAGGAGAAAATCCTCAACCAGTTCATCAAGTACAGTGGCAAACCTGTGTTTTTCATGGAGAGCGCGACGGTACATCCGCTCCAGAGCTTCGCTGACCTCATCACTATCGAGGAGTACAAGCGCACTGCCCGTCCTAAGGTGGTGCTGTCGTGGGCTCCGCACCCTAAGGCTCTGCCTCAGGCTGTACCCAACTCTTTCGCCCAGTGGATGAACGCTGCCGACGTGGACTTCGTGGTCACCCATCCCGAGGGCTACGAACTCGACCCTCAGTTCGTAGGCGGCGCGAAGGTGGAGTACGACCAGATGAAGGCGTTTGAGGGGGCTGACTTCATCTATGCCAAGAACTGGAGTTGTCCGGGCGTGACACGGCCGGAAGACTATGGTAAGGTCATCAACAAGGACATGTCGTGGACTGTGGACGACAGGCACATGGCTGTCACCAACAACGCCTTCTTCATGCACTGTCTCCCGGTAAGGCGCAACATGATTGTGACCGACTCCGTGATTGAGTCGCCCACTAGTCTGGTGATACCGGAAGCTGCCAACAGGGAAATCTCCGCACAGGTGGTTCTGATGCGTATGCTGGAGAGTCTGTAAGTGCTGGAGAAATCTTCATGTCAGAGTGTTGTTTCTTTAGTAATGTTCAAAGAATAACTTGCGCAACTTTTATTTGCGAATTGCGCCAAAGAC